>JBAZHD010000030.1:0-33804 GCA_041652515.1 Methanoregula sp.
AGGCGCCCTGCACGTTGTTCTGGCCGCGGAGCGGGTTGACACCGACGCCGGGGCGCCCTATATTTCCGGTGAGCAGCGAGAGGTTGCCCATCGAACGGACGTTGTCGGTACCGGTAGTGAGTTCGGTGATACCAAGGCAGTAGATGATGACTGCGTTCTTTGCATTCGCGTACTGGCGGGCAAACTCCTTGACAGACTCTTGCGGGACACCGTGGATATTCGTGGCGTCAGCATACTTCTCGACCGTCTTTTTCAGGTCATCGAACCCTTTTGTACGCTCCTTGATGAATTCCTTGTCCTCGAGGCCTTCCTTGATGATATAATACATCATGTTGTTGGCGAGGGCAATGTGGGTCGACGGATTGAACCGGATGTACTTGTCGGCGAGCCGGGCGGTTGCGCTGTACCGCGGGTCAACGACAACAATTGGAATGCCTTTCATCTTGGCCTGCATGACGCGGCGGGCAGCAAGCGGGTGGGCCTCGACAGCATTGGAACCCCACATGACGATGAGGTCGGAGTTCAGGACATCTTCGAACGGGTTGGTGGCTGCACCGGACCCGAAGGAGAGCGAGAGACCGGCAACAGAAGGTCCGTGGCAGATACGGGCGCAGTTGTCGACATTGTTGGTCTGGAAACCGACACGGGCAAACTTCTGCAGGGCGTAACAATCCTCGTTGACGGTACGGCAGGAGGTCTGGAACCCGAGTGCCTTTGGCCCGTTCTTGTCGGAGATTTCCTTAAACTTCTTCGTGATCAGGTCGATGGCTTCGTCCCAGGAGGCTTCCTCGAACTTGTCGCCCTTTTTGATCAGGGGCCGGGTCAGCCGGCCCGGCTTCTGGACCGTTTCCCAGCAGGTCGCACCCTTCGGGCAGAGCTTGCCCTCGTTAATCGGGGTCCGCTTGTACGGTTCGACGCCAACAAGCGTGTTGCCCTGAGATACAAGGTTCAGGCCACAGCCAACCCCGCAGTAGGGACACGTTGTTGCTGTATATTTCAGCTGTAAATTTTCGTCACTCATGCGATAATCACCAACATTACACCTGAAACCCATTGTGAAAACAGGTTTCCATAACCGACTTGTTAAATGAATATGGTTATAACCACAGTGTTTGTAAAAATACCATATAAGGGTTGTGAAATTTTTCAAAAAAATGGTGAACAGAAGTGGGTTTATAAACTCAAAGCGACATTTATTGTACAACCTTTTTAGCGGCCGGTTCAGAGAAAAGATACCAAACCGCAATATATGAGATGAGAGGGGAAAATCACCGTGAAAAAGCGCCGCATACCCCCCATGCTTTCCGATGTCATTCAGATGACCCTCACTTCATGTGACGGGGTTGTTTTTGATCAGGGAGGAACCTGTCCGCACTGCAATGGTGAGCTGTCCGGGTACGATGTCAAGAAAAAGCAGTTTGCTATCGTGATGGAAGGCGAACAGAAAAGAGTAGTCCGTGTGCTGGTGAAGCGTTTTCTGTGTAAAAGCTGCGGGCAGGTCTGTCTTGCGGACCAGCCGTTTTACCCGGACACCCGGATCGGGTCTCCGGTTATCGATCTCTGCGTGACCCTCGGGGAGACCATGCCGTATGCCCGCGTTTCTTCCTGCCTTGCGGAAATGGGAATTATTGTGGACCGCTGGAGTGTACGCAATTATGTACAACAAAATCACAGACCAATTCCCGCGGCAGACATGTTCGGCGTCAGGGTTCCCCTTTCCATCGTATCGCTCTCCGCTCTTGCCGTGGAGATACCCGAGGGGGGACACATGGATGCACGGTCACTGCTTGCCGCATGCAACTATCCATCCCGGAACAATCCGCAATCGTAAGCCTGCCCAATGCATGGAGAACCCGTGTAAAAGCTGCACATTGTTCCCGTGTGCGGTTACCCTGATCAGTTACTTTTCATAAAATGTTTATCAGATCATCTGCCAACATATATTCATGCAAGCAGGTCACCATGAAGGGTCCCCGGAAGCGCTGACAGCCAGCATGAAGAAGTGCGGGATCAACCCGACGCTCATGCAGCAGGTTCTCCGGTTGTCTGAATTCCATACCTACCCGGCACCGGGAGTCCTGATCGGTGCATTCATGGTGGATTATGCACTGGAACTGCTCGGGCTAACTCCTGACAAGAAAATCTATAGCGTCTGCGAGACCCCCAAATGCCTGCCCGACGCCCTGCAGGTGATGGCTCATTGCACGACCGGTAACAACCGGCTCAGGGTCGTACCTATCGGGAAATTCGCCATCACCCTGAATGCCCCGTCCGAGAGCGAGACTGCGGAGGCAGTCCGCGTGTATGTGGACCTCGCGAAACTGAAAAAATATCCCACGATGGACATCTGGTATGCCAACAGCCCGGCATATGACAAACATACCATGAAAGACCTCCTCCAGGACGAGATCTTTCGTGCAGGCCGGGACATTCTCTCATCAGAACGGGTCCGTGTTCTGGTTACAAAAAAGAAGAAATGGAAATCAGTCACCTGCCCCACCTGCGGTGAGAGCGTGCCGGATTACCTGATCGAAGGAGATCGGTGCGGGGCATGCGGTTCAATGAACTATTACAAGAAGATTTGATTGCAACGGGAAATACCGGTTCAAATATAACCGGCTGCCTTGTACTTTTTTCCAATTTGCGAATATCGCACTCTCAAGAAAATCGCTATCGTCAAGATGACGCGTCCCTCCTGCGCCATCAGAGTCGAAGCACCTTCGCGCTGCACCAGCGGAGGGGGCGGCCTGCAACCCCCTGAGCGTTATTGCGATCCAGAGGTAATCGATGACAGGAAAATACCTGTGTTCCCGGTTTTTTATAAGCAGGCAGGGAGATTAAAGAAAAGGTTATGCGGGTTTTGAGGCCGTCTTCACCGTTTCTTCCGCATTCCGGACCGGCTTTTTTACCCAGGTGAGTTCCTTTCCCACAAAGGCAAAGGATTTCATGATATAGACTTTCAGGTCTTTGGGTAATGCCGAGGTATCTGCATTGGCAGGAACAATGACTGCAAAATCAAAGCGCGGGCGGCTGCCGTCATAGACCGGCTCCGGCCGGGTCAGGTTATCCAGCATATCGAGCGTCACAGATTTATGAAAGGACACAAGGACTTTGGTGATTTCCTTGTGGCCGTCATTTGACCGTTCAAGGATAACGAGCGTATCATACCCGACACCATTCTTTTTCGGGGTGATCTTCCAGCCATCGTAGCTCGAGTAGATGTGCTTGATCTCCTTCAGTACAAAGTCATTCATGATGTCAGTGCAGATACCCATGGATGTTCAACTCAGTTAACTTACTTTATTTAAAGATAAAAAGGCTGGGTTAAACAATACTCGTAAACTTTTTCACAGTGTTTTCCGGATTTCCCGGCGAGAACTGGAATTAAAATTCTGGTTTTTAAAAAAAAAAGTGCCCAAAGGATTTCCTTTGGAAAAAATGTCAGGGATACCTACTCAGCCCGGATGATTGTCCCGACATTCTTG
Source organism: Methanoregula sp. (assembly GCA_041652515.1). GTDB lineage: Archaea > Halobacteriota > Methanomicrobia > Methanomicrobiales > Methanospirillaceae > Methanoregula. Next base: position 3,486 of record JBAZHD010000030.1, read on the forward strand.
CCATTGACTGCCTTCTCAAGATTTCCCTGCTTGTGGCAGTTGATGATCCGGACTTCATGGATATTGACTGCATTGTCCAGGAGGTCGACAACCATCCGCTCGATGACCAGGTCTTCGAGATCGAGTTTGATCAGTTCCTTTGCTGTGATATCCCGTATCAGCTCTGCGTCGGGATTCTTCCGCGGGTCTTCCATGTACAGCCCGTCCACATTCTTACCAATGATACAGCTCTTTGCTCCGAGCACTTCTGCAACCAGGAACGCGCCGGTATCCGTGCGGTGCGGGGGGATCTGGTCGGTGCGTGCCGGGTGTTCATAGAGACCGTACGGAGGTGTGCCATGGATTACCGGCAGCATGCCAAGCTTGAGGAGCATGGGGAGCTCGAGGAGGTCGCCGGTATGGATCCGGGTACCGTTATATTTCGAGAGCAGGATGGAGACCATGATGGCGTTCTGCTCGCTGATCTTGGCAGAGAGTTCCGCGAGCACTCCCGTCGGCATTCCAAGGTCCATGCCGATATCCATGATGTGGCGCACCCGCCCCCCGCCACCAGTGACCACGAGCAGCTGGTGTTTCTTTGAGAGTTTCCCGATCTCATCGCAGAGCGGGTGCATCACTTCGCGCCCGTAATCGATCGCGCCGTGCCCGCCAATCTTGATGACGTTCATATCCGGAGCAATCCGGATCTGTTTTGTTGCAGCACCGTTCCGGTGCATCCCCTTTCTGACGAGGGTCTCGCCCTGCAGCCCGCTGTGGAGTTCAAACCGTTTTTTCATTGCTATCAGCCTATCGCATATCACAATGGAAAGTTATAAGTCCACGTAAACCAGTTGGTATATCAGAGCCACAAAACCCGGTACAGGAATATGAACTGATGTTTTAATTGTGGCGTGGAGGAATAACAATGAAAATTTACGTGCGTGAGCGCCAGAAAGTCGGCGAGGGTGTGGAATCGCCCAAGTACCGCATTGTTGCTATCACCGGTGGAGAGATCCAGGTTGAGGCAACCCATTTCCGGAAATTCGAGATCGAGCAGATTGCAAAAGATGTTGGTGCGGAAGTCGTGTTCATGAAACCGGTTGCCGATGACCACAAGAAGAAAAAGTAATCTTTTTTTCGTTGATAATTCCAGGTCCGGCGGGCATGAACGATTTTCCCGTCCCGTGCGTTTACTAAGACTCTTTAAGGGTGTAAGGGTAATTATTCCATGAAGACTTCCTATGGCTGCACTGTCCGTTGATGTTCTCTTTGATGCTGCTGTCCGCATCCAGCTGCTGGAGCGTTCGATCACCATCACATTTGCTGACAATACAATCCGGATGAAGTTCCCGACAACGCGGCGTCTCGCAGAATTCCTCGATGTCCCGCATTACTATGTGCTGCCGTATTTTGCCATGATGGAGCAGGAGGAACTAGTGACGAGGGCGGAGCGTGTCGGGATCCTGACAACGGCAAAGGGGAGCCGGAAGATGATCGAGCTCATGAAGGAGAAATATTCTAAAGAAACGAACGAGATCCTGGGCGCGGCCATTTTCAGGGAATTGCTGAAGAAATGCTGAAAAATATGGATTCGGCACTTTTCTCAAATGGTTAACAATAATGAAAAATCAATAAAAATTGTATTAGACCATCTGGTTACCAACTGATAACCAATTTTTTTTGACTAATGCTGAAAAGAAACATTGAATAGTGATCTTACCCACCCTTATGCCGGTGTAATTATGAGAAGAGATGTGTATGTTGGATTAACTTCCACGATATTTGTATTGCTGTTCCTTGCAGCCTGTTTTGCAGGATGCACGAGCCAGGCGCCGGCCGCGGCGGCACCAACGGTGGCAGGGCAGCAGACCCTCGTCATCGCAACGACGACGAGCCTGTACGACACCAAGCTCCTTGACTACCTCCAGCAGAAATTTGAGACAAAGTATCCCGGTGTAACGCTGAAAATCACCTCGCAGGGAACCGGCAAGGCCATTGAGCTCGCCAAGAACGGTGACGCCGATGTCCTGCTCGTCCACTCACCAAGCCAGGAACTGACATTCATGAAAGATGGCTATGGCCTGAACCGGCGCTCGTTTGCATCCAACTCGTTCATAATCGTTGGCCCGGAAAATGACCCGGCTGGCATCAAGGATATGACACCGGAAGCTGCTATGACAACGCTGCTTCTGAAGGGTACCAACAAGACGGCTGGCATCGCTTTCGTATCCCGTGGTGACGGATCCGGAACCCACTCTGCCGAGAAAAATGTCTGGTCCAAAGCCGGTTATAACTATACCACCCAGGTCCAGAAGTCCGGGGACTGGTACATAGAAGCAGGCAAGGGCATGGGAGAGACGCTCCAGATGGCAAGCGAGAAGAATGCATATACCCTGACCGATGAAGGGACCTACCTTGCCTACAAGAATGACCTCAAGATGGTACCGCTTGTCAGCAAGGGTGCAAGCCTGCTCAACATTTACAGCGTGATGACCGTCTACAATTCCAAGCAGCCGGCCGACAAGATCAAGATGGCCAATAACTTCGTCAACTTCCTGATCGATCCGACAACCCAGGCAGAAATCGGCTCATTTGGTGTCGACAAGTATGGTAAAGCCCTCTTCACCCCGATGACTGTCGAGGTTCCGACTGCTGCTGAAGGCTGGGTAGCCGACTACAAGGCCCCGGCATCCGCGATCGCACCCGCCGTTACTCGTGGATCGGGTATTTAACCCCACCTATTTTTCGACTGATTCATAAAAACCTGGGGGAGGAGAGGAAATTTATCAGAATTTCTTCGACTTGCCACTGGTTAATCAGAAAATCGATGCTCGGCATTTTGCCTCACTTCATTTCGTCGAAGATTATCAGAAACCTCTCCGACATAGAGATGATGAATTAGAGATGATGAATTCTTCAGCTCGTTTCCCGTGCGGCCTTCCTCTTCTTCATCCAACCAGCACCATACGCGAGCACCATCCCGACGATGAAGGCAATCGTCATCGAACTAATCAATGCCAGGATCCCGATAACACAGGTTATGACAAGAGAATCGGACCGGAGACTATGGCGTCCCATCTCGATGCCGACAAAGACCAGCAGGGCTCCCAGTACACCCACCGCGATAATGGAGAGGACCTGCGGAGACGTGAAGAAGAGGGCAAGGATGATGAAGATCACACCGGCATACAAATTGGCCCCGCCGGTCCGGGCACCGTAACGGTACTGCCCGGCGAGTCCCCCGGCCCCGTGGCACATCGGGAAACCCCCAAACGGGACGGAGACGAGGTTCATCAGGCCGATAGTTGTCGAAAACTTCTTTGGAGGTACGTCCTGGTGGAAAAGATCTTTTGTCAGGAGCGACGTCGCAAGGATCGCGTTCGTTATGGTCAGCACTACCTGCGGGAGGACGAGTGTTGCGAAAGCAGAGGAGAAGTCCATGGGGAGGGGGATGACGAGCTTCGGTGCCGGGATCAGGCTGATCGGGGGGACACCGTACAGAGTAATCCCGGCAATAAGCCCGACAGCGATGACGACGATCGCAGAGAGATCGGGAATCGAACGGAAGCGGGCAAGGAGGTAAAAGCAGGCAATGATTGCAATACCCAGCAGGAAGAACAGGGGGTCTTTCTCAACGAATCCCAGCGATGAGCGGAACAGGAGGAGGGCCAGCCCCAGCTGGATCCCCCGGACAACACTCTGCGGCACCCATTGTTCGATGATACCGAAGAACCGGCCATACCCAAGCACCAGGAAAATGACGCCGAGAATGAGACCGGCTGCGGCAATCTCGCCGCTCCCGATCGATCCTGCAATGACGATCACGGCTACCGCTTTCATCGGTTCGAGAGGAATGGGGAGACGGTAATACAGGCCGGTCAGGATGAACCAGATCCCAAAGAAGAGCAGGACATACCGTGCGTTGACATCGGATACGAGAGCGACAGCAAGGATCAGCGGGATGATGGTACCAAAATCCCCCAGCGATCCGGCAAGCTCGGACAGGTCGAACCGTAGCGGAGGGAGGCTGTTTTCGGACACGGGTATCAGCAGCGGGAAGATGACTCACGAACCTTATTAATGATCATTACCGGTCTGAATGAAAGACAGGATCAGAGCATTAACAATAACTAAAAGAAAGTAAAGGTGATCATAGGAATTAACCTTTTCAACAGTTACCGGACCTGAACCGGGCATGGATACAGGAGATACCAGGGATGAATGATATTGGACAGGGCGTAATGCAGGCCGTTGACCTTATCGTCACGCTCAATCCCGATGTAATGGAGATTGCTGCGCTCTCCCTGTATATCTCTCTTTCAGCGACAATCATTGCTGCTCTCATCTCCATTCTCCTTGGGGGCTTCATCCATTTCCAGGACTTTTACGGTAAACGGGCACTTATCGTTCTCATCCAGACCCTCTACTCCGTCCCGACCGTTGTCGTCGGCCTCCTGCTCTATCTTATGATCTCAAAAAGCGGCCCGCTGGGATTTCTCGGTCTTCTCTTTACACCTGAAGGCATGATCCTCGGGCAGACCATCCTGATTATGCCCATCATAACGGGTCTTGTCATATCTGCGCTCAGCGGGGTTGACAAGAGTATCAGCGATACGCTGGTCGCTCTCGGGGCCACCGGGTTCCAGAAGATCCTTGAGATCGTAAAAGAGGCCCGTTATGCAATCCTGAGTGCCGTCGTCCTCGGATTCGGACGGGCAATTGCCGAAGTCGGCGTTGCGATGATGATCGGGGGAAACATCCGGGGATCCACCCGGGTCCTTACCACGGCAATCACCCTTGAAACGGGCATGGGGGAATTTGGTCTTTCCATCGCACTCGGGATCATCCTCCTGACGGTTGCCCTGATCGTTGTCGTGATCCTGAATGTCATCACCACCGGCCTGTCGTACAACACCCAGAAGATTTTCGGGGGTCCCCTCGGATGATTCGGATCGAGAAACTCACGAAAAAATTCAGTACTGCTGATACCATAAAAGAGACCGATCTTGAGATCCGGGCCGGTGAAATATTCACATTCATCGGGCCAAGCGGGAGCGGTAAAACCACCCTGATACGGCTCATCGATCTCCTCGAATGGCCAACCTCCGGCACGATCTTTTTTGACGGTAAAGATACAGCCTGCACAGAGCAGGAGCGCCTCGCAATCCGGAGGCGTATGGGCATGGTCTTCCAGAAACCGGCTGTGCTGAACACGACGGTTGCGGGGAATGTTGCGTTCGGGCTGAAGTTCCGCGGGATAGCTGATGCTGATGCGATGCGAAAGGTTCAGGAAGCACTTGAGCTGGTTGGCCTGCCGGATCTATCCAAGCGGAAGGCGGTTACTCTCTCAGGGGGAGAGATGCAGCGAGTTGCCCTCGCCCGTGCCATCGTTACCGAACCGGAGGTCCTCCTGCTTGACGAACCAACGGCAAACCTCGACCCGGTCTCATCGGACCTGATCGAGGACCTGATCATCCGCATCAACAAGAAATTTGGTACAACGATCATCATGTCCACCCATGATATGATCCAGGGCCAGCGGCTTGCAGACCGGATCGGTGTGATCATGAACGGGAGGCTGGTGCAGACAGGGACCGCAGGCGAGATCTTCTACCAGCCGGGAGGGAAGGATATCGCCCGCTTCGTAGGGATTGATGCCATCACCGGGGGCGTAGTCATAGAGAACACGGGGGGTCACGCGGTTATCCGGGTCGGTACCAGCTGCTTTGAGGCGCTGACCAATCTCCGGAAAGGGCAGCGGGCAGCACTTTATATCAGGCCTGAGGAAGTGACCCTGATACCGGCAGATACAGCGCAGGGAAAAACCAGCATGCGTAATCAGATCAATGGCCGGATAACCAGGATTTTACCCTACGGGCCTTTTGTCAGGGTCAGTATAGACTGCGGGTTTGAGCTGACGGCCCTGGTCACCCGCCGTTCCTGTTCTGAACTCGGGCTTACCGTAGGAACTATGGTGGTTGCCGGCGTGAAAGCAACGGCAATCCACATCCTCGCAGATGAAGGAGAGAATCAGGCTTTTTCTGATGATCCTCCATAACAGAAAACTCCCGTGAGAGAGAGACCCGACAGGTAAGTAAACTTCTTAATTCCCGTACACGCTGTGTGAAGTCCAGCTGCAGGCAGCAGGACATTCTCCCACGCGCGTAAAAATGCGCGTTTGCCATCCTTTTTTGCAACATATTAACTATTTTTACTTAATTTGTAAAACTCGATAATTTTTTGAATTTGATTCGAAAACTGTCAGAACACATCTCAATCCACTAGTAATCACCGTTTTTAAAAAAAAATCCGTATGCTTAAATAGCGATTAACCAGACCCTCAATTGTTAATATTTTTGATAGGTGTAAAAGATGGAATTCAAGTATGTACCAACCACGTGTCCGTATTGCGGAACCGGGTGCGGCTTCAACCTTGTTGTCGTGGACAAGAAGGTTGTCGGCGTCCAGCCCTGGCAGCGCAATCCGGTCAATGAAGGTAAGTTGTGTCCGAAAGGCAACTATGCCTGGGAGTTTATCAATGCCCCAGACCGGCTGACCAAACCGCTCATCAAGAAGGACGGTAAATTCGTCGAGGCGAGCTGGGACGAGGCCTACAAGCTGATCGCCGAGAAGTTCAAAAAGTACCAGGGCGAACAGAGTGCTTGTCTTGCTTCTGCCCGTGTCTCCAACGAGGAGAACTATTTAATGCAGAAGTTCGCCAGGGCGGTCATGAAGACTCCCAACATCGATCACTGCGCCCGGCTCTGCCACGCTTCGACCGTCGTCGGTCTTGCCGGTGCCTTCGGCTCCGGTGCAATGACCCAGTCGATTGCGGATATTGCAACATCAAAGTGCCTCCTTGTTATCGGCACCAACACATTCGAACAGCACCCGCTGATCGGGCGCCGCATTATGCAGGCCAAGGCAAATGGCGCAAAGATCATCTACGCCGACCCGCGGCTCACTCCGACAGGGAAGATCGCAGATCTGCACCTTCAGTTCTATTCTGGTACCGATGTCGCTCTCTTCAACTGTATGATGCAGCTGATCATCAAGAACGGCTGGGAGAACAAGGACTTCATCAAGAACCGGACCAAGGATTACGAGAAGGTCAAAGAAGTCGTAATGAAGGATACCTACAGCCCTGAAAACGTCGCGAAGATCACCGGCGTTCCGGCAAAGGACATCATCACTGCGGCAGAGTGGTTCGGGAAGTCCGGCCAGTCTGCGATCCTCTACTCGATGGGTATCACCCAGCACACGACCGGTGTTGATAACGTCAAGTCCACGGCAAATATCCAGATGCTGACCGGCAACCTGGGAAGACCCGGTACGGGTATCTGTGCACTGCGTGGCCAGAACAACGTGCAGGGCGCCTGCGACATGGGGGCCCTTGCCAACGTGTACTCCGGTTACCAGTCAGTCCTCGTCCCCGAGATGAAGAAGAAGATGGAGACTGCATGGGGCTGTGAGATTGCCGAGGGCAAAGTCGGCCTGACGGTTACCACGCTCATCAATACCCTTGCTGACGAACCCGGCAAGGTCAAGTGCGTCTATATCATGGGTGAGAACCCGATGCTCTCCGACCCGGACCTCCACCACGTTGAAAAGGGATTAAAGAACGTTGAGTTCCTGGTCGTGCAGGATATCTTCATGACCGAGACCGCCCAGTTCGCCAATGTTGTCCTGCCGGCAGCCTGCTTTGCCGAGAAGGACGGCACCCAGACTTCCACCGAACGCCGCGTCCAGAAGTGGCGCAAGGCCCAGGACCCACCGGGCGAGGCAAAGGCAGACTGGCAGATCTTCTGCGAACTTGCCAAGGTCATGGGATTCGAAAAGCAGTTCCCGTACAAGAACCCTGAAGAGATCTTTACCGAGATTTCAAAGGTTACCCCGTCCTATGGCGGGATGGATTATGCACGCCTCGAGAAACCCGAAGCTCTTCACTGGCCCTGTCCCACAAAGGAGCACCCGGGAACCCCCATCCTGCACAAAGAGAAGTTTACCCACCCGGACGGTCTTGGTATCTTTACCCCGATCGAGTGGAAACCCCCGGCAGAAGTTCCGGACAAGGAATACCCGCTTATCCTCACCACCGGCCGCTGTATCTGGCACTGGCATACCGGTACCATGACCCGTCGCTCTGTTGACCTCGAGCGCGAGGAGCCCACGGGATGGGTTGAGATTAACCCGGAGGATGCAGCTGCACTGGGCATCAAGGACAAGGAAATGGTCAAGGCCACCACCCGAAGAGGAGAGATCATGATTGGCGCCCGCGTGACGAAGACCATCAAGAAGGGTGTCATCTTCATGCCGTTCCACTTCGTTGAATGTGCTGCAAACATCCTCACGAACAATGCGCTGGACCCGACAGCGAAGATCCCCGAGTTCAAGGCCTGTGCCTGTAAACTTGAGAAGATTCAGGAGGCCTGATCATGGCAAAGAAAGGCGATATGCTCTACGCGTGGACCAACGACGCAGACATCAAGAAGAAGGCCGAACTCGGCGGCGCAGTTACCGCACTCTGGAAATTTGCACTCGAATCGAAAGCTGTCGATGCGGTTCTCGTTGTCACCAAGGGAACTGATCTCTACGATGCACAGCCGGTCCTGATCTCTGATCCTAAGGACCTTGCTAAGACTGCCGGCTCCCTCCACTGCGGTACCCTGCTCCTTCCCAAACTCCTCAAGAAGTACATGGACGGCGCAAAGGACATGAAGATCGGTGTCACCGTCAAGGGCTGCGATGCAATGGCGTTCTATGAACTTGCCAAGCGCAAGCAGATCAACCTTGACAATATCGTCATGATCGGTGTCAACTGCGGGGGCTCGGTCAGCCCGGTCCTTGCCCGGAAGATGATTACCGAGAAGTTTGGCGTTGACCCGGACAAGGTCCACAAGGAAGAGATCGACAAGGGCCAGTTCATCATCGAGTACGAGGGAGGCCACAAGGGTATCTCCGTTGACGAACTCGAAGAGGCCGGCTACGGCCGCAGGTCCAACTGCCGCCGCTGCAAGATGAAGATCCCCCGCCAGGCAGACCTTGCCTGCGGGAACTGGGGTGTCATTGGTGAAAAGGCCGGCAAGGCCACCTTTGTTGAAATCTGCTCCGAGAAAGGTGCGGACCTCCTGAATGGCGCAGTTAAGAAAGGACTCGTTGTAACCGAGGCAGCCAACCCCAAGGGCCTCGAGATCCGCGGAAAGGTCGAGGGTGCCATGATGAAACTTGGCGACAAGTGGCGCAAGCATGACTTCGAAGGTCTTGGCGAAGGCAAGGACCGGCTGAAGAAGATCATGAGCGAGACCTCCCGCTGCATCAAGTGTTATTCCTGTATAGAGGCCTGCCCGATCTGCTACTGCGTGGACTGCACGACTAAGAACCCGGCCTATGTCAAGCCCGGGGAACTCCCGCCAAACTTCATGTTCCACCTGATCCGGTTCGCCCACATCGCGGACTCCTGTGTGAACTGCGGCCAGTGCCAGGAACTCTGCCCGGCAGAGATCCCGAACGCACTCTTCATGCACGCCCAGCAGGTCGAACTCGAGAAGATGTTCGGCCACGTGCCCGGTGTCAGCATGGAACTCCCGCTCATGGCGTATGTTGAGGAGAAGGAGGAGCGTGCACGGCTCCACAACACCGGCAGCGACATGATCTACGAGAACGTGTTCAACCCGGTCAATAAGCACTAAATTTTTTCTTTTTTTTTCCGGACTGGTTCGAAGATTTCCTACGAAAAACTTCTCTTCCTCAACATTCTGATGAAGGTCTCGGATTCTTTATAATCAGGATGTGGAGAATGTTGATAGTCATCAGACCCGAAGCAGGAGAGTCTAGAAAGTCGTTAGACTTGTAAGAGGAGAAGAACGAAGTTCTTCGGAAGACCTTCGGGTCTTCTTCCAAATTCATCAGATTTTCTTCGACTTATGAGGGGTCTAAAAAACAGGCAGATATTACTTATCATCTGTAGTGAATCGTTCGAGATAACAATAATCATACGCCTGCTTTTCACCGGGTTTGAGTGCGAGAAGGGAACTGTCGGCATGGTCCTGGCAGACATAGGAAACACAGGAACCCAATGACTGGAGCCCGATAGCATCCTCCTCACAGTATTCACACTTTGGTTTTTCCGCCATCGTGTTTTTCCCATCAGGTATATCGTTCGAGAACACAGACACCGTATACTTTCTTTTCACCAGGTTTGAGTGCAAGAAGGAGACCGTCAGCATGGTCCTGGCAGACATAGGCAAAACCGCCCTCCAATGACTGGAACCCGATAGCTTCATTCTCACAGTATTCACATTTTTTTCTTTCAGCCATGATTATTCACTTTTAGTCTTTTCATTAATACACTTTTTTAAATTTCACGGGTATCGCCATAATATCATTCCGATCTGTGGGAGAGAACGGAGATAACTCTCCGGATACTTACAACGAATAATGGCTCAACGGTTGAATCTCCTTCACCATCCCCAGAGAGTGGACGTTAAAGCGGTGTTCTCCATCACGAAACGGAAGTTTGGGGATGCTCTCAAAGCCAGAAAATACCAACTCCGTACAAGGGAGCGTATAAAAATAATATTCCTCTGCAACGTCTCATGAGCGATAATTTTGTTATATCCGTTCCGATTGGCGCAGATATATCCTACAGAGCCAAAACTGAATTCTTTTTTCAGATAGCTATCCTGTTCTGTCACATGTATCAGTTGACATCTTATTCTACCGGAATATTCTGCAAAGAGACGGTCTGAACGACCTGAATCTGGTTTCGAAAACGGTCTATATTATCAGCATATGCCGGATCAATCATCACCCGGTATCTGCTCTGATCCTCAACAGGCAGCATTTTAAGGGATTTATGTGCCCGCTCAACGTTTTCTGTTCGATAAGTTTTACACATTGATCCTGATCCAGAACACTGACCATCTTCTTTGACTCAAATATCCGGACCATATTCGGCAGAACATCATTACAGATGGTTTCAATCAACTGCTTGCGGGGTTCTCCATGCAACAATCGGTCTCACAAATATTGTACCTGATTATCACTTTATTTGAATGAAAACGTAGGTTATGAAAGAAACATGCTGCCGGTGTGCTATTTTATGCATCATGCCGGTATGTAGTCACGGCGGGGAACCATTTGCTCTTTTCTTCGTCCTGCAAAGTTCCCGGGGCGATAGTCTGCCATCCGGGATACGAGTACAGAAAATATCAGACGAGGGGGCTCCCCGACACCGGAACTGGAAATTTATGTCTTTATCTGCATGGCACACCCGGTTGGCAAAACCCTATATAAGATATTCTTTAAAATAGCGTGAGAATACCTATGACTGTTGGCCTCTCTCCCGGTAAAAAAATCATGGGATATATCAAATCCGATAGAATTCCGGCAGAGGCACAAAACCAGTACCAGCAGGCTACACTCCTCTTGGATCAGGGAAAGACCGAGGATGCGTTACATGGGTTTAAACAAGCCCTTGATATTGCACCGAATTATACCGAAGCGCTGCATGAAACAGGACACTGTCTGCAGAATCTTGGCCGGCATAACGAAGCGAGTACGTACTATTCCCGGGCCCTCCAGGAGATTGGAGATCGCCTGTGTGAGATCGGCAGGTATGAAGAATCGCTGGGACGGTACTGGGTGGCGATCAGCCGTTATGAGGAGGCAAGTAAATTCTATCAGCCGGAACGTATGCCGGAACCGGTTATGAATGACGATTATGAAAAGAAAAAGCAGAAATTAAAAAAATCATATCGTGACACTGAGTAACCGGATTGTTTTTTTGTCATCCATAACTCCCCTTTCCTCCATAATCAGGACACCGATATCCTCAAAGGTTTTCAAACTGACGATCAGATCCGGTGGGGGCGTATATCAGCCACATTCTCGTCGTGCAACACGTAATATATCGTCGTTGGATTATCTCTTTCGGCCCCCGGTAGGATCCTCTGCCATTCATATATGCCATGCGGTTATTGCTGGCAAATATTCATTATTTCCCATGGGGGACTGTATGGTAACCCCAAAGAGGGGAAGAGGTGTGATATCAATGCAGAATATTGTCGCAGCACTTGCAAAAAAGGATAATCCTGAACGTTGGAAAAACGTTATAAACCTCGAGAAGTACGGTCAGCCGGCAGCAGAGTTCCTCGTCCAGGCACTAGCCGATGAGGACCGCTGGGTAAGGTACCTGGCAGCCGATGCACTAGCAAATATCGGTGCCAGTAATTCCGTAGACTCCTTAATATCACTTCTGAGAGATCCGGAACAGGATGTGCGGTTCGCAGCAGCAGCAGCACTGGGAAAACTTGGCGACCCCAAGGCAATAAAGAGCCTGCAGGACGTGCTCAAAAAGGATAACGGCTATGTCAAGATTGCTGCAGAAGAAGCACTTATCAGGATCTCTCCTCAGAATGTAGGGATTCCTTCACACTGATAATTTACATTGCCTCAATTTATTATCCATTTTTTCCGGACCGTTCAGGGAGGATAACATTTGCGTCCGATCGTCAGCCAATTCTTCCGAGGCCCCCAAAAAAAATACCCTGTTGCCGGTCTAACTACGGTTCCCGGATGCCGATGACCTGTTTTTTAACGGCGGTGAAGAACCTGCTCCCTGAACATCCGGCTGGCCTCGGATTTTTCCCTGTCGGCAATATTCTGGGCGATGGTAGAAATCCCGACAATGCGACCTTCTTCATTCCTGATTGGTGAAATGGTTACAGAGACTGCGATCCGGGACCCGTCTTTCCGCAACCGGACGGTATCAAAATGTTCAATGGTTTCTCCTGATCCAGCTCTCCGGAGGAACACGGGGAGATGGACACGTGTTTCCGGGGGCATAATGATCTCAATGGATTTTCCGATCACTTCTTCTGCAAGATAACCGTAATAACGCTCCGCGGCCTTATTCCAGCTCAGGATAGTGCCGTCAATTGTTTTCCCGATAATCGCATCGTTTGAAGAATTGACAATCGACACAAGGACAGAGCGGAGCCTTTCTGATTCAGTTTTATCGGTCAGGTCTTCATACACGACACACTGCTCACCACCGGAGAGGGTAACCGGACAATAGCGGATATGCCGGACAGTCCCGTCTTTGCAGGTAACCGGAAAGATCGGGGACTTTCCCTCGTTCCACGCATCCTGCACGTGACCCTGTTTCCAGGTATTGATCGCTTTCGTCCGTTCATTAAAATCGGGAAATACCTTTTGGAACCAGTCTTTCCCGGTGGATATATCATCAAGGGTGTACCCGAAGAGATGCTCGAATTTTTTGTTCACGTACTGGTGATTTCCTGAGCTGTCGATAATAGATATGGGAAACGGGGAGAGTTCGGTGATCATCCGGAAGCGGTCTTCAGTACCGGGGATTTTCTGGCCAGGTTCCTGCTTTTCCGGGGTGGGGGATAACAGGGGTATTTCATGAGACCGCTCCAGATTTTCAATCTTTTGCTGGAGGTTCTCATTTACAGCAACCAAACGATCGAACGCTGCCTGGAGTTCTGCGTTTTTCCGGATAGATGCATCATATGAGGACAGGAGGATTGCAGGAGTCCGGGACTGGCTTGCAGGGAGGAGATGTGTCTTACCATCAAACAATACTTCAAGGGCAGGACTTGCCTCACCCGCATTTTTGCGTGCCAGTGACTGAAGAGTGGATGCTACCCGTGACAGCACGTGTTCGGGCTGAAACGGTTTGATGATGATATCATTTGCCCCCGCTTCCAGACCTTTTATCAGATCAGGCGGATCGAAGAGCTGGGTAACAAGGATGACCGGGATATCTGTCATGTCCTCGGTCTTCTTTATGGCACTGCAGAGAGCATAGCCATCCATCTCCGGCATGATAATATCGGTCAGAACAATGGTAGGGCGGTCGATTTTTATCTGTTCCAGGGCCTGACTCCCATCAAAGGCAAGGATAACCTGGTATCCCTCATGTTCAAGGATATGCTGGAGATATTCCGCCTGGGTCCGGCTATCCTCGACGACCAGAATCTTCACTGTGCTTTTTTCCTCTTCTGTTTTCATTGGTACACCGTTATTATCATCCATATCCGGCCCTTTTTTTTGTACCCGTGAGTATGATCATCGGGTGAATCATGGAAGTTTACCTAGAACTCTTGTATGAGAATCAGACGGGAATCGGAACGGTATTTTCAATGAGGGTAAAACCGCTGATCTAAGGATAATCACACACACCACGCACACCAGTCGACAATATCATACTCATGCACCTTAAACATTCCGAATTATTCATTTTCATATTTTCGTAGGTCGACACCAATAATTCATGCCGTGCAAGTACAGCCCGGATGATGGGAAATAATTACCGGGCATTCCGTTATCAGTACGCTGCAGGATTCCTTTTAAAGAAACTGACGTGAGCGATGATAACCGGTCTAATACCGGTACAACACGGTTTACAGGCTCTCTATACCGTTTATGAAAGAAAAGGTTCATGCAGGCAAAAATTGCATGAAGTGTTTAACATTACCGGGAGTGAAAATGAGACCTTCCCCGAATTGCCGATCGGGATTCGGTCTTCCCTGTTGCCCATCTGGTCCCGTCGCTATTCCAACGTGTTTTTATGGTTTATCTCTGAGGGGAACGGACTTATTGAGACTCCGGTAGAGAGAAGGGGCGTCGTCCGAAGAATTCACAATCGAAGCCAGCATCGTATGAAGCCGTTCTGCTACTTTTTTAGGAGTAAGATCTTCATAGACAAGAAACTGCTCGCCACTCTGGAGAGTGGCCCGGAAGAAATTGATCTGGCGAACAGAACCATTTTTACACGTAACGGGATATACGAAAGGACCGGAGTCATGCGGAACGGAACCTCCAGGGTCTTGCTTCAGGGCAAGCAAAATATCATGGCGTTCCGTCTCAGAACTATTGGGAAATGCCTTTTCGAACCAGTCTTTTTCCGTAGGAATATCATCGCGTGTATACCCGAATAGCTGGGTAAATGTTGTATTCACGTACAGGTAATTCCCGGATCTATCGATAATAGAAATGGGGAAGGGAGAATGGTCCGTAATCATGTGGAAACGCTCTTCGCTTTCACGGATTTTTTGCGCCTGCTCCCGTTCAGTATTGATATCGCGTCCTACAGACTGGCATTCAACCAGTGCCCCGTTGTGGTCGTAGATCCCCCGGATGTTCCACTGGTACCAGCGGGATGTCCCCTCGTGATCGATTAACCGGATTTCCAGAGAAACGGTTGCCTGGCCATGGAGGAGCTGGGTGATCTTTTCCTTGATAAGGGGGAGATCTTCCGGTATTATATAGGTAAAGATGCTCTTCCCCACTACTTTATTGCAGGGAATTCCGGTAAAACGACTGAACAAATCGTTGATAAAGGTGAATTCACCTTCCGGACGCCACCGGCAGATCACGTAGGTCAGGTCCTGCACAATTGCCCGGTATCGAGTTTCAGAGATCATCAGGGATTCTTCGAACTGGATCTGTTTTGTGATGTCTTCACCTATGATTGTAATACCTTCGTCCATAGTATCAAAAACCGTTGGAATAAGGCGTGTCCGATAGTGGTGGTCTTCACCCTGAAGGGAGATACTGAACTCCCGCTGTACTTCCCCCTTTGACGAAATCTCCTCAAACACATGGGCAATATCCAGGCGGGCTATGAGGGGGGACTTGACATTCTCGATAAGATTCCCTATCAGGTTCTCCCGTGTTGTTCCAAGAATGCTGAGTGCGTTCTCGTTCGCGTCAAGTATGTGCATTTCATTATCGATCAGGAGAATGAAATCCGCAGAAAATTTCAGCATTGCCGATACTGGCATTTTCTGTGAATAGGTATAGACCTTCGCCGGGCCAAAGTTATTCAGGTTGACATCCCCGGAAATAAGAAGAATTTCAAGATATTTCGCTGTTGAGTTCCGGTTCAGCCGGAGTTTTTCGGCAATATCTGTTATGGTGAGTCCGTTGCGGTGAAAACGAAGGAGACTTTTTATTTTTTTTATGGTTTCATGACGGGTATCCATTAATTTAAACAATGTGCAAAACAATAAAAAACATCCGTTAATTAAAATAAGGTAAATTATCCTCAAATTAAGACATTGTACTGATCCTTCATACTTGTGTGTCCGATGCTTGTGCGAGGCGAGATATTCATACAAACAGGGATTTTTTTTAATTTTTCAAAATAAAATATATTTAATGATCGAATAATTCATAATTCTGATAAATCCGGCTTTGCAATGCAGAACTGACATGCAGATCTGCACGAAAAAGAAAAAATGGGGATATTTCTCAAAAAAACGTATGCGTTGGTCACGAATTTCACGCTCCCCCATAATGGTCAAATAATTATTTTCCATTAATGTTTGTAATAAGTAAATTTTTATAAAAACTCAAAAAATGACCGTAATAATGAAAATCCGTCATTAAAATCAGAAGATTTAACGTGGGTTGATCAAGATTTTCAGTTGTATAGAGGTGTGTGAATGGACGTACAATATGTTCCAACTACGTGTCCGTATTGCGGTACGGGCTGCGGCTTCAATCTTGTTGTCAAGGACAGGAAGGTTGTCGGAGTCGCTCCCTGGCAACGTAATCCGGTCAACGAAGGCAAGCTCTGCCCCAAGGGTACCTATGCCTGGGAGTTCATCAATTCTCCCGACCGGTTAACAAAACCGCTGATTAAGAAGAATGGTAAGTTCGAACCTGCAAGCTGGGATGAAGCCTATAAGCTGATCGCCGAGAATTTCAAGAAGTACCAGGGTGAACAGAGTGCATGCCTGGCTTCCGCCCGTGTCTCCAACGAGGAGAACTACCTGATGCAGAAGTTCGCCCGCGCTGTTCTAAAGACTCCCAACATTGACCACTGTGCCCGTCTCTGCCATGCATCGACCGTCGTCGGTCTTGCCGGCGCATTCGGGTCTGGTGCAATGACCCAGTCAATCGCAGACATTGCCGAATCAAAATGCCTTCTAATTATCGGCAGCAACACGTTCGAGCAGCACCCGCTCATCGGGCGCCGTGTAATGCAGGCAAAGAAGAACGGTGCAAAGATCATCTATGCCGATCCCCGCATGACAGCGACCGGGAAGCAGGCTGACCTGCACCTGCCATTCTACTCCGGTACCGATGTGGCATTACTAAACTGTTTCATGCAGCTGATCATCAAGAACGGCTGGGAGAACAAGGACTTCATCAAGAACCGGACCAAGGATTACGAGAAGGTCAAAGATGTCGTAATGAAGGATACATACAGTCCTGAAAACGTCGCGAAGATCACTGGCGTTCCGGCAAAGGACATCATCACTGCGGCAGAGTGGTTCGGGACATCAGGTAAATCTGCGATTCTCTACTCGATGGGTATTACCCAGCATACGACCGGTGTCGATAACGTCAAGTCGGTTGCAAATATCCAGATGCTGACCGGCAATCTCGGCAGGCCGGGTACGGGAATCTGCGCACTCCGTGGCCAGAACAATGTGCAGGGTGCCTGCGACATGGGCGCGCTCGCAAACGTTTACTCCGGGTACCAGTCGGTTATTGTTCCCGATATGAAGAAGAAGATGGAGACCGCATGGGGCTGTGAGATTGCCGAAGGCAAGGTCGGCCTCACCGTCACCAAGCTGATTAATGTACTCGCTGATGAACCCGGCAAGGTCAAGTGCGTGTACATCATGGGCGAAAACCCGATGCTCTCCGACCCGGACCTCCACCACGTGGAGAAGGGCCTTAAGAATGTCGAGTTCATGGTCGTGCAGGATATCTTTCTTACCGAGACTGCGAAACTCGCAAATGTCGTGCTGCCCGCTGCCTGTTATGCAGAAAAGGACGGCACCCAGACCTCAACCGAACGCCGTGTCCAGAAGTGGCGCAAGGCCCAGGACCCACCCGGCGAGGCAAAGGCAGACTGGCAGATCTTCTGCGAGCTCGCCAAGGTTATGGGATTTGATAAGCAGTTCCCGTACAAGAGTGCTGAGGAGGTCTTTACCGAAATCTCGAAGGTTACTCCCTCCTACGGTGGCATGACCTATGCACGGCTCGAGAAGCCCGAAGCCCTTCACTGGCCCTGCCCAACCGCAGAACACCCGGGAACCCCAATCCTGCATAAGGAGAAGTTCACCCACCCGGACGGTCTGGGTATCTTTACCCCAATCGAGTGGAAACCCCCGGCAGAAGTCCCTGACAAAGAATACCCGCTCATCATGACCACGGGTCGCTGCATCTGGCAGTGGCACACCGGTACCATGACCCGCCGCTCCAAGGACCTCGAGCGCGAGGAACCCACCGGCTGGGTCGAGATCAACCCGGAGGATGCCAAGGCGCTGGGCATTAAAGACAAGGAGATGGTCAAAGCTGTTACCCGTCGTGGCGAGATTAAAATCGGTGCCCGGGTTACAAAAGACATCAAGAAGGGTGTTGTCTTCATGCCATTCCACTATGCGGAATGCGCTGCAAATATTCTCACCAACAATGCACTTGACCCGATTGCGGCTATTCCTGAGTTCAAGGCCTGTGCTGTAAGGATTGAGAAGATTCCGGAGGTGAAATAACATGGCAAAGAAAGGCGATATGCTCTACGCATGGACCAATGAGACAGAGATCAGGAGGAAAGCAGAACTCGGGGGTGCCGTCACCGCACTCTGGAAATATGCTCTCGAGTCAAAAGCTGTCGATGCAGTTCTTGCCATCACCAAGGGGATCGATCTCTACGATGCCAAACCGGTGCTGATCACGGACCCGAAAGAACTGGTAAAAACCGCAGGCTCGCTCCACTGCGGGACCCTCCTGCTGCCAAAATATGTCAAGAAATACCTTGACGGTGCAGCCAACAAGAAGATTGGGGTTACCGTCAAGGGCTGCGATACCATGGCCTTTATCGAGCTTGCCCGGCGTAAACAGATTAATCTTGATAACATCGTCATGATAGGTGTCAACTGCGGAGGGTCGGTCAGCCCGGTACTCGCCCGCAGGATGATCACTGATAAGTATGGCGTTGATCCGGACAAAGTCAACAAGGAAGAGATCGACAAAGGCCAGTTCATCATCGAATACGAGGGGGGCCATAAGGGAATCTCTGTTGATGAACTCGAAGAAGCAGGCTATGGCCGGCGAAGCAACTGCCGCCGCTGTAAGTATAAAGTCCCCCGACAGGCAGACCTTGCCTGCGGCAACTGGGGTGTTGTCGGTGAGAAGGCCGGAAACACTACCTTTGTTGAGGTCTGCTCGGACAATGGTGCAAAACTTGTTGACGGCGCAGTCAAAAGCGGCGTCCTCGCAACCGTTGCGGCTGATCCCAAGGGAATCGAGATCCGCGGGAAGGTCGAGGGTGCCATGCTCAAGCTCGGCGAAAAGTGGCGGAAGAAGGATTTCGCTGCGCTCGGGAGCAACATGTGGGAGACTATCAACAAAGAGACATCGCGGTGCATCCGGTGCTATTCCTGTATCGAGAACTGCCCGGTATGTTTCACCGCAGCTGACGAGCTGAAGAAAAATTCCATCATGGTAAAACCCGGGGAAGTCCCCCCGAACCCGATGTTCCACCTGCGCAGGTTCGCCCATATCTCGGACTCGTGCATCAACTGCGGCCAGTGCGAAGAGCTCTGCGCCATGGACATCCCGCTGGCACTCTTCTCCCACGCAATCCGTGTTGAGGGAGATGCGACTTTCGAACCGAAACTGGGGAAGGCAGCCTATACCAATTAATTTTTTTGCGTGGGGTGTGGCAGGGGATATATATCTCTAGAGTAAAATACCGTAACAAAGCAAGGCCGGGACATTATTCGCCTCTTGTCCCGGTTCTATGATCCCTGTCTCACCCCTTAACCCCCCGGGGAACAGGAATAACCAGCTTTTCCCTGTTTTAGTTTTCCCAAAGTAGAGATATTCGGATTTTAGTCTCCTGACATTTGAACAACCCCTGCAGGCAGATAATAAAAATGACCTGAAGGTTCCCCTGCGTACTCAGATATACCCGGCCGGCAGGCTTCCCGGTAAACACGGGGCCAGGGTATTCTCGCCATTCAACCCCCGTATCGTGCCGGTGAGGCTGACATCATAACCCCCGGTCTTTACAAGGACTGCACGAAATTCCGGGGACTGGATGAGTGCAACCAGCATGCGGATACGGGAATCTTCCAGCATCTCCCGCCGGATCGCGAGTTCATAGTCCTCGTGGGCCAATGGGACGAAGCGGAGCCCGTTTGCCTGGGCAACGCTGGACGTACACATCCCGGCATCAGCAAACCCGTTCCGGATCGCGAATGCTACTGCCTGCGGGCCATACACTTCCTGCAGGTACCCGTTAACCCGCGACGGGTCGATACCCTCTGCGGCCATCAGGGCATCGAGAACTGCCCGGCTTGGCGATTCCTTCTGGGTATTGATGAACCGGACACGGGCGAGATCCCCAAATCCAAGCCCGTCATGAGAGGCAAGGCCCTGCTCGATCGTGGCAATATGGACAAAGACAACGTCGCCCGCCGGGATATTTTTAATGAGGGGCTGGTATGAGGATAACAGCGACTGGGCCGGTAGGCTGAGCGGAGCTGCATGGCTGGTATTACGCTGCAGGGCAAGGAATGCTCCGATATTGCCGGGATTGTTTGCCTGGATATACAGCCCTTTGTTATGGGCGAGGGCGGCAAGCTCCTCCAGGGCGGGATCTACCGACCCGGTAAAGATGAGAATGCGTTCGATACTTCCCGGATCCGTGGTAAGCAGGACCTCGAGCTCGGTACCGGCCTCGTACCCTTCAACCGGAGCAGGTATGTGAGTATAGCCGTTGGCCTTGATCGTTGCCATCTGGACACCCGCCCCTTTCCCATGCGGTACACCATAAAGCGTGGAACCAATGCGGCCAACAAAGACCGGTACGAACTCATCAAACCCGGGGTCCGAGACGAGGGCCTGACCCAGCCGGACATGTACCGGAAAACGGGGTGCAGGAGATAATCCCCACGATTCCAGCAGGGGCACCGCAAACTCTCTGAGGACGGTCTGTGCAGCGAGCGGGTAGCCCGGCAGGCCGAGGACCGGTTTACCGTCGACATTCCCCAGCATGACCGGCTTGCCCGGTTTGACAGCCACACCGTGGAAGACCAGGTCCCCCAGCGAGCGTATCACGCTCTCGGTAAAGTCACGGGTGCCGGCAGAAGAGCCCGCAGAGATCAGGACAAGATCATTCTCTTTGACGGCAGTTCGCATGGCTTCACGGATAAGGTCGGGGTCATCATGCACGATCGGGTAGCGGGTACAGTCTGCCCCCATCTGGGAGATGAAGACCTGGGCCATGACCGTGTTGCTCTCCACCACCTGCCCCGGCCCGGGACGGACACCGAGGGGCACGAGCTCGCTGCCGGTGGGGATGATCCCGACCCTGACTGCAAGGACTTCGATATCCGTTATCCCGTACGTGGCAAGCGCCCCGATGTCAAAGGCCCTGATGATATGGCCGCGGGGGAGCACGAGCTTGTTCTCCTTGACATCTTCGCCAGCCGGGCGGACATGCTGCCACGGCGTGGCAGATTTACGGATCTGGAACTTCGTGCCGGCTTCCCACGTATCCTCGATCATGACGACCGCGTCGAATTCCGGCGGAATAATATTGCCGGTATTGACCCGGGTGAAGTGCTCAAGGGTAACTGGTGCCCGGTCGGTTGCGCCGATGGTGTCCCGACTCCTGACTGCGATGCCATCCATGGCAGAGATGTTCACTTCAGGGACAGAATATTTCGCAAAGACGGGTGCTGCCACGACCCGGCCGACCGATTGCATGAGAGAAACTTTCCCGGTCCTTTGGGGGTTTGTAAAGGATGTAGTGAGCAGCATGAGCGCTTCGTCGAGGGAGCGGAGCTGAAGGTAGCGCTTTACCATACCATTTCCTCCCACCCGGCAGATTCCGGTATCTCATATTGAACGCTCATCATAGTTCCCGTATAACAGAGCACCATTAACCCGGTGCAGGTATTAACGTAAAGTAATTTATCCCGTTATTCCTCAATAAACAATTCGTTTGAGAGGCTTCATCACTCATGAATGGAAGCAGAAGGATTTTTAAAAAAAACCTCTCGCAGAATCTCGTAAGAGACGAGGCTGAAGATGAATATGTCAGCAGTCTTCGACTCCTCAAGATCCGATACATCAGGCAAGAGTGACGCTCTTCTCCACTTTCCCCACGGCAGCAAGGTAGACCGGCCACTGGGTATCAGGATCGAGATTCGCGAGCCGGGCCATCAGTTCGTCATGAAACATATCCGTGGGAAAGACCTCATACCCAAGGTTGGCCGCTGCCATGATCAGGTTCTGGCAGGTATGCCCGGCCTCGATCAGCACGCTCCGGTAGCCCCGGTTTCCCAGCGCCCAGACCGAACGGTACGGGACAGCTACCCAGAGAAACGTGACAGCGGCCCGGGTCATGACCTTGAAGTTCATGCTCGCTGTGCTCATCTCCAGTATCATGCCGGAATCGATCTTTTCAGCCACGATACTGTGAGATCTCGGGAGATACCGGTACAGACCAGTTTCGAGCCCTTCGACATCGTTTGCCACAATGTAGGTCTCCAGCGGGTAGCGGGAACCGCTTGACGGTACGTTTTTGAGCTGGATGGTCTCAACAACGATTTTCCTGAACCCCTGCGTGCACCAGAGCATGTACGAGAGCTCTTTTAAGGTTACAGACGAACGGGAGAAGAACCCGACGGGTTCCCAGTTCTCGATTGCTTTCCTGATCGGGAAATCCGGGACCTTGAACTTCTTCGGGCTCGGGAGTTTGATGATGGTCTGCCCCTGTTTCACCGGAAGTTCGTGGGGGGGTTCCGGGACACGGAGGACAAGGTCCACCGTCGAATAATCCGGGTACTTCGTACCGTTGATGAATTCCTTGCCGACATTTCTCATGGTAATATCCTCATAAAACGGGAATTTCCTGAAATAGCTCGAAGAACGCGGATACGTTCTTCCCGTCCCCGAGGTCTGATGACCTCCCGGAAAAAAGGGTGCCGGTATTTCCGGCCTCATGTGTGTGATGGCGGGGGAGGCTCATGCCGCTGCTTTCAGGTACAGGTTCGCGTACACAATCTGGCCTTTGCTCTTCGGGTGCCTCTCGCCGAGGTCGCCGATGTAGTGGTCGAACTTTGCTTTCACACCGTCGACTTCCTTCTCGACAGTATCGACCTTCTGGTAGCCGGGCATCATGAACTTGATCTTGCCGAGCACGTACATCTCGCCCTTGACCATCTGGCCACCGACACGGCCTTCGACATCGCCCTTGATAATGACAGTGCCACCTTCCGCGTGGGTGGAGACATGGATGAAGGCATCCTTCTCGATGATGATGGTGCCGCCGAGCATGAAGGTACCGATATCGTTGCCAGCATTACCCTTGATCCGGATGGTGCCGCCCTTCATACCCCTCCAGTCGCCGCGGTAGGCGCAGCCGACGTGGTTGCCGGCATTGCCATCGCAGAGGAGCTCGCCGCCTTCCATCTGGATCCCGCAGAAGGAGTCCATGTTCCCCTTGATGTGGATCTTGCCCCCCTTCATCCAGCCGCCGACATACATGTCGGCATTGCCGTTGACCGTGACCGACCCTGCGGTCATCTTGCTGCCGATGTATTTGACACGGCTGCAGTCACCGGCAATAACGATGTCGGTGTCCGCTGCAGTTGTACCGGCATCACCGCTGACTGTGAAGAAGTCCCCAATCCTGACATGGATTTTGCCTTCGTGGCCCGGGAGTTCGGCGATCTGTGCCGCGGTCTTGCCTGCGAATGCATCGGGTGTAATGCTGTATCCCTCGAAGATAAGCTCGGGGACCTTTGTGGGTTTTAACGTAACGGTTGCCATGATCGCACCTCAGGCCTCCACATCAACATCGATGACGAACGGGTGCGGGGCAAGGTAGTCCCGGACCGGGTAGTTGCGGATGTTCATCGTGTACGTTCCCTTGTGGAATGCCTGGCTGACATCGCGGGTGACCTGTGGGTTCTCGGGCATCCTGACATTGACCCAGACCGTCTTCTTATGGCCATTGCTGACAACTTCACCGTCCTTAACGACAATCTCACCGGACTTGATGAAGCAGGCTGCCCGCTGGAACGCGGATTCTATCTTCTCGGCGTCGCCGGGCATGCTCTTGTAGTTGAGATCGAAGACTGCGACATCTGCGTTCATGCCGGGTGCAAGGCCGCCGTAGATACTGCCGAGTCCAAGGCACTTTGCCGGGCCGGACCGGGTCATCTGGGCGATCTCGAAGAGCGTGAGCTCGCGGTCAATGCCATGAAGGTAAGTAGCGTTGATGACCTTGTCGGGGTTCTTCATAGTTGCAAGGGTTGCTTCACGGGCCTTCCTGCTCATGAGCCACTTAATGACGCGGGGGTACCGGGTGAACGGTCCTGCGTTCGGGTGGTCGGTGGTGAGGAACGTCCGGTTCAGGTCCTTTGCAAAGAGGGCAAGTTCAAGACCGGTCGCCCACTGGATTGCGTTGGGCAGGACATCTTTACTGTAGATATACGGGACAATCCCGGCGGCAGTCTCCAGTTCGACATCCACGTTGGTCCATTTCAGGTGGTTGAGGCCGTGGAGGTGGTGCTCGAACGGGCCGTCGGCGGTCATCGTCGTGGTCTCATCCAGCGTTACGCAGCCAAGGTCGATGGTAAGGTTCTTCTGCTTGTTGACATAGTCCATGACTTCTTTTGCCTTGGAGCAGAAGGTTCCCCATCCCTCTCCGCCATACGAGTGGAACTGGAGATGGGTGGAGTGCAGGACCGTTTCACGGCCGAACTTGTTCCTGGCCTTTACGCCTTCGGCAAGCTTGAGGGATTCAATGGTACCCGGATAGTTGCCGGGATTGCCGAGGTTGTTCTGGTGCAAGTGAATTGAGTGGGGCAGGCCGAGGTACTCGTTTGCCTTTATGAGGCCGGTGATGATCTCCCCGGGAGTGATCTCGAAGTACGGGACCGCGTCATTGAGGCTTAAGCAGTTGAGGCCCCATGCCCAGGCTGCAGTACCGCCGGGGTTGACGACCTTGACACCATAGCCCTTCGTTACGCGGAGGAGCCAGGCAATGTAGGCTGCGGTGTTCTCGACCTCGCCCTTCTGGAGATACTCCATGACGAACCAGTTGTTGCCGAAGACCGGCAGCGCCGCTTCGTCAATAATGGGGGTGTCGTGGATCTCTTCGTGCGTGTGCGGGGCGAGGAGGGGGGGCATCGCCGCTTCCATGACGAAAGTATACCCCATGCGGGCATAGTCGTACCCGGTCTTGAATACCGAGGGGATCGAGAAGCCGGACTCCATGCGGTAGCCGTTCGTCTGTGCCATCCCGCTTCTGCAGGTTCCTGATAAGAGCTTGTCTTCCGGGCGCATTAAGCGGCCGGCATTGACCTTGGGACCTGCCACGTGGGAGTGGACATCGACACCGCCAGCCATGACGACCTTACCTTTCGCATCAATGACCTTTGCAGAGGAGCTGACCTTGTCGACAATCTTTCCATCCCTGATGGCGACATCCCCGACATCGCCGTCGATCTTCCGGGTCGGGTCGATGATAAACCCGCCCTTTACGATAAGTTCTCCTGATACCATCTTAGCTCACCACCGGTGACTGGGGATATTTCCGGTCTTCCTTTGCTGCAAGCCAGATCGGAGCGGTCCTGGTCAGTTCGCACATCCGCTCGTACACGCGGTCGAAGAGTTCCTCGTCGCTTGGTACTCCCGGGAGGCCCTTGATGACTGACCGGAACTGGATTGGGACATTGTCCATACGATAGACAACCCCCGGCTCGTCCACACCGGCAATCCGTACCGGGATATGGAGATCGGCGATCTCGCTTGCCATGCAGAAGTTCGGGTCTACCGCGATGAATGGGTGTTTCTTCAAGTGCTGGACGGCCTGGATCGGGAAGTGGGCGCCGGCATCGGTCCCGACATTAACAAAGCAGTCCACTTCATCCCGCATTGCAAGGTCGACCGAGCTCGTCTCGCCCGGATTCATATGGGCGTGGGTGCCCTTGCTGAGATCAATGCAGTACGGGAACCCGAACTGCCAAGACCAGACCTGGCCGGGGCCGGCGATGTTGTAGTGGCCCCGCATTGCCATGATCGAGCACTTTGTGTGGGTGTTGAGGTCGCGGGTCAGGCTGATGGCGGCATCGATGTTGTGGTTGCGGCCGTCCGTGTGCGTGCAGCCCATGCCGAAGAAGATCATACAGAACTTGGCTTTCTTCATGATCTCGACGGACTCCTTGATCTTCTCTCTCGGGATACCGGCAACGACCTCCGGGATTTCGAACCCCTTGAGAACGGTCCGGAATGCATCGAAGAGCTCGTAGTCGTGGCCCTGGTCGATCATCAGGTGGTGGTCGGCGAGCTTTGCCGTATCGGTCTCACGCGGGTCGACACAGAGGACGGTCCGGTGCATCTGGCCCTTCTGGGTGAAGTAACCGCGGGGGAAGATCGAGTACCGTGAGGTGTGGCGGGGGTGGGCGTGCATCGGGTTGCAGCCCCAGAAGACTACGACATCGGCGCGGTTCTTGGCCTCACCAAGAGTGCAGCTCGGGTAGCCGTTATCGAAGATTGCAAGGAACGAGGGCCCGTGGCAGATGGTTGCGCAGTTGTCGAGCACTGCTCCGGACTTCTCCGCAATCCGGGCCACTGCGCTCATACCTTCGCAGTTGGTGGAGCCAAAACCGTAGATGAGGGGTTTCTTGGCCGCGAGCATGGTCTTTGCCATCCAGTCGATTGCTTCATCGTACGGTATCTCTTTCATCGTACCGTCCGGCTGGCGCTGGCGCGGGAGCCGTGGGCGGGTCGGGTCGTTCGCGTGATGGAAGAGGTTGTTCCCGATGATACAGGCATTGTGCACTTCAAGGATCTTGGTCTCATCATCGGAGACGAGGATTTCAAGATCGTCGCAGGACGATCCGCAGTACGGGCATCCGACACCTTTGATCAGTTTTGGCATGATTAGTTCCCTCCTTTCCAGAGCCCGACCGAGCCCTGCACGAGCTGGAGGGCGGTCTTGAGTTTTTCATCTGCCGCGGGTTCGATAGTGACCGGGAAGCCGCTGTACTGCGGGGTGCCGGTGGACTGGGTCCGCGGCGGGACAACCTGGTTGGCCCAGACACCCTGCCGGATGTGGGCAAGGCCGGGGGGCACATACTGGGTCGCGTCGATAGCCTTCACAATAACCGTGCCGCATTCACTCGTGACACGGACATTGGTGTTCTTCCAGATGCCGGCTTTTTTCATGTCATCCGGATGCATTTCGCAGATGGAGCAGGCCTCGAAATAGTCCGGGTTGGTCTTGCCCTTCTCCATAGCAGCGCCCTCCTCAATGGAACGCTGGGTGATCATGTTCAGGTGAATTTTTGCCATAATCCTGCTCCTGGTTTCAGCTCAGCCCGAGCATACCGGTCTCTCCCTTGCCGGAAAGGGTAATCACCTTGTACGGGCAGGCCCCGACACAGACGCCACAGCCTGCGCAGAGCTCCATCTTCACGTCCATATTGACGGATTTGCCGTCAAGGACGTGGTAGATCTTCTCCTTTGTTACCGGGTCGAGCGTATAGAGCTCGAGCGCGTTGACCGGGCAGGCAACAACGCAGTTGCCGCAGCCGGTACAGCGGTTCATGTTTACATGTACTGAAAACGCCATGCACATCACACAATAATTTTGTTAACTTTGATCTTTTGGTGATGGATTTAATTAAACCTTCTTTATTGCATCATAGGTTAATCTTTTTTTGTTGATATGAGTGAATGTAAAGAATGGTTTATTTTACTTCAGACGATAAAAAAATAACAATCCACTGTGTCTTTTAATATTTTAACATGCAGGAATGTTTCTTGATAAACAAAACTGATCGCTTATACTATACAGGTAACTTGATTGTTCGTGACGTGCCTGAATTCCACTGTTCCATAAGTGGTATACCCCATAAGGAAAAATACAGAGATGAGATACTGATGAACGAAAAAAAAGTAAAAATGCCCTGCGGGGTATAAGGAGATTGGAGTAATCGTATGGTAAAACGTTACCTGCAGGTAATATCGCTGGACGACGCCCTTGCTCTCCTTTCCCGCGAATTCTCCTGTAATCCATCAATCGGACAGGTCCCACTGGAGGAAGCTTCCGGACGGATTACAGCAGGACCGGTCTTTGCCCGCTACTCTGTCCCGGAGATACATCTCTCGGCAATGGACGGGATTGCGGTTGCCAGTGCTGACACCCGGGATGCTTCCGATCGGCGCCCGGTCACCCTTGCCCGGGCAGCCCGGGTAAATACCGGCAATGTGGTCCCGCCGGAGTTTGATGCGGTGATTATGATTGAGGATGTGTGGGAGACTGACGGACGTTATACCATCCGTATGGCAGCCTCACCCTGGCAGCATGTCCGGCCGGCCGGGGAGGACCTTGCCGAATCCGAGATGGTGATGCCCTCTGCTCACCGTATCCGGCCCCATGAGATTGGGGCGCTAGCAACCTACGGCATCACGCACCCGGGAGTTATCGCGGCCCGGGTGGGACTTGTCCCCACCGGGAGCGAGCTTGTCCCTGCCGGCACCCGCCCCCTGCCCGGGCAGGTCGTGGAGAGCAACACGATGATGGCAAAGGCCATACTCGGGGAAGCCGGCGCCACTTGTACCCGGTATCCCTTTGTGGAAGACCAGCCGGAGAAGATCCGGGCTGCCATCGCCAGTGCGATACAGGAGAATGAAATCGTCATCGTCTCTGCCGGATCTTCCGCAGGCACGAAGGACTATACCGCGGACGTGATCGCGGAACTGGGCGAAGTACTCGTCCATGGGGTTGCCATCAAGCCCGGCAAACCGGTCATCATTGGCCGGATTGATAACAAGCCGGTATTCGGCCTGCCCGGTTACCCCCTCTCTGCACTTACAGTCCTCCGGGAGATTATTCTCCCGTTCCTTACGAACTACGGCCTTGTTGTCCCGGTGCCGCAGGTCCTCAGGGCGTGCATCACATCCGCCATTCCGAAAGAGATCGGATCGGACGAGTTCGTTCTCTGTACGCTCGGCAGGATCGGGAACCGCTGGGTTGTCTCACCCCAGTCCAAGGGCGCCGGCGTCCAGATGAGCGCCGTGCGGGCCAATGCTTATATCCGGGTCCCGAAGGCATCGGAAGGGTTTGATGCCGGTGAGGAAGTGGACGCCAGTCTGATGGTAACAGCCGCAGAGGCCGCAGAAGCGCTCCTTGTCACCGGCAGCCACGACCCGGTCATCGACTACCTCACGGACCTTATCCGCCCGCAGGGTGTGACACTCCTCTCCACGCACGTGGGCAGCATGGGCGGCATCCTTGCCCTGAAAAAGGACGATTGCCACGCGGCTCCGACTCACCTGCTTGCCGATGACGGGAGTTACAATACCGCGTACCTCCGGAAGTACCTGCCGGAGATCGAAGTTGACCTCCTCTGTATCGCCGGCCGTCAGCAGGGAATTGTCTCGCGGGATGGCATCGGTTTTGCGGACCTTCCCGGCCGTTCGTTCATCAACCGCCAGAATGGTTCCGGTACACGGATGCTTCTCGATTACCAGCTGAAGAAAGCAGGAATCGATCCCTCCGCGCTGCCCGGCTACGAGCGGGAAGTGACCACCCACATTGCGGTCGCCCTTGCGGTGAAGAGCGGCGAAGCGGATGCAGGGATGTGTGTGTACAGTGCGGCAAAAGCACTTGGCCTCCCGTTCGTTCCGGTGGCACGGGAACGATACGAGCTCGCGTTCCGGAAGAAGTATACAGAGGATCCACGGCTCGCTGCCCTGATTGCAGCCGTCCGCTCGCCCGAGTTTAAAGCGATCCTGCGCGACCTGGGCGGTTACGAGACTGAAGAGACCGGGCATATCCGGCAGGGCAGCCTGTAAAACCTGATTGCCGGGCCCATAACAGCGGGCAGGAAAACCTGTTCAACAGTCTTTTTTACGGAAGTACACGGGTTGAATTTTCTTGCCATTTTTAAAACTAGTTAACTTTTTCATTACTCTTGCTCATCTGTCAACCAGCACCACCACAGTTTCTTCTGGAAACCAAGTAATAAATGCACAAAATTTTCCGTCACAAGTAAACTACATATAACTCAAACATTTTTTTTGTTAACCTGATTTAATGGAAATGCAATTTGTTCATTTGGAAACATTTAACTTCCTTGCAAAGAAACCATAGAAATTACGACGACAAGTGTGTGATACGCATGGCGTTTTCTGTACATGTAAACATGGAGCGATGCACCGGTTGTGGCAACTGCGTCATCGCGTGCCCGGTTGATGCTCTCGAGCTATATACCGTTGACCCGGCTACAAAGGAGAAGATCTACGCGGTGAAGAACGGGAAATC
>JBAZHD010000031.1:0-33517 GCA_041652515.1 Methanoregula sp.
TGAATAATTACACAATCAGGGTATATTGATCTGCCGGTTTGATCGTCTCAGTAACGCTAACTTGAGGACAATTATGATAAAAAGATCGGGGGGACTTCTTTGCGGGTATCTGGATAATTACAAAAAAAGAAAAAGAACGGGTATTTTTATAGCACCGGCTTCTTCTTCAATGCCGCAACCAGCAGCTGGACACCGGCTTCAACATCCCGCATGTCCAGCACCTCAACGGGCGAGTGGATGTATCGCGTTGGCGGACTGATGGTAGTACTCGGGATACCGCCCCGGGTCAGGTGAATCGCGGTTGCATCAGTAGTCCCGCCAGATCCGACTTCGTACTGGACCGTGATATTGTTCGCGTCTGCTGCATCCTTCAGCCACCTGACTACCCTGCGGTCGGCAATGAGCCCGCGGCCGCTGGAATCGACAATGGTAATGACCGGGCCCTTGCCCATCTCCACCGGCGCGTCTTTCATTTCAATACCCGGGTGGTCACCGGGGATTGTGACATCGGTTGCAATGGCAATGTCCGGCTCGATCGTGTACGCGCTCGTCCGTGCACCTTTCAGGCCGACTTCTTCCTGCACGGTAAAGACACCGTAGATGGTGAGCGGGGACTTGACGGTCTGGAGCGTTTTGATGAGCATCGCGACACCGGCCCGGTTGTCAAACGCTTTCCCGGTCACGCGGGTGTTGGCGAGCTCGCGGAACTCGCGGTCGATCGTGATCGGCGTACCGACATCGATCCCAAGGTTTGCCACCTCTTCCCGGTTAATTGCCCCGACATCGATGAACATGTCATCGATCTTGACACCCTTCTTGCGCTCTTCATCGTTCATCATGTGCACGGGTTTGCCACCGATCACACCATAGACCGGACCCTCAGCCGTATGGATGACCACCCGCTGGGTAAAGAGCACGGGATCATACCAGCCGCCGAGGGCAACGAACCGGATGAATCCCTTCTCGTCAATATATTTGACCATCAGGCCGATTTCGTCCATATGGGCAGCAAGCATGACCTTGAACTTGTTCCCTTTCTTCACGGCGATCAGGTTACCCATCGAATCCTCATGGATCTCGTCCACGTAGCCCTTAAGTTCCTTTTTGATGACCGAAAAAACGCTGCCTTCGCTGCCCGAAACGCCGTGGGCATTGGATAATTTGCGTAAGAGTTCTTTTACCATGATATCACTTCACGATCTTTTCTATGCGTTCAAGTGCAGTCATAATATTCTGTCGCGATGTGGCATAACTGAACCGGGTATATTCCGGTGCATTGGCGCCAAATGCTGTGCCGGGCACAACGATGATGCCGCTTTCGATGATCTTCTGCGTCAGCGCCGGCTTCATCGGGACAAACGTGTAGAACGCGCCTTCCGGCTTTGGGAAGTCAAAGCCCATCTTTGCGAGACCGCCCCAGATGAGATCGCGGCGGGCTTCGTACTCGTCACGCATGGTTTTAACCGCACCCTGGTCACCCTCGTACGCGGCAACTGCGGCATACTGGGAGATGGAGGTGGCGCAGGCCTGGCAGTACTGGTGCACCTTGAGACACTGCTGGATGATCTCGGGCGATGCTGCAAGGTACCCGAGGCGCCAGCCGGTCATCGCGTAGGTCTTGCTCGTGGCATTGATGGTGATGACATTGTCGCCAAAGAGTGCGGCGCTGTGATGCTTCTTGCCGTAGATGAAGTGCTCGTACACCTCATCGGAAACAACGGTCACATCTTTGTCTGCCGCGTACTCGACAATGGCTTTGACCGACTCTTTGCTCTCGACCGCCCCGGTCGGGTTGCCGGGCGAGTTCAGGACAAAAATCTTTGCCTTGTCCATCAGTTTTTTGGCCGCTTCGACATCGATATGGAGCGTCTTTGTCAGCGGCACGCTGACCGGTTTTCCCCCGGCAATGGTTGCGAGCGATGCATACGAGACAAATCCCGGGTCCTGGCAGAGCACACGGTCGCCGGGATTGATGAGCGCCTGCATCACGAGATGAAGCGCTTCGCTTGCACCGGCAGTGACAAGCACCTGGTCCGGGTGGTACTTGATCCCGTTTTCGTTCTTGAATTTTTTACTGATGGCGGCACGCAGTTCCGGCAGCCCGTTGTTGGTGGTGTACCCGGTCTTACCTTCCTGGATCGCTTTTATTGCCGCATCCTTGATGTGCTGCGGTGTGTCGAAGTCCGGCTGCCCGAGGCCGAGATTGATGGAACCCGGGCCTGCAGCCTCGAAGATCTTCCTTATGCCGGAGAGATCGATCCCCGTCACCCGTTCTGAAAATTTTACAGCCATATGCCACTTCCCTCTACTCGATATTGGTATGCCGGTTCTTTAAGGCACTTTCATCCGTCTTTGTAATCTCCATCATTCGCGAGATAACGGCATCTGAAAAGATCATCGAGGCTGTCTCGAACAGGGTTCCGAGCGGTGCAAATGACTTGTGCTCTCCCATCATCTGCCGGATCTCGAACTCTTCCGCCTCGTTTGTGACCGCATCCCGGTGCTGTTCGATAATAACGATGCTGTCCGCAATTTTTCCTATCCGGGAATCCGCATTGGACGTGATCAGGCAGATCTTCCCGCCAATACCCTTCGCAGTCTCGGCCAGGTCGGCCACGGTTTTGGTCTTCCCGGAGCCCGAGAAGATGACCATAACGTCGCCCTTGTTCAGCGCAGGGGTGATCGTCTCGCCAACAACATATGCATGGAGCCCGAGGTGCATGAGCCGCATGGCAAAAGCCTTGGCAACAAGGCCGGATCGGCCGGCGCCGATGACGTATACCCGTTTTGCGTCCAGCAGTACCGCAATGAATTTTTCCACATCATCGTCGGAGATGCCGTTTGCTATACTCCTGATCTTTGATGCCATCAGCCGCATCATTTCCTGTACCCTGCACTTTCCCATGCTTCTCGCACAAGAGATGCATTCACAAACCTGATGAGCATTTCGACATCCGGTACGATCCGGGGGGTAATGCACGGAGAAGATCTATAAACGAGGATCGCCAACACTACCGGTGTGATTACGCCCATTCTCAAGTGGGCCGGGGGAAAACGGCAGCTCCGGTCTGAACTGACACTTCGTCTTCCGGACCACTGGGGAACGTATTTCGAACCATTTGTTGGTGGCGGAGCGCTGCTCGTTGAACTCGCCAACCTCGGCCGGCTTGACAAAGCTGTTGCTGGTGACAAGAACCCGGAACTGGTCAACCTGTACCGGGTCGTGAAAGCTGACCCTGACGGGCTTACCCGCGCCCTTGCAGATGAAAAGTTCCGGAATGATGATAAATCGTTCCGCCAGCTCAAGGCCGAATTCAATGCACTGATTGGCACGAAGCGATGTCCGGTTGAACGTGCCGCGCTTCTCGTATACCTCAACAAGCACAGTTACAACGGACTCTGGCGGGTTAACCGGAAAGGGCAATACAATGTCCCGTTCGGAAAACACACCCGGCTCAGTCTTCCATCGCACCAGAACCTCTTGAAATTCAGCCGGATGCTGGACGGTATTACCCTGATGAACGCGGATTTCGGGCAGATCGTCCGTACTGCAAAACGGGACGACTTTGTCTATTTCGATCCACCGTATCACCCGCTGTCGAAGACCGCACGCTTCACGGATTATACAACCGGCGGTTTCTCGTTTGAAGACCAGGAGCGTCTTGCCCGGATTTATCATAAACTGTCGGATAGAGGAGTCCGGTTAATGCTGAGTAACTCATGTACGCCCGAGATAAAAGATCTCTATAACAATTTTACCATCCACGAGGTCCCGGCCAAGCGTTTCATCAATTGTAAAGGAGATAAAAGGGGCGGGGCGACCGAGCTGATCATTACCAATTATTGATCGGCTGGAGGTTTTTCAACCGGGATTCGTATCAGCTAAACACAGTTTTCTCATAAGAGACGCCCTGAAGTGGATTTGTTTTGTAAAATTTTTCGTGAGATTGTTAAAGACGATCACATGCGGATCAGGGATAAATGATGAGATGCGAGGATCTTATATATTTCTCTCTGACAATGGTTTCATAAATTCGTTCAGTTCTTACGCCCGGTACTGCTCAATCGTCCCGGTCACCGCAAGTTTCCCGTTCTCCACAACTGAAACGGCCCCATGTCCCCCGCAGACCAGGCATCGCCTCCCGGTTCCGGCCAGTGCTGCATCAGTCTCCTGTGCGAGTGCGAGGAGGGCCGCCCGCTCTTTCTTTGCATATTCGCTGTCCACATTCACTGAGGTAACAAGAAATGCCGCAAGAGAGCTATAGTCGGCTCGTTCTTTTGTGAGGCTCGCGAAGTTGATGAGCCCATCGGCCGTGAAGAGGAGCCCGTGGTCTTTTGAGTACAGAAATACCTGCCCGTGGGTATGCCCGCCAAGACCGTCAAGAACCTCCAGGTCCACATTGTCAATCCTGAATCTCCCGATAACCGGGAAGATCCCGCGCGTAACCGGCTCCGCGGGGCCGAAGCACTGGATATCCACCGGGGTATTGAACCGGGAGAAGAGGTTGATCATCTTGGTGTAGAACTCATCAAGGCTGGCATGGTCGCTCCGTGACCCGTATGACCGGTTGTTGGTTTTGAGGATATTGAGCGTGCCCTCGTGCATGTAAACCGGAACGGTAAAGAACCCGGCTGCACCGCAGTGGTCGGCATCCGCGTGGGTGATGATGATGTGCGAGATTTTTTTCTCTTCCCCGAGACCGTATTGCCCAAGCATGGCCATGACAGAATCGTGGTAGATACCGTAACCGGTATCGATCATCAGCATCTCGTCCGGAGTGCTCAGCACAAAGAGACTCCCCCCGCAGGGAGGCTGGAAGCAGTGCAGGGTGACATTGTCCGTGACTGAAAACCGCTGGACCGCAGCATAAAAGCCGGGACCGTTCGTACGGTTCATGGACCGGCCGGTATCCAGTACGGAATCAAAGGCCTGCCGGGGATTGCAGCCCCGGGCCATCAGTTCCTGCGCCATATGATTGGTATCGCCAAGGAACGAGAGCAGGAACGGTTCTTCGGAATCCCCTATCAGTTCGCGGACTGCCTGTGCATACCGGACATAGAAAACGGTATCGTCAAGGTGTTTACCGGTCGTGTCGTACTCGATGATTTCAAGGCGG
This sequence comes from Methanoregula sp., assembly GCA_041652515.1. GTDB lineage: Archaea > Halobacteriota > Methanomicrobia > Methanomicrobiales > Methanospirillaceae > Methanoregula. The sequence continues at coordinate 5,118 of JBAZHD010000031.1, forward strand.
TACCGGGACTTCAGCTGGTCAAGCAGGCGATCGACTTCGGGGTTCTGCTCAAGGCTGAGGCTGACCGTGAGCCGGTCCGGGTGCCGGCCCCGGTCATCAAAATCAATATAAGCGATATTGGCCCCGGCTGATGTTGTATACCCGAGGAATTCGAAGAGGACTCCCGGGCGGTTAGGGAGGAAAACTGAAAATTTCAGGAAGTCAAGGGGCTTTAAGGAGGTCTGGAGGTACCCGATCCCTGCGAGGTCCCGGGTAATTTCACGATATGCTCCTTCGGTTGCAGTCACTTCATAAAAGACTGTGCCGGGATCGATGCGGCGGTCGAACTGGATACGGTTGATGTTGCCGTCATATTTCTTGATTATCTCTGCAGCCCGGTGGAGCGAGCCGGGCGTATCGGGCATGTGGGCAATAAAAAAAAATTTTTTCACGGGTATTCACCGGTTTGTTTATACCCGTATTCCTTATTCACCGATATACATTATGGTTGAAACCGACCGGAGTATCCGGATAAGTATCACGAAAAACGAATAAAACTGATTAACGCCGGGAAATCCCGGACGCAATAATCCCAATAATGAGGGCTGCCAGGAGGGTCACCGGTGCAACCGGGGATCTTGTTGCAGAGGGATTTGATACCGGTGCAGCAGTTGTTTCCGCCATTACATCAGCAGTCGGGACAGCAGATACCTGTACAGGCACGGTTCCTGTAGTAGCCGGAACGGTTCCATTCTCAGAAACAACCGAGATAACCGTCCCGAACGGGACCTTCAGTGAAGGATTACTGACACTAACCGTGTATTGTCCCGGATCCATATCCACATGGAAACCGTAATTAAAATAACCGGAAGTACTGACTGGTGACGAATAGGAATGCAGGACCTTGCCCGAAGAATCTGAAATATCAATCTTCGCATAGGCAACACCCTGCTCTGCGATACCGATCAGCTCGACATAATTTCCCGGGTTTACCGGGTTAGGGGAGGCGGTTATCGAGTATTCTGGTTTTTTCAGCATGATCAACGCGGTTGCTGATTTATCGGGGTTTACTGAATCCGTTGCGGTAAAAGTATACTTACCGGTCTTTATTTTTTCAATACCCGAAACACTTGATGAATACCAGCCAAATTTCCATTCCCCATCCTTGTCTACCTCAATGGGTGTGCCTGTGCCGGAAGCGCCGTTGAGGTTGTTTGCGGGTACACCCTCTGAGGGGAGACCCGGACCGGTGACTTTGAGGAAGGTCGTATTCCCATAGGTGTTGCGACCGTCAAAAACAAAGGATTCCCCGACATATCCCCCACCGGAACCACGATATGCAATGCTGATTGTCCCGTTGTCCGCCATAACGGGCTGCAGGACAAAAGCAGCCGCAAACAGCAGCAGGAAATAACAAAAAATTTTATTTACAGTTTTTTTTCTCATTCACAACCTTCCGATTAACACAATATAAAATTTTTACGGGAAATACATTTTTGTTTATCCGATCAGCCGGGTGTATTTTCCCTTCCGTTTCTTGCTTGCAGCACATTGTCATATTATCGGTATCCTGTCTCTCATTGGCATGCCCTCATTAGCTCGCTCTTCTCGGATGTCCATTAACGAAACTATATCTATCTTACCGGGTAACCCATGATGCGAGGGATGATATGAATGACCGACGTTGAGATTGCAAAAAAACGGGGCGAAGAGCACCTCAAAGAGTCCATACCGGCAATTCAGAAAACATTTGCGTACGAGGACACGGCTTACCACCTGCCCATATCGTTCGCACTGACCGGCGTTGTTGTACATGATCTCAATACCGCCCGGGACGTTTTTTCAAAGACCGGTAACAACCCGATTGTTGCATCGGAATGCCTCCTTGCGGAGAAGACCGCAACACAGGGAAAAGAAGCAGCCCCCTATACGGGATTCATCGGCGATACGGTTATCCGCAAGCTCGGGTACTCCCTGGTAGACGGGAGCATCCTTGGCCTTGCACTCGTGATCGGTTCCCCGGAAAGCCCCGGTACTGCCGCTGCCATCTGCCGTGAACTCCAGGAAAAATACATGCTCACGTTCCTTGCCGGCCCGGTCATTCCCTCCCTGCTGGATAATGGAGTAAAGCTTGGTCTCGATTACCGCCTTGTCCCCCTTGGCTCATCACCCGCGTATGGCATTCATTTTGTGGATGTCATTGCCCGTGTTGCCATGATGTTCGGCGGGGTAACGCCCGGTGACGCCAGCCGTCTTCTTGCCTATGCCGCGGAACGGGCAAAAGCAATCGTGATTGTTTTTCCCGGACTCTCCGATGACGAGATCGCGCTCGTGGACGGCATGCGGGTACTGGGATTCCCCATCCTTTCTGTCGGCGACTATCAGGGCGGCGCATGGATCCCAGCGCCAGCTGAAGAGGTCGTCCGCCGGGGAATGGAAGAAAAAGGCATCCGGGTCAACGTCACTGCCATTCCCATCCCGATGGGATGTTCCCCGGCATTTGAGGGAAAGAGTATCCGTAAAGAGGAGATGTACGCAGAGTTCGGCGGCGGAAGATCCACTGCGTTCGAGCTGCTCCGTATGCGTCCCGCTGAAGAGGTAAAAGACGGGCAGGTCACGGTCATCGGGCCGGAGATTGATTCAATGAAGGAAGGATCGGCAAATCCCCTTGGTATCATCATCGAGGTTGCCGGCAAAACGATGAAAAAGGACTACGAGCCGGTCCTGGAGCGGAGGATCCACAACTTTGTCAATTATGGCGAGGGCTCATGGCATGTTGCCCAGCGGGACCTCATCTGGGTCCGGCTCTCGAAGGAGGCCGTAGCGAAGGGTGTGAAGATCGAGCATATCGGCAAAATGTTAGCGAGCAAGTTCCGCATGGATTTCCCGCAGCTGCTTGATGCGGTATCGGTCACCCTGATCACGGACCCGGCAAAAGTAGCCGCTGCAAGGAAGGAAGCCGAGAGCGTGTACGAGGAACGCGATGCACGCATCAAGGGAATGCGGGACGCTGATGTCAATACATATTATTCCTGTACGCTCTGCCAGACCTTTGCCCCCAACCATGTCTGCGTGATCACTCCCGAGCGGCCGGCCCTGTGCGGCGCCATCAGCTGGCTTGACGGAAAGATTGCATACGAGATATCCCCGTCCGGCGCAAACCAGCCGATCGAGAAAGGCGCAATGCTCAATGCCCAGAACGGGGAGTTTGATGGCGTGAACAAGTTTGTACGGAAGGCAAGCCACGGGGAGATCGACCGGTGCACGCTCTATTCCGTTATGGAATACCCCATGACCTGCTGTGGCTGTTTCGAAGCAATAGCACTCATGCTCCCGGAAGTCAATGGCATCATGGTCGTGAACCGCGAGTTCAAGGGTATCACGCCATCAGGAATGTCCTTCTCGACACTTGCCGGCACGATCGGTGGGGGCGCACAAACCCCCGGGTTCGCCGGTATCTCAAAGAATTATATCCTGTCCGACCGGTTCCTTCAGGGCGAAGGTGGCATTGAACGCCTGGTCTGGTTGCCATCCCAGTTAAAAGACGAACTGAAGAACCGGCTCGTACAGAAACTTGAAGAGAAAGGTCTTGGGGACTTCTTTGACAAGATCGCGGATGAGACGAAGGCAGCGACCATTGAAGAGCTGACGGTTTACCTTGAAAAAGTCGGTCATCCGGCGCTCGCCATGAAACCCCTGGTGTGATGGAACCATGGTATCCGACGCACAATTCGGCTGGTCCGGCACTATCGGGGAAGTGACACTCGGGGCAACGAAAGCGGACGGGGGGTCACGTCGCGTCTCCTACCGGATCGGTGGCGGCACTACCCTGCCATTCCTGGAAAAAACGCAATCATCCCCTTCGCCGATTATCGCGTTTGAAGTATGCGATTTCCCCCCGTTCTGGTCCCCCATAGTACGGAACTATTGCGGCGATCTTGTGAACAACCTGGCCGAATGGACAAAAACGGCTGATACCTCCTACAAAGCGGATCTCATCCGGTTGCACCTGACCAGCACCCGGCAAAGGAACTTTACCGATATTGCTGCCGTAGGAAAAACTGTAGAAATGGTCCTGTCCTCAACCAGCCTGCCCCTGATCATTGAAGGGAGCAATGAACCAAAGATCGACAGCGAGGTGTTCTTACGATGTGGTGAGACCGGCCAGGGAGAACGACTGCTTCTTGGCACTGCCGAAGCAGGCCATTACCGGAGCATTGCTGCAGCTGCACTGGCCTACAATCATTCGGTGATTGCCCAGTCGCCCATTGATGTCAACCTTGCAAAACAGCTCAATATTCTCCTGAAAGAAATTGGAGTCCCCCGCGATCATATTGTCATCGATCCGTATACCGGAGCTCTCGGGTACGGGTTTGAGTATTCCTATTCAGCCATGGAGCGGATCCGGTATGCTGCCCTCAAAGGCGATACCGACCTTGCAATGCCCGTCATCTGTTCAGCGGCAGACACCCTGAACATCAAGGAAGTCCGGGAAGCGGACCCCGCGGTCCAGGACGCAATGGCAGTCAGCTGGGAATTTTATACCGGTATTGCCGCAGCGGCAGCTGGAGCCGAAATCATCTGCGTCCGTCACCCGAAAACGATTGGAATGCTCCGGGAAGCGTTCGACAGCATGAAAGCCCGGGCTGATCCTGCAGGGGGAAAATAGAATGGCGCTCAAGGCACTTGATATCTACAAACTGCTGCCAAAGAAGAACTGCAAGGAATGCGGGGATCCCACCTGCCTGACATTTGCCATGAAACTGGCCGGGGGGAAAGCGGATGTGGATCTCTGTCCGTACCTTGACGACCAGGCAAAATCCATTCTTGGCGCCACCACACGACCGCCGATACGGCTCGTGAGGGTGGGTGTTGGCGAGCGCTTCTTCAAGGTAGGAGAAGAAACGGTCCTGTACCGTCACGAGAAGACCTTCTACCACGAGCCGGGTATTATCTTCCGGGTCAGCGATACACAGACAACGGAGGAAATTGCGGCAGTAACCCGCAGGGTAAGGGACGAGATATTCACCCGGGTTGGCACTGATCTCCGCTTCAGCGGCATTGCCATCGAGAACATGAGTGGATCAGCGGAAACCTTTGCAAAAGCCGTTGCAGCAGTTGAACAGCAGCAGGCGCACCTTCCCCCGGTATTGATTGCAAAAGATCCTGCTGCATTCTCGGCAGCTCTTGTCCACTGCGGCTCTTACCGGCCGCTCCTCCATGCGGCAACTCACGAGAATTTCAGGGATATGTGTGCACTGGCAAAAAAGCACGGTTGTCCGCTGGTCATCAGGGCACAGACCATTGACGGGCTTGTACAGCTGGTGAAAGACTGCACAGATGAAGGGATGCAGGATCTTGTGCTTGATCCGGCACCGGAGAACCTTGGCGCATTCATCACCCGCTCAACGCAGATACGGCAGCTTGCAATCACGCGATCAGTGCCGGAACTCGGGTATCCTGTGTATCTTGATGCCACCTTAACCGGGCAGCAGGATGCTGCCCTGGTACTGGGAATCGTGAAATATGCGTCTGTCATTGTCACCTCCCCGCTCTCCCCGGGGCCTGCAAAAGCTTCCCTGACACTCCGCCAGAATATCTATACAGACCCCCAGAAGCCAATCCAGATGAATCCCGGCCTGTACCGCGTTGGTAATCCCGACAAGAATTCACCCGTGCTCATGACCGTGAATTTCTCGCTCACGTTCTTTACGCTCCAGGGCTACCTTGAATCGAGCCGGGTCCCGTGTTTTATGCTGATCGTGGACACGGAAGGGCTCTCTGTCCTTACTGCCGTTGCCGCAGGTAAACTCAGCGAGATGCTGGTCCGGGACTCCATAAAAAAATTCAGCGTGGAAAATGAGGTGACGCACCGGAAACTGATCATCCCGGGCTATGCATCACCGCTTTCCGGCCGTATTGAAGAAGCATCCGGCTGGAAAGTCCTTGTCGGGCCCCGGGATGCGGCCGAGATCGGGGACTTCCTCCAGGAAGAGTGGAAAAAGCAGGCATAACCATATCCGGTTTCCCTTTTTTTTGAAAACAAAACGATCTTTTTTTAAGCCGGTCTTTTGATATTATTCAGTGATTATATTGACACCGGACACAAAACCTGAACAGGAAAAAACTGTTTTTTTTGGAAAAGGCATGATAGCCATCATTGCCGGTATCGCGATTATTCTTGTAGCCATACTTATGGCGGGCATAATGCAGGGGGGTCAGGGGACGATCGTCCCCCCGACAGACTGCGGGGAGAAAACAATCGCGTATATCAATAATAACCTTGTAACCCCGGGAACAACCATTGAACTTGTCTCTGTTTCTGACAGCCATGGATTATATGAGATGAAAAGCAGGTACCAGTCGCAAGACATTACACTCTATGCAACAAAAGACTGCACCCTGCTGTTCACCAGCACGATGAACATGTCGGTATCGGACGGCGTGCAGCAGACCGCTCAGGCAACTCAGGCCCCGGTAAAATCAGCACGGCCGGCTGTTGACCTGTATATCATGTCCTTCTGCCCGTATGGTACCCAGGCTGAAACAGTCATGAGCCCGGTCGTACAACTGCTTGGGTCTAAGACCGACATCCGCATCAGGTATGTCACGACAATAACCGGCACTACGGTTGATTCTGTCGACTCCCTGCACGGGATGTCTGAGGCAAAAGAAGACCTGCAGCAGATCTGCATTAACAAGTATTATCCCGAAAAATTATGGGCATATCTTGAAACTTTTAATACTGCATGTTATCCCGGATGGCAGAATACAGCAGCCCTCGAGTCCTGCCGGAAGAACACGACCGCAGCCCTTTCCATTGACAGCGTGAAGATCGATACCTGCGCACAGGGTGCAGAAGGTCTTGCCCTGCTGAAGACTGATGCGGAAACAAGTGGACAAAACAGCATCTATTCCTCCCCGACACTGATGATTAATGGGGTAAAATATTCCGGTGCCCGGACCCCGGAGGCATTCAAACAGGCAATCTGTAACAGCTTCGAGACCGTACCAGCAGAATGCAGCACGGTGCTGTCTTCCACTACTGCTTCCGGTACCACCGGCGGTTGCGGATAATATTCTTTTTTTTACTCGGTAGAAACAAGCATGAACCAATCTGGTTCACGCCCAGGCCATGAAAACCGGCAAATAATTATTTCAACCATCTTGATCCGCCGCGGGGACGCCCCCCGGGGGCGGCGGATGGTTATCATTCTTGGGGTAAGGGGGTCTCAACCCCCATCAGAAAACGATGTGAAGGCCGACTTTCGCTGTTCTGATGAAGAGCCGGATCAACGCTGTCAAAGAATGCTGATGCGTTCTTCTTCTCCTCACGGTACAGATGACCCGTTCGGAACCGCAGGATATTTCATTCATATATCCCTAAGATAGGAGTAAGGTTACCATGGCTATACGCACCGTAACATTCCTTCCCAGTTACCGCAAGATAGATGTTGAGGGGGGCACGACCGTTCTCGATGCAGCCCAGCGGGCCGGGCTGAACATCAACGTTGTCTGCGGAGGATTGGGTAAATGCGGCAAATGTGTCGTGTTCATCCAGTCCGGCAAGACCGAGTTCGATGCCCAGAAATTCGGGAGATTTTTTACCCGTGAGGAAATGGAAAAAGGAGCATGCCTTGCATGCGAGACGCTAGTCCAGAGCGATCTCCATGTTCTCATTCCTGAAAGCACGCTCATCCAGGAACAGAAGATCCTTGTGGAAGGGCAGGACAAACCCATTGAACTCCGCCCGTCGGTGAAAAAATATTACGTGGAACTTCTCCCCCCGACCCTTTCGGACCCCTCCCCGGACCTCTCGCGGTTGTTGTGGGGTATCCAGAAAAGCGGCGGGCCGGTTGCAGAAAAGATGTACGTTCCTCTTGAGGTGCTCCGGGAAATTCCCGCAATCCTGCGCCACAGCGAATGGAAAATCACTGCGACTATTGCCCTTGTCCCCGGAGGATACCGGGTCATCGATCTCCAGGAAAACGATACATCCAAACGGGTCTACGGTGCGGCAGTCGATCTCGGGTCGACAACCATCGTCGTCTATCTCTGGGACCTTTTGTCAGGGAAAACGGTGAGCGTTGCCTCAAATTACAACAAGCAGATCAGTTGTGGCGAGGACATCCTTGCCCGGGTGAATTATGCACGGAAAAACGGCCTCGGACGGCTGCAGTCGCTTGCAGCGGAGAGCATTAACCAGGCACTTACCTCTGCATCAAATACGGCCGGCATTGACCGGGAAGACATCTACGAAGTGGTGGTTGCCGGCAATACGGTCATGACCCATATCCTGCTCGGCATCGACCCGGCCTACATGATTGCCGAGCCATATGTCCCGGTGGTTCGCAGGGCGCTTTCTGTTGCGGCGGGAAGGATCGGGATTACCTGTAACCCGAACGGGGGGCTCTTCGTATTCCCGGCTGTCAGCGATTTCATTGGCGGGGATATCATTGCAGATATCCTTGCATGCGGCATGGCGGAGCGCGAAGAGATCTCGCTCCTGGTCGATATCGGCACGAATTTTGAAGTCGTGCTGGGCAACAAAGAATGGATGTTCTCGTGCGCAGGTGCAGCCGGGCCGGCGCTTGAAGGAGGAGAAGTGCTCTTTGGCATGCGGGCGAACCCGGGTGCAATCGAGAAGATCACCATTGATCCTGATACCCTCAACCCCCGTTACTCTACGATAAACAGTATCAAACCCCGGGGGATCTGCGGTTCCGGCCTTATCGACCTGCTCGCTGAACTGCTCACGGCCTGTATCATCGACCGGACCGGACGCATCAACACGGATATCGATAATCCCCGGATCCGGAAGACCGGCCAACTCCCGGAATTTGTCATTGCATGGTCCCCGGAGACGGATATCAAAAAAGATATCGTGATCACGGAAAATGACATCAAGAACCTGATCATGAGCAAGGCATCCATCCATGCTGCCTGCATCACGCTCATGAAACAGGCAGGAGTCACCCACAAGGAGATCTCCACGATCTACTTTGCCGGGGCATTCGGGAACTATCTTGAAAAGAAAAATGCCACTATCATCGGCCTGATACCTGAGATCGGGTTCGACCAGATCAAGAATATCGGCAACGGTGCCGTTGCCGGGGCAAATATCGCGCTGATCAACCGCAGGGCACGCAAGACACTGGATGAAATTGCCTATAAGATCGCTTATATTGAACTGAACGCCGAACCCTCATTCATGGACGAATACACTTCAAGCACGTTTCTTCCTCATACCGATCTGACCCTCTTCCCGGGAGTTCAGGAAATGCTTGACACCTGCCGTATCAGGAAAGGGTGACCCCATGGCAAAGATGATCCCCTCCTCACGGTCGCTCGCAACCGGTGTCGGTGCACTGCCTCACACCGATCCGAAACAGGCATGCGATGACGTCCTTTCCCTGTTCCCGGAATTTCCCTATATCCCGACACTGCCGGACCGGAGCCAGCTCGAAAGTATCGTGTTCAATGACTCCGAGCAGCTCCCGGGCCGGATGATCCGGGACGACCGCCTTCTCTTCGACAGTACCCGTGACCAGACCGCTGCCATGGAAAAGGTGTACATGGATTATGTTGAGGGCAGTTTTACAAAATATGGCCTTCATAAGGAATATGCCTCGGCCTTTATCGAGATGATGGGACGACAACTGCCCGGTGTAAAAGTCCTGAAATGCCAGGTGACCGGGCCGGTGACATTCGGCATGCAGGTAGTGGACGCTGACAAACGACCAATCTATTACGATTCGCAGCTTGCCGATGTACTCTCGAAGATGATTGCCCTCAAGGCCCGCTGGTGCGAACAGGAGATGAGAAAGAACACCGGCGTCTCCGAGACGCTGGTCGTCCTCAATGAACCGTACCTTGCCTCGCTTGGATCTTCAGTTGTCCCGGTCGACAAGGAGACAGTTCGGGCCGGATGGGAAGACATTGCTGCACTCGTGGAAGGCGGGCTTGGTATTCACTGCTGCTCGAACACGGACTGGGAATTTGTTATCAGCCTTAATCCCTCTGTTATCTCGATCGATGCCTATGCGACAGCAAAGGAGTTCCTCCTGTATTCCGACACGATCATATCCTACATGGAACGGGGCGGGATCGTAGCCTGGGGTATTGTGCCGGCCGATACCAAATTGTTCGAAACGGAAACAACCGGTTCACTGTATGAAAAGTATCTCCAGATACGCACCCAGCTCTGTTCCCGTATGCCAGAGAAACTGTTCGATGCACAGTCCCTGATCACGCCAAGCTGCGGGATCAGGTTTGCCGACAGAGCCGGATCACTGGCGATCATGGGCGCCGCAGCAGAGATTTCACGTCGTGTCAGGGATAAAGCCGGCCTGGTGTGAGCATGTCAAAAAAGCCGTTCACGATCGCCCTTTCCGGGAAAGGCGGTACCGGTAAGACCACGGTCAGCTCGCTCCTCATCCGATCATTTATTGCCATGGGGGAGACGCCGGTCCTCGCGGTCGATGCCGATCCGAACGCGAACCTGCACGAAGCCCTCGGGGTTACTGTCCATGAGACCATGGGCAGCATGCGGGAGGAAGCATTCTCCCGCACCATCCCGCCCGGCATGAACCGGCACGACTATGTGAGGTTCCGCTTCCGGCAGGCCCTGGTGGAATCGGAAGGGTTTGACCTGATCGCGATGGGAAGGCCGGAAGGGAGCGGATGTTATTGTTTTGCAAACGACCTCCTGTCGGAATGCATGGGAGAACTCGAACGCGATTACCATTTCATCGTTATCGACTCCGAAGCGGGAATGGAACATATTGCACGGGGGACCATTGGTAAACCGGACCTCCTCCTGATTGTCAGCGACCCCGGTGCACGGGGGCTCCGGACCATTGCCCGCATCAGGGAGATCGCGACACAGCTTGGTCTTGAGAATGAAAAGATACAGGTTGTGTTCAACCGGTTCCGGGGCGGCGCTGCACCGGTGGATATCGGGAACGGACAGCCGATCGCAATTATCCCTGAGGATGCGGCAATCGAGCAGGCCGATCTGACCGCAGTTCCGGTCTCGCTCGTTTCCCCTGCCAGCCCGGCGAAAACTGCAGTGATGGAACTGGCTGAGAAAATACGGGTAATGGCAAAAGAGCGGAAATAACAGGAATCCGGTTCCTGTTTTGTGCTACTGATTTCGATGAGCCAGATAATTCATTATCAGATTGGCTCTTCGCTATTTCAAGTGGGTAAGATAAACGATGAATTCATCTGCCATTGCATTGCGTGAGCCGCCGCGGGGGCGTCCCTTCGGGGGCGGCGGAGTTCATCGTAATGGGGGCTTTGGGGCGTTAGCCCCCATCAACTTGTTTACCGGGATCCAGATTACCCACACAGATCAGCGAAGAGCCATCAGAATTATCTTTTTTTCCAAAACCGCAATGAATATTTGGACGCCGTTTGGTTATTTGATCATATTATTCAGAGTAAAAAGTTGAGGGGGTTCCACCCCAATCCCCCGTCAAGAGACTTCCGCCGCCCCAGACGGGGCGCTCCCGCGGCGGATCAAGACGGTTGAAAATTATTTGCCGATTTTCATTGTTTGGGTGTGAACCGGATCGGTTCATGCTCGTTTCTGCAGAGCAAAATTTCGTAAACAGATCATTTACCCCACCGTGCCTCGGAGAGACCCCAAGGCGGGGAGCATTCGTTAATTAAGGGTTTTTTTAAAAAGATTTACAGGAATACCGCAACCGCAATTGTCGTTGTCCAGAGGCCGTTCTTGTCGCCCTCGGCAGACTGGCAGGTATTCTTGGTCTTGATGATCTTCCCGCTGGCCTTATAGGTCTGTTCGCGTTCTGACCATGCGGCATTTACATCGAACTCGATACCGAGCGTTGTCGCAAGCATGGTTGCTGCAAGGTCTTCTGCATATTCACCGGTCTTTTTCTCGGTCTCACCATATGCGTGGTGTTCCGACAGGTACCCGTATTCTTCGGTAACGCTCGGCATCGCAAGGCCGATTGCAGAAGAGACCAGGCGGTTTGGTTCATTGGTCTCGTTGCGGGCCATGACACAATAGGTGATCCCACCGGGTTTGAGACAGTTCAGTCCTTCTTTTTTTGATATCTGTTTGCAGTTTGGGGGAAAAATGCTGGATACGTACACCAGGTTACATTTCTCTATGCCCGCCTTTCGGAGGGCAAGTTCGAAGGATGCCAGACGGTCTTTATGAATACCAACGCCTTTGGTAAAAAAGATCCGTTGCGGAACAAACATATCGTATATGTTTTTACCTTCGCTTCTTGTAAGTTGCGGTCATTTGTCAGTAAAATCCCGGTCAGGCACGTTAAATATTGAAGAAATCGCGCATTTACATGAAAAAACCTGTTAAAAAAAGGGTTGGTATTCATCAGGATCGGAAAAAAAGGATATAATTTCCGGGAGTTCCGCAATGGAATCGAGGATATAATCTGCCTGGACAGATGAGCGATCGTCAGAAAACCGGTCCCCATACCGGGCATACGCGGTCCGGAAACCGAGGGATTTGCCGGGCTCGATATCGCGCCGCGGACTGTCTCCCACCAGCAGTACTTCATCTGACGTGGATTGAAGCATATCAAGGGCCGTGAGAAATGGTTCGGGCGCGGGTTTTTTTACGCCTACCAGGTCGTACGTGACCATGCAGGAAAAAAAAGAGAGCAGGCCTGTTTTCTCAAGACGCCTGACCGCATCACGGGAGTGCGCATCGGTGATGATGCCCATGGGAAGTTCCTTTTCCTGGAAATGATTCAGGGTATCGACAACCCCGGGATAGGGAGTGATACAGCGGATTTTTTCCTGTTCAAAGATGCGCCGTGCATTATCATAGGACCCCGGTCCGGGTATCCTGCGATCATGGATGAAATCCAGAATATTCTCATGGGATTCATAGCCATGGTGCGGCCGGAGGAAATAGGGATAAAGCAGGTTTTCTTCTGTGAATCCTAAAGAGCGCGTAACCTCCTGGCACGCTGCCATCTGTGCCCCGACAAGGTCGAAGAGTGTATTGTCCATATCGAATAAAAGGGCCCGAACAGGGTTTTGGGGATGCCGGTTCTTTTCCGGATGCCCCTTTTTGGGATGGTCGCTGGAATTGCTGGTTTTTTTCACAGGTACCTGTATGAGAGGGAATACCCATGAGAATATCGGTTATGGCAAGAGGGTCGCTTTTTTTGGCAAACAGGTGGTATGGGAGGGAGAAAAGTTAGTGGAGGATATTGGTATGATCCAACATGGCTGGTGCTGTTTTGGAAAAAGGTATGACCGCCCCGACAACCGGCCTGATCTCAATATTCATTTTTGAATATGACGGGACGGGTTTTACTTTGAATGTTATTTGTACCTGCTCGTTATCATCCAGTATGGTATCTGTTGTGGTAAAGGTCGAAAGATCTGCGCTTGCTCCCTGAGAAAGAATTACAGGACTTTCAGTCGGGGTTGAAAAAACAATCTTCATCTTTGAGATGTCAACCAATGAGGAGCCTGTGGTCAACTTTAGGGAGAACTGTATCTCATCAATCCCCGACGCTCCCTCAGACTTAATCCCATAAACATTTCCCACGACCTGAACATTTGTCGATGCCTGTTCAACACTCTTATAAATCGTCTCCTGGGCTTTCTGGGTAGTGAAGAATCCGGCACCAAGGATGACATAAGCAAATACTGAGGCAACCACGATGAATGCAATAAGAACAATGGCAGCTTCAAGACCGGTAAATCCATCGGAGGACTGATAACGGGTACCTGGCATGCAAAGACATCCGGATGATATTGTATATCGATACTCTGTTTTACAACTATATCCTGTTTACGTTAAAAAAAAAAGAATTTTACGTTATTGAGAGAGAACGGAATGCACCAGGTTTGATAAATATGTACTTCTCCGTTACCGGATTATTTCCTCCATGAATATAACCTTGCAGCACCAACGGGAAATGAAATATCGGTTCATCCCATGGATTCCACGTACCTAGTTGAGATCCGTCTCTCCCAAACAAAATGGCGTATCAGGAAGATTATGACCGAAATAGCCAATAATTTCGGTATTGGGGATTTTCTTGAACTGCATCCCCATGTCACCCTGTTTGGTCCTCTGGTCCTGAACGAGGGTGTCGACAGCCGTCAGATGCTGGAGGCTATCGGAAGTATTGCAGCCGGTTATGATCCGGTACCGTTCCTTCTTGAAGGCTGGGAGAAACGGGACGGCATGCACGGGAGCGTGATTGCATTTCCGGTGCGGGCTTCTGAACCGCTCCGGCAACTCACCCGCGACATTGCACATGTCTTATCTCCCCTTGTTACAAGCCAGAATGCCTGGGATGCGGAACCGGATCAGAAATGGTTCCATATCACGATAGCAAACCGCCTCAGTTCCGACCAGGCTTCAGCAGTATTCTCAGAATTGATCGGCCAGCCGGGGACAGCCCCGGTCAAGCAGGAGGTACAGATGAAAAAAACCTCGCTGCTCCAGAGATTCCTTTCGGGAAAGGAACCGGAACCTGTCAAGGATATCGTACAGGAACCACCAGCACGTGTCATTCCCCCGGTCCTGCTCGATGAAACAGGCATTCGGATCACTGTTATGAGGGAAATGTCAATTCTTGCCGAATATGATCTTATTGAAAAACGGTGGGTGTTCGGGGACCACCGCCACAGTACAGCGCGATGGCAGAAAACCCTCGTGCAATATCGTCACCATGCCGGTTTCGAGCACCAGGACCCGGAACAGGTGCACCCGGAAGATGTTTTCCTGATTGCAGACCTCCACCTGGGCCATGCCAATATCATCCGCTACTGCTCACGGCCATTCCTTTTTTCCGACAGCCATGAGATGGATCACGTACTCATAAAAAACTGGAACTACACCGTCGGGCCAAAAACCCGGATCTATTGTTTGGGCGACATGAGATACGGTGAAGGTGCCGGGTCGGCCGAACAATACCGGAAACGGCTTCGCGGGGATATCGTTTTTATCCGGGGGAACCATGACGATTTTGAATCAGGAACGGTTCCATTTATTGAAACGGAATACGAAGACTACAAATTCCTCCTGATCCATGACCCGGCGGATGTCCCTCCGGGGTTTGATGGCTGGGTTATCCACGGGCATCACCATAACAATGACCTCCGGCATTTCCCGTTCATGAACTTTGCCGATCGCCGTGTCAATGTCAGTGCAGAGGTAATCGGGTATATACCTGTGAGCCTGCACGAGATCGTGCAGAGGATCAGGGAACACGAGAGATCGGGCGATACTAAACCGATTCTCTTCCGGTATGGCGGGGAATAAACACGATTCACGCTGAATCCCTCCGAAAGATTCAAAGAATAATCCGGTTGCAATAATCCATTTCAAATCGGGAAACCGGACCGTAAACCGGGCGCGCTTTTGTGTATATTCATGCTCTGTTGAAATCCTCTTTTCATAGTGAGGATAACCCCCCTTGCGCCAACCCTGCCCCCGTTGGGGGCGGGGCGCTTGCGATGCCTCTGGATTACCTGTACAGGAAATTTCTCCATGATTGTGCACAGGCAATACGGCACCTTCGCAACCGGAGGTTGCCCTGGCGGCGGGGGCGGAGCTCCCGGGAGCGTCTTGATTGATATCAAATGATTTCTCCAGAGATTATATTCACAATTCATACAACATCAGGTCCAGGTCCGGAACCCATCGGACAGGATCCGGGAGATCCCGGCAAATGATTCCCTTTTTCTGAGTAAGATGCCGGCTACAAGGGATACCGTTCCGAACAATCCTCGCACAGCACATTTTCTCCTCATATCATCACGCTGTTCATGACATTATAGAATGGAACCAAGCCGGATTCGGATCGGGTACCCGCCGTTTCTTTTTTTTCCCGACGTCAATTGAAAAGGTTTATAGCGCTGCGGTGGGAACGGTGTGTGAGAGTCTATGGATATCATCAGGATCCCACGGGCAGACAAAGCAGAGTATGACAAACTGATCGAACGGGGGTACGTGTGCAGGATCGCATTCCAGGGTGAGAAATATCCCTACATTGCCCCGTTCCTGTATGTGTTCGACGGGTCATTCCTGTATTTTCTTTCGACAAAATATGGGAAGAAGATCGAGCACTTCCGCAAGAGTCCGTATGCTTCGGTAGAGATCGAGAAATACACAAAAGATCTCTCAACGTATACGTTCGTCACGCTTCAGGGATATCTCGAAGAAGTCCACGACTCAATCGAGAAGAAACTCATCCGTGAAAAATTCGTAGACATGATCGTGGAACGGAATCTTTCCTGCAATATCCTTGCTGCACTCGGCCATTCACCCCTGGATGCACCGGTTGCCATTGCCGAGGAGGAGCGGTCCCTTGTCTGGAAACTTAAGGGCGTGAGGGATATCGTCGCGCTCAAGAACCTCTGATCATTTATCATCCTTTTTTTCACTCAGCAAATCCCGCAGGTTCTCTGGTGAAGTTACCGGTGCTGAACAGGTTCGTCCGCGACAGACGTATGCTGTTGCATGATTATTCTGTCCGGTCATGGTACGAAGGAATGGTGCAACCGCTTCAAGTGAGCCGGAGGTCCGGGAACTCCGGCAGTGAATGGTCACTGAAGGCAGGAATATATCCCGCAGTATCCGGATCATCTCCACGGTTACCAGGTCGGATTCCTCTCCGGTGATGACAACATCCACAGCTGGCCCCAGGAGGTGATCAAGACCGCAAAGGTACGCACCGAATGCTGAAGGGGATCTCCGGATCATTCCGCTAAAACGGTCTGAAAGGCGGGATGCGTGCTCCTCATAGAGCGGATCTCCGGTCAGGTGCCCCAGCAGGACAAGGTTTTTGAGCATTACCGAGTTGCAGGAGGGAATTACCCCGTCATAAATCTCCATTTTACGAACAATCAGGGTATCTCCCTTATCGGATGTCGTGAAAAAACCACGTTGAATCTCATCTGAAAAATGGAGGTTAAGATAACGGTTCAGAACAAGTGCTTCCTCAAGCCACGAAGGATCGAAGCTGGTCTCGTAAAGATCGATGAGTGCCCGGATAATAAAAGCATAGTCGTCGGCAAATGCCACAATCGCGGCCTCCCCGTCACACCAGCGGTGAAGGAGTCCCCCGTCCGGAGATCGCAACCGGTCCAGAATAAAGCGCATCGCAATCATGGCTTCACGATAGTATTCCGGATTGTCAAAAGCGCGGGAGGATTGTGCAAGTGCTGCAATCATCAGACTATTCCAGTCAGTGAGGATCTTCTGATCCCGTTGCGGGCGCGGGCGCTTCTCCCGCTGTGCCAGAAGATTACTCCGGATCGTGGCAATCCTGACCTGATCATACTGGTCTTTGCGGCTCCCCTTCCGGAGGAACAGGATATTTTTCTTAAACCCCTTCTCCGCTGACCGGAAATTTCCCTCGTCAAGGACGCCAAAAACACTGGCAGCGTACCGGCTTTCATCAGGTCCGAGAACGTCTTTGATCTCCTCCAGGGTCCAGAGATAAAACGCCCCTTCGCCGCCGGGACTATCGGCATCTTCCGCTGATATGAATGCACCTTCCGGGGTCGACAGGTCACGGAGGACATACGTGATGATTGATTCTGCAGTCTCTTTATAAACCGGTTTTTTTGTTGCCAGCCAGGCTTCGGTAAAGGCCATGAGGAGCTGCGCCTGGTCATACAGCATCTTCTCAAAATGCGGAACGCGCCACCGAGCATCGGTAGAATAGCGGTGAAACCCGCCGCCAAGATGATCGTGAATTCCCCCGCAGCGTAGTGCTTCGAGAGTATCTTCAGCCATGGAAAGTGCATGAACCGATCCTGTGCGTTTCCAGTAACGCAGCAGGAACAGGATTGTCGACGGCATGGGGAATTTCGGTGCCCTCCCGAATCCCCCGTTCACGGGATCGAATGATCCGGCCAGTTCGTTAAAGCCCTCATGGAGCAGGGACAGATCGGCCATCCCACTCGTTGACGCTGCAAGGGTCTCTTTTAGGTGAGCAGTGAGTTCTTCTGCTGCCACAACGAGCGTTTCCCGCTGTTCCTGCCAGAGCCGGATGATTCTTTTAAGGAGTTCATCAAGCCCGATCATACCTGACCGTGTTGTCCTTGGGAGATAGGTGCCGGCAAAGAAGGGTTTCCGGTCCGGTGTCATGATGATGGTCAGGGGCCATCCACCCTGCCCGGTCATCTGCTGGCATGCCATCATGTATACACTGTCGATATCCGGGCGCTCCTCACGATCAACCTTGATGGCGATAAAGTGAGCGTTCAGGAGGGCCGCGATATCCTCGTCCTCAAATGATTCATGGGCCATAACATGGCACCAGTGGCAGGTGGCGTACCCGATGGAAAGAAAAACCGGCTTATGTTCATCCTCCGCGCGCCGGAACGCTTCCCCTCCCCACGGGTACCAGTCCACAGGATTGTTCGCATGCTGCTGCAGGTACGGACTTTTCTCGTGGATAAGATGGTTTGACGGGAAGATTTTTTGTTCAGGGACTGGCGACAACACGGCACCCCATATTGCACTATCCGCTGATTGGTGTGTCAACCTGATGAGCTTTTCAGCTGTACCAGATCCGGCACGAAAGATATGAAGAAGCATATACTATCTTCATTGAAACGGGAGATTCATGGATACCAGCGGCCTGCTTCTGATAATAATCACCGGCATTATGGTCATTTTACTCTCGTATGCACTGGACCGTCTCTGGTCTGTTGCTATGCCGGCCCGGGCAATCTATCTGTTCATCTCCTTTCCCGGTGTTGTCCTGCATGAATGCGCCCATATTGTCGGCTGCCTTTTGACCGGTGCCCGGATTCATAAGATCGTTCTCTTCTCAAAAGACGGAGGATCGGTCACGTATGCCCGCCCGAAACTCCCGTATATGGGCGATGTTATCATCAGCACGGCCCCGCTCTTTTTACTCCCGCTGGTCCTGTCAATTGTTACCGGGATCTTCGGGACATACCTCGGCTGTGTCTTCCCGGCATTTCCCGCAACGCTTGCATCAACGGGAATTATTCTGGATCTCGCACGCGCGATCTTCAGCACGTTTTCCGATAATCTGGTTACCCGGTTCAATGGCTGGTTCCTTCTCTACCTGTACCTGACAATAAGCCTCGTGCTTTCTACTGCGCCGAGTACGCAGGATATGAAAAATGCCGCGGCCGGGTGTATCCTCCTTATTCTTGCGGGCATACTCATGGCATGGTCGGGAATTCCCCTGCTGATATCCATAATCGATGAACTGGTGCGCCTGCTCGGGTACGGTTTCACACTCGGCCTGGTCTACGGGTTTGTTGCGCTTGCCGTATCGCTGCCGCTCGCTATCTGGTACTTATTTACGCACCATTCATAAGGCCGGCAGGATCGGGCAGATGGGTATTATCTGATCCGGAGGCTACATTTTTACACCATGGCACGCGAGACCGGACCCGACCAGCAGAACGGGAATGACCCAGGCCAGCGACTCACCCCGGTCATGCGCCAGTACCAGGAACTGAAGGCAAAGCACCCGGATACGATCCTCTTCTTCCGGATCGGGGATTTTTACGAGACCTTCAACAGCGATGCCGAACTTGTTGCACGCGAACTGGATATCGTGCTCACCTCGCGTTCAAAAAGCAGCGATAACCGGGTCCCGCTTGCAGGAGTCCCCTACCATGCCGTTGATGGCTATATTGCAAAACTGATCGGAAAGGGATACAAGGTCGCGGTCTGCGAACAGGTTGAGGATCCAAAAACCGCCAAAGGGATCGTGAAACGGGAGATCACCCGGATCATCACCCCCGGAACCGTCATTGACACCTCCATGCTCCCTTCCGCAGCAGCAACGTATCTCATGGCGCTCTGCCCGGATACAAAAGGGCATGCATGGGGAACTGCGCTCCTTGATATCTCCACGGGCGAGTTCTTCGTATCCATTGTCGAACATGACCAGAACCTCCAGAACCTCCTCTCCGAGATTGCGCGGTACCGGCCCGCGGAATGCCTTGTCCCGTCCACGATCCCGGACGCTCTTGCACAGAAATTTTCCGAACGGGGCGTTGTCGTTTCACGGTTCCGGGACGATGCATTTTCCCCGGAGCGTGCGCGAAAAGTTCTCACGTCCCAGTTCCATGTAGCAACACTTGCCGGTTTTGGCTGTGACGACGAACCGGCCGCTATTGGCGCTGCAGGTGCCGCGCTGCTCTATGCACAGGAGACACAAGGGTCTCCCCTTTCCCATATCAGCAGCCTTGCAACCCGCGCATCCTCGCAATCGATGATGCTCGATGCGGTTACCCTGCGGAATCTCGAAGTGAAAGAAAGTATCCGCGGAGGCGCGAAAGGAGCGACCCTCTTCTCAACCCTCGACCAGGCCAGGACCCCGATGGGAAGCAGGCTCCTGAACCGGCACCTGACCCGTCCGCTCGTCGACCCCGGCCAGATCAATGCGCGGCTGGACGCTGTTGAATATTTTGCAACACGGACTGCAGATCGCCTTTCGGCCCGGTCGGACTTATCGAAGTTTGCCGATATCGAGCGGATTGCAGCACGGGTCTCGTACGGGAATGCCGGGCCGCGGGACCTGCTTGCCCTTGCAGATTCTCTTGCAGCCCTGCCGGCACTCCGGCTTTCTGTCAGCCAGGGTCAAAGCAGTGAACTCCCCGTTATTCTCGGGGAAGCAATCCGGGATATGCGGGAGCTTCCGGACACCATTGCCCTCATCCGGCGGGCCATTGTTGAAGAACCGCCGGCAATCGCCCGGAACGGCGGGGTTATCCGGCAGGGATTTTCCCCGGATCTCGATGCGATTCATACCGTGCTCCACTCAGGGAAAGACTGGATTGTGCAGCTCCAGGAACAGGAGCGGGAAAAGACCGGCATCAAATCCCTCAAGATCGGGTACAACCGGATATTCGGGTATTACATCGACATCACAAAACCCAATCTTGCGCTCGTCCCGTCCCATTACGAGCGGAAACAGACTACTGCAACGGGTGAACGGTATACCCTCCCCGAACTCCGCGAGAAGGAAGCGCTCATCACGAATGCCGATGAGAAAGTCCTTGCACTCGAACGGGAATTGTATACCGGCCTCATCGGGAGCCTGCGGGCGGTTGTACCGGATATCCAGATGATCGCGGCTGGCATCGCAACCCTGGATGTTGCCGCGACCCTTGCGGAAGTCGCCTGCAGCCGGAATTACATACGCCCGCAGGTAAATCCCGGCGACAAACTGGTCATCCGCGACGGCCGTCATCCGGTTGTGGAGCAGGGAGTTACCGGGGGTTTTGTTCCCAACGATGTCGACCTGTCGGGCAGCGAGAACCAGATCCTGATCATTACCGGGGCAAACATGGCCGGGAAGTCCACGTATATGCGGGCTGCAGCACTCATCTGTATCATGGCACAGGCCGGGAGTTTCGTTCCGGCCCGGCACGCGAGCATCGGGATCATCGACCGCATCTTCACCCGCGTCGGGGCATTCGATGACCTTGCAAGCGGCCAGAGTACCTTCTTTGTCGAGATGCTCGAGCTGGCCAATATCCTCAATAACATTACCCCGAAAAGCCTGGTTATTCTCGACGAGATCGGGAGGGGAACGAGCACCGTGGACGGGTGCTCCATTGCACGGGCCGTGCTGGAATACCTCCACGGGAAAGGAGCGGCCGGGCCAAAAACCCTTTTTGCCACCCACTTCCACGAGTTGATTACAGCAGAAGAGACGCTCAAACGGGTGAAGAACTATCACTTTGCTGTTAAGGAAACAAAGGATGAGGTCATATTCCTGCGAAAACTGATCCCCGGGGCAACGGACAAGAGCTATGGTATCCATGTTGCCCGGCTCGCGGGAATCCCGAAGAAAGTGACCGAGCGGGCTGAAATCCTCCTGAGCGAGGATGTGAACCGTGCTGTACCCGCCGGCACAAAACCGCAGCGCTACACCCAGATCCTGCTGGTCGATGATCACGGACCCAAAACACCCGCTGATAATCCTACCCTGAAGGCCCTGGCCGCCCTGGATCCGGATACGATGACGCCTATCGAAGCACTCATGAAAATTGCAGAATTAAAAAAGGGTATGGATAGGAGCGATTAACGTGCCGGAGAAATACGGGGCCCCCCGGATACATGTCCTCGATCCTGCAACGGTCAACCAGATCGCAGCCGGCGAGGTGGTCGAGCGCCCTGCATCGGTGGTCAAGGAACTGATTGAGAACGCCATCGATGCCGGGGCAGGTTCGATCACTATTGACCTGACTGCTTCAAAAGAGGCCATAACCGTCATCCGCGTCACTGATAACGGGTGCGGCATGTCCCCGGCCGATGCAAACCTTGCATTTGTCCCCCATGCAACGAGCAAGATTTCCTCCCTTGAGGATCTTGACAGGATCCACACGCTCGGGTTCCGTGGCGAGGCGCTCGCAACAATTGCCGCCGTATCACGGGTAACGCTGGTCACAAAACCCCGGGACAGTGGAGCAGTCCCCGGGACGCGCATTGTTATAGAAGGGGGGAAAGAAATTGAAATTGCCGGCACCGGTGCACCGGATGGCACGAGCATCATTGTCGAAGACCTCTTCTTCAACACGCCGGCACGGAAAAAGTTCCAGAAGAGCAAAAATACCGAACTTGCTCATATCCATGATATTCTCGAAGGCATATCCCTCTCCCACCCGGAAGTGGCATTTCACCTCACGTACAATGGGACAGAGCAGCTGGTGACCGACCGGACCACCCGCACGCTGGACACCATTGCCCGGCTCTTTGGCAGCAACGTAATACGGGATCTGATTCCGGTGGACGCGTCCCTGCCGTTCCTCACGGTATCGGGATTTGTCTCCAGGCCATCCCTTGCCCGGAAAGACCGGGCACGGATGATCGTTTCGGTAAACCAGCGGTTCATTTCGTCACCGCCCGTCAACGATGCGATAAAGGCGGGTTATGGCACGCTGCTCCCGAAGGACCGGTTCCCGGTGGCATTCCTGAATCTTTCCATCGATACAACTCTCGTGGACGTGAATGTCCACCCGACAAAGAAACAGATCCGTCTCTCACGGGAAAAAGAGATCACAGAAATGATCAGGGAATCCGTGCGGGAAGCCCTGCTTGCCCATGATCTCATTCCCGCTGCCGGCGCACCCACGGCGATGATGCAGATCGTTCCCGAACCCCCGACAGCACCAGCGCAATCCTACGAACATTCACCCTCCCCGGCTCCAACCGGGGTCTTTGAATGCACCCATGCCGGAACTGCCGGAACAGACCAGCGCCTCCGCCAGACCGAACTCCCGGTTGATTCCACACCAACGTACCTCGTGTCCTCGCTCCTGCCGGAGATTGAGGTTATCGGAGAATTCGGGGGGATCTATATTCTTGCCCGCACAACCGGGGACGAACTGCTCCTCATCGACCAGCATGCGGCCCATGAACGGATCCTGTACGAGCAGGTAACCGGACTGGAACAGGAGATCCGGCCATCGCAGGAACTGATCAGCCCGGTTGTCCTGCACCGCACCCCAAAAGAAGCCGCGATCCTCAAAGATCTCCTGCCGGCACTCGCTTCTGAAGGATTTACCCTTGAAGGATTTGGCGGAGATGCGTTTCTTGTCCGGGCGGTCCCGGTGGTTCTTGGGCGCATCGAGGAGACCACGATCATCGATGAGATCGTCAGCGACCTTGTCAGCGAAGAGGCCGCGCAGTCGGTCAGCAACCGGGAGCGCATCACCCGGATCGTTGCCTGCCGGGGGGCAGTCAAGGCGGGTACGGTCTGCACGCGGGAGCAGAGCCAGAGGATCGTTGACCAGCTCCGGCGGATGAAAAATCCCTTTACCTGCCCCCATGGCCGGCCGACCATGATCCGGTTTACCCGTAAAGAACTCGACGCCATGTTCAAGCGGATATAACCGGAATATTCCTGTCATGGTCACCTGCCTTGCCGGTACCTGAACGGTTATTATCCTTTGATGCAGATCCTGTCTGGAGATACGACCGTCGCCATGACAAGATCCCGTTTACCCAGTGGTGAAGCCGATATCCCCGATATCGCATGCATGCAGCACCCTCCCTCCATAAAGGAATTCCGGAAAATTGTCCTGGACAATTATCGTCATCACGGGCGGGATTTTGCATGGCGAAGAACAACGGATCCGTACCGGATCCTCGTGTCTGAGATTATGCTCCAGCAGACCCAGGTGGAACGGGTAGCGGTAAAATACCCGGAATTTATCGCCGCATTCCCGGACTTTCCCTCGCTTGCCGGAGCACCGTTGTCCGATGTTCTCGCAGTCTGGCAGGGAATGGGATATAACCGGAGGGCAATCTCCCTGCAAAAATGCGCAAGGATGGTTGTTGAAGAGCTTGACGGCATACTGCCACAGGATCCGGAGATTCTTGCTACATTTCCCGGCATCGGCAAGGCAACAGCTGGGTCGATCTGTGCGTTCGCCTACAATAAGCCGGTCGTGTTCATCGAGACGAACATCAGACGGGTTTTCATCCACTATTTCTTTGGCGATCAGGAAAAAGTGGATGACCGCGAGATCCTGCCTATTGCACGGCAGGCACTTCCGGCGAAGAGATCCCGGGACTGGTATAACGCACTCATGGACCTTGGTGCAGTGCTCAAAAAGAGCGGCAAAAACCCGAACCTCCGCAGCCGGCAGTACTCAAAACAGGCTGCCTTTGAAGGGTCCGACCGGAAGATCCGGGGTGGCATTCTCAAACTGCTGCTTGCCGAAAAACACCTGGAGCAAAAGACCCTGATGGAAAAATTTTCTGAGGACCCGGCCCGGATCGTCCGTATCATTAACGACCTGGAAAACGAGGGGTTCATCACCCGCACCGGTGAAGGGGTTTCGATATCTTCCCGCTGAATAATTTTTACATATCCCGTTGGCAGACCACTGCATCCAGCTGTCAGCAGCAAATAATTGATAAGCGACGGGTACGAAATACCGGTACTGGACAGGAAGTGGCAGACATGGCCGATCTTGGTTCGATACCCGATGATGTGAAATGGCGGATCGCAGCAGAGTTTTCCGCACAGGTACCCGCACGCTATGACCGGGCGTTCCGGGAAATAGTCGGGGAACGATACGACGAGATCGAACAGGAGGTCTGGATGGAGGTAGCAGAAGCTGCACTCCTGATCGCAAAGAACCTCGCCCTGCCGGTGGAGACTGCGCAGGAACTTGCCGAAACGATGCGTACGGTCATGGTCATTCTCTTTGGCCCGGAATTTAAAAGCGAGGCACTGGAGATCTCAAAAGAGGGTTCGGTGATCATTGTGAAGCGCTGCCCGCTCATTGCGGCGGGTTATGACACCGGCACCGATGGTGAACGCACATTCCGCAAGTGCATGGCCTTTACCCTCACCGGCATACCCCGTCTCAACAAGGACTTTTCAGCACGGTTTGTCCGGACCATGTGTGCGGGTGACCGGCAGTGCGAGATCAAGGTTGCGAAGAGTGAACTGCCGGTTCCTGACAGGAAAACAAAAAAATAACCGGGACTTGATCCCGCGGATTATTTCAGGTAATATCCTGCTGCCATGCAGATCAGGCCGAGATAGAACATGATCGCAAACGGCCACGAGAACCCGAGGTCGATGCTGTCCAGCCGCTTTAAATCCTGGACAAAGATCATGAGGAAACCGATAATAAACAGGGCAATGCTCAGCTGCGTTTTTGTCGTCTTATCCATGGAATAACTCCGTTGGGATAATTCTGGAATCCCCAATAAAAAAGGTTTGTCGTCACTCCGCCGGAGAGCACCGGACCCCGGTTAAAAATTCCCGATGACCAGGGAATACAGGTCAGACTCCGGCTGCGGGGGAGATGCAATATCCCCGACAACAATCCGCTCATCGGGATAGGCAAGGTTCTCGCAGACCGCAACCTGCAGGGGCGGGGTGAGCACGGCAAGACGGCTGTAAAGATCTGCAACACTGAATTTCGGGTCGGCAAGAAGAAAAACGATCTTTCCCCGCTTCACCTCATCAACCGTATCCTGCATTCCCTGTTCATGACCATGACCGTGGGCAACAACAACGACAACCCGGGACAGGGGAATATGAAGGCGGGATGCTGCAATCTGCAGCGAAGATATCCCCGGGATCACTTCACCTTTGAGATAGCCGAGACCCGCAAGCATGGGATCGCCGGTCGAGAGGATGACAACATTGTCAGGCAGCGTGGGGAGTTTCTTGTAATCGTCAATCGACCTCACGGTACAGTTCTTCGGGAGGTACGGACGCGCAAGTTCGATCGCCCGGTCCGATCCATACGCAAACCGTGCTTTTTTCAGTTCCTTTATTGCCTGTTCTGTCAGCAGGCCGGGGCCGCACCCGACACCAATGATCTTCATGGGCTCTCACCAATGATCCTGCCTTCGCGATTAATGAGGACAACGGTTACCCGGGGCCGCGTTAACCGGAACTCTTCCAGGGTTGCTGCAAGGATTTCTGGAAACTGCAGGGATGCGGCAAGTTCTTCCACCGTGGGATAACCAGTCCCATCGAGGAGTTCTGGATTAATATGCCGGAGAATGAGGGCGGGAAGACCGCACAGGGTGACATCACCCCGTGCTGCATCAAGCGCATCTTTCAGTTTCCCGCCAATGAGGATAACCTCCCGTTCCGGGTACAGGAGACGGGAGAAGCGGAGGCCGACCCTTCCGGTCGTAAGAACCGGACGGTCAGCAGCCGCAATCCGTTCCATCGTGGATTCGGTCAAATGGTCATCCCACGGCTCGACAAGGCCGGTCGTGCCCAGTACTGATATGCCACCATCGACACCCATCCGGGGGTTGAGGGTCTTTTGTGCAACGGTAATCCCGAGGGGGGCTGATATCCTGACGAGAATACCGGATTCACCAATGGTATCCAGTGCTTCCTGCACGGCCTGGACGATACCGGAGAGCGCGGTTGGGCTGACAGCCGGCGTTCCCTTCCGGTACCGCGGGGTGTCGCGGGAAAACCTGCCGATGCCTTCTCCAAATGTGACCGTGATACTTCCGGACTGAGGGGATGCCTCTGCCCGGAACTCAAGACCCGCCGTCACATCAGCAGGATAATCCCCGGAAATTTTTACTGCTGACCCGGTACCGGCATGGCCGGACGCAGGAACATCCACAACAATACCACAGGGAAGGGTAATCGAGACACTACCGGTATCCGTTTTCAGGGAGAGGACCGCTGCCTTTGCTGCTGCTGCTGCAGTTGTCCCGGTCGTGAACCCGCGGCGGAGGACAAGGCCGGAGGAAGTAAGCACGGCAAGACCCTGCCCGGTAAGCCGGAGCTGTTCCGGGGACGTACACTTTGCTATCCAGTCTTCGGGATACTCAAAGCCGGTGATCGGGTCCTTCATTGCCGGTGCCTTCAATAAAGATGGTTATGCATTCATTGATGGACGCAACAGCGACCGGCGTCCCCCCACGGGTTCCTTCCGTTGAGATCGAGGGAATATCAATAGTGCGGAGGAGTGCCTTGGACTCCGCTGCATTGACAAAACCCACAGGTGCTCCTATCACGACAGCTGGCCGGATTCCCTCGCGGATCATGCCGCAGAGAGAGATGAGAGCTGATGGCGCATTGCCGATGACCACGATCGAGCCCGGCAGTCGTTTTCGGAGCGCCAGGAACCCGGCAGAACTGCGGGTGATTTCCTGTGCCTTTGCGATCTCCGCACCAGAATCAAGGGCACAGAGCACATCGCTCGCATGCCCCTTCTTCTGGATTCCTACCTGCACCATCCGGATATCAGTAATGATGGGGGCATGTGCACCCAGCGCTGCAAGGACAGCCGGCACGGGATCGTTCGTAAAGTGGAGGAGATCTGCCATGGAAAAATCGCCGACAGCAACCGAGCACCGCTGACGTATCCGGTCCTCGACCGTAGCATTCCCGACAACCGTGCGGGCAAGAGTACGGGATTTCTTTGAGATCGCGTAGCCTTCCTTTGTGTCCGCGCCGGGATCAATATACGTACTTGCGGTGATATCCCCGTGGTGTGATGATTCCTTTGACATTGTCTCCCATCCTCCAGATCCTGCTCTCGCTGCCGCCGATAATGACGGTCGTGTGCATGTCTATTTTCTCAATGGATTCTTCAATCTTCTCGAGCGTTGTGATGATCGTCTCCTCGTCATCCCGCAGGGCATTCCGCACAATCGCTACCGGTGTTGTGCCGGCAAGATATTTCCGGGCATGTTCAACGGCAATAGCAAAGTTGTGCGGCCGGCCATGGCTTTTGGGATTGTAGAGAACCACCGGAATTCCCACGGAAAAGAAAGCGTCCAGCCGTTTCTCGATCACCTCAAGCGGCGTAAGGAGGTCCGAGAGGCTGATAACGGCAAAATCCCCGGAGAGCGGGGAGCCTGCCCGGGATGCTGCTGCATTGGCTGCGGTGACACCGGGGATAACTTCTACATCGACAATATCACCGGAGTGCTCAAGCAC
>JBAZHD010000032.1:0-33106 GCA_041652515.1 Methanoregula sp.
GCAGCGGGAAAAACGGTTTAATTGCCTTTTTTTTTGAAATTGCAGAAGCCGGTGCCGGGAGATGTCCCGGTCCTTTGTGCGGGTGGCGGCCGGGCGGGGATCGATCCCATATCCTTATCCCCTTGTACCGCATGTAAAGAACGATAACGTGGAGGGAAGTTTTCATGGGAATCAAACCGTCATACATTAAACATCTCGGTACCTCGCTGCTGAATAAGCAGGCGGAGTATTTTTCCAAGAGTTTCGAGGAGAACAAGAAACAGCTGGCATCTTCGGCAAGTATCCCGAGCAAGCGGGTGAGAAACCGTATTGCCGGGTACATCACGCGAAGGATGAACGCCAAAAAGCGCACGTAAAGCCCCGGGCAGCACGGGACGGTTGCGATCCCGTGGAACCGGGATAATCCCCGGCCGTTTTTTCCCCGGTTCCGGCAGGGAAAAAGAAAAAACGGCAGGTCTCTTTTTTTAACCGTATATTCCCGCGGACCGTGACGGCAACGCGGGTGCCGCGCCCGGTAACCGCCCCGGGGACGTGTCCTTTCCCTGCGGCAACAGGAAGACCTCTATAGTCACGAGCCGTCTATTGTCCGTGACTGGTATGAAATAACACAAAAAACTAAAAAAAAAGGGTTTTTTTAGACTTTCTGCCTTTAACGACCTTTGAAACGATCATCATATCAGCAGTATTATAAAAAAAACCATGAAAGGAGTTGACTAATTCTGACAACTACACCAGAACACAATGCAGCAAAGACCGGCGCAAAGCTACCGGGAGCCGCCGGGTCATCTGCGTCCGGCACGGGTTCGCAGCCCGCCGTACCAAAAGGAGTTTCCCACCCGGCAAAAGGCGTGAAATCGTTAATCCACGAGTCGCATAAGCTCGGGTACAAAAAGGACCGTCCCCTGGCAGCGGCCGGGACAAAGAGCCCGTCCGGGCCGGCCCGGAAATAACCCGGTCGTTTTTTTTTAATTAACCCGATAGTTACTCCCGTTTTTTTTTCAAATCGCGCCGGCAGGACTGCCCGCGGTCTTTTGCAGAGCCTGCCTCACGATCGCCGGGAGGGAACGTTTTTTTTAATTCTCTCTGGTGTGCCGGCTCCCGTATACCGCACCCCGGGCTGCCCGGACCCTGCACGCAAAGTCCCGCCGGAACCTCAAAAGATGGCAGAAGAGTCCGTGCAGGCGATCGTGGGGGTTGTAAAAAAGGAATGGTTACCGGTGGGGGGTGGTGTCAGGGACCAGGGGAGTGATCACGATCGATTTGATGATGGCCTCGATATTTCCCTGCAATGCCTCGACCGAATCCTGTTGGTTCGGGCCCCTGAACGAAAAGATATACATCCCGTTTTCCGTAGATACAAACAGGTAGGTACCTTTCACAGCGGTGGTCTGGAAATCCAGTTCATAGGTTTTGTAGCCGGATACCTTCATTGTATAACTGTGGGAGGAGACACCCAGCGGAGTGCCGTAGGTCTTTCCAACGGCAAGGGTTGCCTGGTTGAAGTAGTCCTCGAAGTTCGATCCGGGGCTCTGGTCGAAATCGACGCTCAGGGTATTATAGGATGCGCTGTCACCCGGGATGGTCTCGGGCGAGTAGAAATTGGCAATATTAATGGTAGTGGTGCCATAGTCCCTGACCGCGCTCGTGAGGACATCCTGCCGCGTCCAGGTGTCCGGGTACGCTAAGGTTACTCCGTACTGGAGCGCTGCACTGGTAGTCCCGGTACCCGTGGCAACCGATGCTGGCAGGGCGGTCTGTTCTGGAGTAACGGTCACTGTTGGGGCGGTATTGCCGGCGGACTGTGTAGTACACCCGGCAAAAAGCACGGATACTGCAACGAACACGACGACCGCGATGCTGATGCAGGAATAACCACAGGTATGTTTCATGTTTTTCTCCTGGTTACCTGCCAGTAGGCATACCGGGCTAAATGTGTTGTGCTGAATTTCACGGATTGGAACGTTTGCGATCCGCTCTATCGATGAGCTTGTCTGGTGCTAAAAAGAAAAGATCCCCATCATCGTTCCGGTGAGTTGCAAAAATGTACCCTTGAAGAACATGGTACCCGGTATACCTCGTCCGGCACAAGGCACTGGTATGGCGGGGAAGCTGATGGTTCTTCGCGGTACCAATATTTTTCTGGAGGTTATTACTCGGACAGGAAGAAGCAGGCTCTGTCGGAACTTTCACGTAGTTCTTGACTGTTGAAGCTAGATCGAGTTTTCTTTCTTCAATGATGGGGGAAAAAGTGCACGGGAAGATCCTTGAATGGATATAATCCAGATAACGTCTGAACAATTGTCCCACCAGTGTCGAGACAATTATCCCCTTTAGTGCGTGGACAATCCGGGTGCCGCGAAAAAAGTCCCCGACACCGTGAATGTAAAAGGATCCCGGTACCTGAAATTCCGGACGGGACCGGAGGATTTAGGGATTCCGCCTCTTTATGAGGTTCATTTTCTCCAAAAACCGTGTATATCGTTTTTCCGGGAAACGCCCCGCAATGCCTTTTCCGCGGCCGATCCGGGCCTCAGACAGCCTCCCGTATCTCCCTGTTTTCGCGCCTGCAGGAAGGCCGCTATTTTGCAGGATTAATCTGCCTTTTAATCGCTTATTTTCGGGAAATACCTGATTTAAACGATATTTTCTATGCGCGTGGACACGGTTTCCTGTGGAAGTCGGGGGACGGGCCGGGAAAGGGGGAATCCGGGGCTGATTCGGGGCCGGATTGGGATGGGAGAGGGTAGGTCTTGTAGGGGGTGACTGGAGAGGGTCTGACGCTCATAAGTGGAGGTGGGGCTCTCTGTCTTGAGGGGGTCTGGCCGGATTTATCGGGAAATTTTTTCCCAATTCTTATAAATGATGTGAGAATTATTTCTGCTCACGCAGAGACTGCCCCTTTGATGTGAGCCGGTATTTTTGTTTGCTGCTCCGGGGTTTGTCAGGGATCGTCATCCCGATTAATCCTGTCCGGAGTGCCGGCTGTATATATGCGGACCTGAAATATTCATCGTCTTTCAAGCGAAGGGCCAGTTGAAGTTCCTTCCGGGACATAGCACCACCCTTAAATACGGTAAGTAATCGTTTTACTTCCTGGGTAACTTCCTGGGTAACTTCCTGGGTAACTTCCTGGGTAACTTCCTGGGTAACTTCCTGGGTACTCCCTTGTTGACTTCCCGGGTACTTCAGGGGTACTTCAGAGGTGGCTGGCGATGCAAAGAACGTGAGCCTGACTCCCCGCACAGTCTCCGACCATTTTGGAAGAGGCAAGCCGTGATCGGTGCAGGCTTTCTGGATCATAACGCTGCCGCGTCCCATCTTTTCCATGAATCCCCTGAGGTAGAGCACATGGGCGATATCCGGGTTGCGGAGTACCGATATGTGTCCCGCCGCAAGTTTATCAAGCGTCACACCTTCCGGGAGCCTGCCGGTGTTTTCGATCTCCAAGCGGTCCGGGTAGATATTCACGGTAATTCCCCCGGAGAAATCGCTGTAGTCCCGGTGGGCAAATGCATTGATGAGGCCTTCGCGTATGGCAAACGACGGGTAGAGATTTTTGTCTTCGCGTTTCAGGGAATTTTCCTTAAATGACGATGAGGTTGGTGTGTTTCTCTGGATAAACCCAATGACCTCTTCAAGCAGCGGGACGAGCGGGCCTTCAAAAGATTTTACGTCCGGGTAACGGTCATCGGTCTTACCGAAGGAGAACCGTGCCGCCCTGACGCGGATCTGCGGGTAACGCATTGCGGGGTTTTTGGTAAAAAGGATATCTCCCCCGTTGGTCAGGTGCCCGTATTTGAACAGCGAAAGGTCTTCGAGCACGGCAGTTTTGTTGTCAGGATCGCGGAACCGAAGCCGTTCGGTTTTATTGATGTCTGTTATTGCAGCGCGAAGATCTCTCTCCTCGATGTCTCTGTCGGTGTTGGCGTCTGAAAATCTTCGCTCCCAACGTTCCGGTTCGACCTGCCTGCGGAGCACCATGTCCCGGATTGTCGCAACATCCGCTTTTTTTGTCGTTGCGCCATCGCGGATGAAAATAACATCCCGGTATGCATATGGCAGGTCTTTTCCGGCCGGCACTTCGATGACGAGGATATCTTTTTGTCGTAAAAGCTGTACCTGGACGGATATGAGCGTCTTTGGCGTGATATCGTTTGCAAGCATGCGTTCGAGGTCTTTTGCCGATATATCAGAACGTCCGATACCGGTGATCTCTCCCATCTCATTTATTCCGCAGACTATGTAGCCTCCTGCGGATGAATTCAGAAACCCGCAGATGGTCGGGCCAACGATTTTTGGATCGCGGCAATCGGTTTTGAATTCCACGTTCTGTCCTTCACCGATCGATAGGAGTCCCAGTACTTCTTCGGGTTTCATGGTCGGCCCCCTGTCTCATGGATCTTCTGTGAGAGGTGGTCCGGGTCTTGGAAGTTTTCTTTGATGAACGCTTCGACTTCCTGGTACCGCGAGAACTGTGCAGTGGCAAAAAGCATTGTGTCAGCATCGTTCGAGAATTTCTGGACCCAGTTGCCCTGCCGTTCTAGGAGCGGTTTTGCTGAGAGGATCGCCTCTTCATACATGTCGATGACGCGAAGATCGGCCATGACCGGGTTTTTCTTTAGCGAGAGTTTTTTCCGGCCGGCTTTTCCCTCATAGCCCAGGTTGGTTAAGAGTGTCCGGGCAAAGACGACATGGTCGTGGGCGAGGAGCCAGCGGGGTTTTTTGAGTTCGATTGCCTTTTTTAGTTCCTGGTGCGTGATGGACAATCCGGATTTGTCATCGACGCCGCTGCCGTACTGCGGGGTGATGATGCCCAAAAAGAGGTCACATTTTTCCGTTGCGGCAATGCAGTTCTCGAATGCGGAATGGTCAGAAAATACC
The DNA here is from genome assembly GCA_041652515.1 of Methanoregula sp. GTDB lineage: Archaea > Halobacteriota > Methanomicrobia > Methanomicrobiales > Methanospirillaceae > Methanoregula. Next base: position 4,882 of record JBAZHD010000032.1, read on the forward strand.
GGCATGGTGCCTTTGTGCGACATCCAGACTTCGTAGCCGAACAGCGTCAGGATCGTGTAAATCCGGTTCAGGAGTTCTTCGTAATCATAAACCGTGGAGGAGACAAGTACGGTGAGTTTTTTGTTTTTGGGATTTTGTTTCTCCGCCACGGTTTCGCCTTATTAGTTACTTTGCGGGAAAGAGAATTTAAAGGCTCCTTGGATGTATGGGTGTTTAGGGGAACATCGCAAGTTAGGATATTTTAGTCCGATACTCACCGGGGCTCCGGGTCACTCTGCGGTGAACGGGCCGGGTCCGGAGGAAAGTCCGTCCTTGCCTGAAGCAATAGTTTTTCCTCCCGGATATTTTTGAGGAGAAAGTCACATGCGGCGTCCGTACTGATGATTTCGCAGACACCGGTTTCATCCGGGGTAACTGACCAGTGGTAGAGGTAGAAGTACAGCGTCCCGTCCTTTGCCCGGTGAACGCGGAGGTCGGTTCCCTGCTGGAGGGGAAGTCGGGTTTTTTGGGAGTACCGCGGAGATTTGCAGAGCGATGGATCATTATCGGGATTCAGCATCGGGTTCGTTCCTGTGGAATTGTCGGGGGATATGTCGGGCATTGTTCTTTCTCCAGATGTGGTGTGGACGATCAATACTCGCCCGTGGTGATAATTAATGTAACTCATATTAGTTACTAATGTGGGACACACGGTAATTACACCGTACCTCCAGTGTTGTACAAATGAGTCGCAAGTTATCCAATGAGAAATCCAGGACTTCAACGGGTTACCGGATTCCTCCGGATATTGAAAAAAAGATGAACGAGCTCATTGAGAGCGGGGAGTTTGATACCCGCGCCGATCTCATCACAACCGCTCTCCGTTACTATTTTGACAACCGCAACAGGAACCCCAAAGAGGATGTCAGGGCATTTTTACTCTCTGAAGAGGGGCAAAAACTCGTATTGGATATTGTTCGGGAATCGGACGGGAAGAGAAAAAGATAGGCTGGGAACTTTATCGATGGATCGGGTTTGTTTCTGATTTTTATACAACGCTCACCGGGGCTGCTGCCCTCTGCCTGAGTGAACAAGGCAAAGCAGGTTCAATTAAAAAAATCCATCCTGTCGAGCATGTCCCCTACTATTTTTATCCCGTTGAGGTCGTTATTCTGTGCATCGAGAAAGACCGCTCCGATGAGGGCTTCGGTCACGGTATCGAAGGCTTTTGCTCCTTTGGCCCCGACATTTTCCTGCATCTCACCTTTTCCCCAGTTGACAAAATCCCCGAGAGAGTTTTTCTCTGCAAAGGCCCTTGTCCTCTCGCGTCTCACGTTTGCGGACCGTAACTCGGTGATTGTTTGCTTTGTCAGGTTTTTCTCATTGTACAGCTTGTAGGCAACAACACGGCTGAGAACCGCATCGCCTAATGTTGCGAGCGGGTCCATTGATTTTTTCTCGTCACACTTATGTTGATCGTTGAGATGCGCGAGACGGGTCCGGGCTTTTTTAATAACGTCTTTGTCCTTGAATGTGTAGTGGAGCAGGCTCTCAAGTTCCGGGAGGGATTTTTTGGCGGTCATGTGGGGCATCATTCCAGGTTCCCAGGAGGAAACCGTATTGGCTGAGAATCATCCGGTCGATTTAATAATACTTGGCTTTCTATCTCCTGTTAGAGCCCGTGGTGAATTTTTGTGAATGCACGATTCCAGAAGAGCCTTGAGCTGCTGCCAGTGTACATGGACCAACTCAACAATTCGAAGATTTACTCAAGGGAAGATTCCCGGCTTTTCCCCGACAAGGGAATTTATGCTTTCTTTGAGAACGGCAATGCCCTCTATGTCGGATGTACAGACCGGATGAAAGAACGGGTAAAAGAACACGGAAGGCTCGGTTCGAGGCACAACTCTGCCACATTTGCGTTTATCCTCGCCAAAGAGGAAGCGGAAAAAAGCCCGAAGAAAATTGATCTCGAACAGGATCGTGATGTTCTTGAGAGGGATCCCGCCTTCAAACCAATTTACGATGAAATGAAGGAGCGGGTATCAAAGATGCAGATCAAGGTTGTGGAAGTGGAGGATCCCGTGGAGCAAACTTTTTTCGAAGTGTATGCAGCTCTTGAACTTGGTACCCTGTATAATGAATGGAGATGTCACTGAACTGACGGTTTTGTGACGAAAAATCTTGTTTTCTGAAACATGAAAGAATCAAAAAGGAAGTTTATTTAATAAAAAATTATAATTAAATTGTTGTTTGATAGTTATGATCTTTATTAATGATCCCGTTAATAAAAAGAAGGAGAAAGTTAATGACGAGATCCAAGATGATAAAATAAGACCAATACGCGTCAGATATGATTATGAATTTGAATCAATATGGAGAATAAAGTGTGTCGAGGAAATTACCTATTCTCTTATAGGGGAGAGCGGTGGAATCATAAAGATCCCGTATAACCCGGAGAATCATAATCTAAAAATTTACAATGCGTCCGGTGAATTATTGTGTTACAAACTTATCTCTAGTGGGGAAATAGCTAAGTGGATAACAATACGATTTTCGCCGCGTTTCCATCATCCAATTCGTTCCAAATTTTATGATAAATCCCCTCCCGTCACTCGTCCTTATTGTCAAATCATTAAATTGGAATATACAAAAGATATTGATCCGACTGATATTAACCCGTTAATAATACCCCTGCAAAGGGATGTCGAGATATCGATTTACATTAAGGAATGCGATAATTATCACTTTTCCTTAAATGGTATTTTTGTGGAAGATTACGGTGAAACTTTAGCTCCCTCTCTCGTTAAGATGGATAAAAATATCATAGAATTTACAGAAAAAAGCATTTGGATTGATAATCTGTTTGCAAACTCAAATACCGATTTTATTTTGTTGGACCTGAAACACAAACTTCCACCAAAAACTCTATTCTGGTTATTAGTGGGTGCGGGAACGGGAATTGTCTCGATTGTATCTATCTTCCTCTTACGATTGGTTGCACCCAATTCTATCACGGAAATTGCAGCAGTTGCCGCCATCTCGATCCCGATAATGACATTTATCATTGGATTAATTCCCCCGAAAGACATAGGTGATATATTCAAACATTATGATGTATTGTATCTTGGAATAATTGCGATTATTTTTACGTTATTTCTCTTATATGTGCTTCATATCCCATTTTAATTTTCTATCTGATTGTCTGCGTTTCCAGATCACAATAATCTCATCCCTGTGTGGAATACTTGTAAGATGACTATTAGCGCTTCCGTTTTGATTTTTTAGGGATCGCTCAAATAGAGCTCGCTACCTCATGCCACTTGAGCTTACCCTGTGAAGTTGGATCCGAATCTTTATCGGTCAAACCAGGCTTCATTAGTATAATACACTAGAGATGCCGCTCAAATGACTGAACACTTTCCTTGTGGTTGGTCCGGATCTATTCAGACCTTCCTCACTCTTACTCGATCTGAGTGGCTCTCGTCATTGCAAACGCATCATCTCCGCTGCATGAATTCTCCAGCGGATCAAAGTCAGATCCTCGCGTGGGAACATTCGTTTGACATTCTCCATCGAGAATTAACAACGCTTGTTCAGAGTAAACCGGCGATTGGAACTTATACGATCATTTTTGAGTACGAATTACCCCGTGAACGAGGACGAAGGCCGGATGTGATCATACTTGGTCCGTGTGTCTATGTTTTAGAATTCAAGGATTATGCAACTCTATTACTGGCGCACTGCGATCAAGTCGCTGCCTATGCCCGCGATTTGAAAAATTATCACGCGGGTTCTCAAGCTTATTCTGTATATCCCCTCCTTGTTCTTGCCCGAGCTAAAGATCATCTTTCTCGAAATGAAGAGGTCATTGTGATCTCACCGGATCATATCGCCGATGTATTCCCGAGTAAATCAGAAACAGGAGATCTTATTGATCCCAAGCGGTGGCTTGCCTCAGAGTATGCTCCGCTGCCCTCACTCATCGAAGCGGCCCGGACGATCTGGGCAAAACAGCCGCTTCCTCAGATCAAACGAGCGTTGAGCGCAGGCATTCCGCAGACCATTGCCGAATTAATCTCGATTGCACAATCTGCAAAGGCAAACAATGAGCTGCATCTGGCCCTCGTAACCGGTGTGCCCGGGGCGGGAAAGACGCTTGTTGGAATTCAACTGGTTTATGAGAATCATCTGGATGGTTCCGATATTCAGAATAACGCGGTGTTTCTCTCGGGGAATGGTCCCTTAGTGAAAGTGCTTCAACATGCATTGCAACAAAAAATTTTTGTTCAGGATGTTCATGGATTCTTGAAAGAGTATGGGGGAGAGACGGCAAAGATCCCCCATGAACAGATCTGGGTCTATGATGAAGCCCAACGGGCATGGGATGCCGAGCGGGTCAGTGAGAAACGAGGCCATGCCACGAGCGAGCCGGAAGATTTCCTCCGCTTAGCGGAACGGATGAACTCATGGGTCTTGATGGTCGCTCTCATTGGCGAAGGCCAGGAGATCCATCTTGGGGAAGAATCGGGATTGCCGCAATGGAACGATGCTCTTGCTAAAATGCATAAGCCGTGGATCGTTCATTGCCCAGAGAAAATTGCCGATACATTTACCGCCGCAAAAAAATTGGCAACCACAAATGTCCTTGATCTCTCCGTCTCGCTTCGATCTCATCTAGCCGAGGACGTGGCCCAATGGATCGCGGCGATTCTCGAAGGCGATCTCCTCCAAGCAAAAACCTTGTCCGAACGTGTCACTAGTCAAGGCTTTGATGTCTACCTTACGCAGGACATCAACGTTGCCACGAATTACGTAAAGGAGCGGTACAAAGGCCAAGAGGACAAACGCTATGGTCTGCTCGCATCTTCAAAGGCAAAAAATCTCCCGAAGTGGGGCATCCACAACGAATACAATTATACAAAAAACATGCGAGAAGGTCCCTGGTATAACGATCCGCCCTCATCATTCAATTCCTGCTGCGCCCTCCGCGATGTCGCAACGGAGTTCTCCTGTCAGGGACTTGAGCTTGACTTCCCGATCATCTGTTGGGGCGATGATTTCACGTGGACCGGGGAATGGAAGAGTCCCCCGGCTCCCCGTTCCAAAGCAAAAGATCCGCATCGGCTACGAATGAATAGTTACCGGGTGTTATTGACCCGGGGTCGGGATGGTTTCATTATTTTTGTGCCGCCGGAGATTGGGATGCAGAGCACATACGAGGCGTTGAAGGGGGCGGGAGTGAGGGAGATTGTTGCGGATAATAGGATGAAGATTGCACCGAAAGAGGGGCAAGTAGAAGGATAAATCGCTGGCGAGAAAAAAGTGGAGTGGGTTTTTCTCATTATGGTCTCCCGTTATTGGACGATTCTTTAGATTTCAGTAAATACTACTTATCTTTTTTTACGATTAGATCATTATTCCATAATGATAATACGACATCCATCTGGCACGAATGAGCAAGTTGATTTCCAATTTTTCGCCATAATTCTAATTGGGTAAGGGATTTTGAGTTTTGACCTAACTCTTTCACAGCATTCAAAGCATATTTTTTATTTTTTGTTGATCTGGTGTATTTTCCACATTCAACACCTCGAATCAATCCCTCTTCACAAAGACTAAGAAACGTAGCTCGCGGACATCCCTTCTTCATGACCCACTCGCTACTCTCCCTCTTTGATAATTTGGCAATGGCTACATCCCAAGCGTCCCTTGGATTTTTGGCAGTCTTTTCTGCCAATATTTTTGTTGCAAGAATTGCACAATCCCCGTATCTACCCATACGTTATCATCACACGATGAGATCTTTGAATAACAATCATGTGAATCAAATATATAAATTCGGTGATTATTTATGTTGGGTAAACAAAACGGTAAATTTTTGAGAGAAGGATTACGTAGGGTTAGGTTTTTTCCTTCCCCTGGAAAGAGGGATTGTAATGCTATGATTCATTTTTCTTATTCGTTTTTTCCGATTTTTTCAATGATTCCCTCTATTTTGTTGAGCCGATATATCTTCTTGCGTGCATCTGAAACTTCCTGACCTTTGGTAATCCAACCATCATTCACTAATTTTGAGATTATTTGACCGGTGTATCTTTCGTTATGATCGAGTGCTTTGACCGCTTTTTGAAAATCGAAATTGTCGTATCCGAACGATGAATACAGCGTGCAATAACTTTGAAAGAGATATTTCGCCAGAGGATCGACCATTGTCTTCGTTGTAGACTTATTTCAAAAAATACTTATAGTTATGAGTGGTCTAACAAATAATTAGTCTAATTTATAGTTAGACTTTTTACTATGTTGCAAACGCCAAAATGTATTGAAACACCTCATGGGACATTGGAAACACCGGTCTTTTTCCCGGTTTTTCATCTCAACAACCGTGGATCCGGGTCCTGTCCAAAGTATTGGAACGAAATTCCTGAGCTTAAGACCATGCTTGTCAATGCTCACGGAATTCAAAAATCTGAAAAATTCAATCGAATTCTCAAAAATGGATTCCAGGAGCAATTCCATTTTCCTGGTATTGTATTTGCAGACAGTGGAGGTTTACAAAATCGTCTCAACAATCTCAAACTCGATCCGGTGGAGATATTAAGGGTTCAAGAGGGAATTGGTGCAGATATCGCCGCCACTCTCGATATGCCCGTCCTTATTAACGATAATATCTCCGGATCTGCCCACGCAGATAACGTGAAAGCTACAGTGCAAAATGCGATTACAGCTCTGAAACATCGAGAGCGAGAGGATATGTTGTTGTATGCAGTGATTCACGGGAATGACATCAAGGTCATGACTAACACGATAGATTATCTGAAACGGAAAGGAAATTTTGATGGCTATGCAATTGGCGGTTTAATCTTCAAACGGTCCAACTATCGTCAACTTATTGACCTTATTATTGCTCTAAGAAAGCGTGTCGGGGAGAAACCATTACATGTATTCGGCCTTGGAGGACCGTTGATAATTTCCCTCTTAACCTATCTTGGCGTGGATTCCTTTGATTCATCCTCATTTCTATCTGCGGGATCGCAACGCGTTTATTTTACACCCGAACGAGGATCGCGAGAATTTCAAGAAATGCCACAAACCACGTATCTCCCCTGTGTCTGCCCGGTTTGTAGTAAGAGTACCTTTGAACAGATTCGATCACAACGGAAACTCATAGGTATGCACAATTTATGGATGATTTCCTTTGAACTTCGTAAACTGCGGGCACACATCATTGATCAAGACTTGGAATCCTATCTCGACGACCGATTTGTGAATCGACCTCAAATTAAAATTGCGTACAAATACGCCAAAGCAAAAACAGGGGGTTTTGTATGAGACAAACGATGCGTCCCGTTACCATCAGTCGTGTTGCAGAAACAACCTATTTTGCCGAGGAGATGCGCTCATTTTCCCGGCATGAATTAACTGTTGTTCTGAACTGTTCTGAAGATCGGGGTAAAGAAATTGCTGAAGAAGTTGTGAATATGGGTTTGTTAAAAAAAGTGGAAGATCGATATACCAAAACTTCGAAATGCTCCCGATTTTTGAATTTGGTTCGGTCGAATAATTGGACCGGTATTCACGAGATGATGATGGACTATCCGTTTTATCAAACATTTTTCACATCTCTTCAGGCTACCGACCCCTCCACTCCCGAAGAGATTCTTAGCCTATTGCAATCCTCAAAAATTCCCTTCAATCAAGCTTCACGGGACGTATTATGTGATTGGGGTGAGCGTCTGGGATCCATCCAACGGAATATCTTCACCAACCAATATTTCACAACAAACCCGCTCTCCACTCCGTTTGTCCCAGCGTTTCTTGAGGTCTATCAATCCTTAAACATCAAGACCGGTCTTTCTCTTCGACAGCGATATGTGGAAATTCCCAAAGTTCGCGAATTTGTCTGTCAAAAATTACGAATTTCTCGCGATACTTTTGATTCCCATTTTGTTCAGCTCTGTGAGAAGAATATCGGAAAGATGGAACTTGCAGGGGCACCTGTGACAACTCACGCCAAGCGCTCCGCAAATAAAGTAAAAAATGTTCAATTCGTCGAATTGCCTGATAAAATGACGATGAAATTATCCTCAAATCATTTTCTCAACGGCCTGAAAATTGGCTCCAAATCCTATTACTATGTTGCCTATCACGGTGGTGAACTCATTGACTGACTTTACTCTGACCCTGAAAAAAAAGGATTATTCAAAGTATGGCCTTCTCGGAAATCCGTTCCCATTTTCTGGAGTTCCGGATGAACATCCGAATGTGTATATCGGACAGGATGATGTTCTTGAAAAGATCAATTCTGTATTATCCTCGACGGTCCTCTCATCCCAATCCAACCATATTATCGTGACCGGTTCGTATGGCAATGGAAAAAGTCATACCCTGAAATTTATCAAGGCACATATCCGGGATCAATTTTCTGAACGGTCTCAAACCCCAATTTGTATTGGGTATGTCTCTCAACCTGGTGAGAACTTCATCGACATTTATACCAAGTTTATGTATGATCTTGGCTATTCATTTGTCAAACATCTCTCTCACAAATATCTCGGTCTCATAGCATACGAGATGTCTAAAGATGGCCTTATTGAAGAAAAAATTCGTAAAGGGCAAGGATGGAAACAGATCGAAAAAGGGGATGTTTTGATCTCCGATATCGTACCCACGGCCATTCAGCGTTTAAATGAGGGAATCAAATTTGTCGACTATACACGGGCATTTATCGCATTATCGTATGAAGAGAATTCGATCTATTCTTGGGAATGGCTCTGTGGGGAAGGGGTTGAATATAATAAACGACAGGAACTCTCTCTGGGAAAGAATATCAACGATACGAATTCCATCCGAGCATTCAGTGCTCTAAAATTTATTCTCAAAGAACTCGGCTATTCATCACTAGTTCTTCTAATTGATGAGTTTGAGTATATCGAATCTCTCCCTCCCATGAAGAAGCAAAAATTACTCAATTCTCTTCGTCATATTATCGATCTCAACGGTGAAGGATTGTCACTTATCATTGCCTGTGCGCCGGAAGTCTGGCAAAATATTGTTGCTGAATACCATGCTTTCTCGGAACGTGTTGGAAAAGAAGCAAATCTGAAACCTATGGATCAGGAAAAAATTCGAATGCTTCTTGTATCTTACCTCAATAATAAAAGAATAAAACGAAACAATTCTCCTATCCCCTTTACAGATGAATCAATCGAACAAATTTTCATCCATTCACAAGGAAATACTCGAAGAGTAATTTCCTTATGTAGTCAAGCATTAGATTCCTCATTGGATTTTAATAAACGATATATCGATCAAGACGTGTTGGATTCAATTATCTCCAATTAAATTTTTCTAAATATTGTATATTCCAATATCCAATTAGTCCTCTAAAATCTCAACCTCCTTCTTCTATATGTCCTAAATTATGCTCACATAGGTTTATCTTGGGTCTGTATAATATCAAGTACAATCATTGGATTGATAATATGGAGTTTAATGAATTCTGTCAATTATTAGAGCCTCGTTTAGGGTATCAAATTTCCACTCCAAATGAAGCCGGTGAAGTTACATTAACAGAACAAGGGAGAATTATTACCCATATAACTGGCCCATTACAAATCATTGCAGGTCCGGGTTCAGGAAAAACCGAAACACTCGTTTTAAGAACGCTATATCTTCTTTTTGTCCAAAATATCAATCCAAAGTCAATTATTGTCACAACCTTCACTGAAAAGGCTGCAAAAAATATTAAAGAACGCATTATCACTGGTGCAGAATATCTTTTCACTCACCATCCAGAATTACAGGAATCTATTGATATTTACAATATTAGAATTTGTACTCTTCATAGTCTTTGCAATGACGTAATGCAAGAATATCATTCACCCGTTTATCAAAACTATCGATTAATGGATGATTTTGAACAATTCCTTTTCACATTTGAACATTCAAATTTTGTTCAAGAAGATGCACAATATCTTCCTGTTTATGAGCAATTTGATTATTTATTTGAAAAATATGACCCCGTAAGTGGATTTAGGGGATGGAACGATCATCAATATCTACCCAATAAATGGGCACTTACTAAAGCCGCAATTAATTTATTTAACCGGATTACAGAGTATCGAATTAATTTAAATTTAATGCGAGAATCTGGGGATTCTTGGCGTCTCCTTGTCGAAGGATTCGAACAATATCAAGCTCAATTGACACATTTCCAAAGATGCGACTTTTCAACGTTACAATCAAAATTCTTAGATTTCCTCAACTCGCCACACGGCCAACTGTTTATTGATGGAGATCCTGAAAATTATGAAATGTATCCTCGAATCGAGTATCTCATGGTAGACGAATATCAAGATACAAATCCGATTCAAGAATTAATTTATTTCACTCTTTCGCGCAATGCTCCTCACAATATCTGTATAGTCGGTGATGACGATCAAGCTTTATATCGCTTCCGAGGGGGAACTGTTGAATGCATTGTCAATTTCAGTCAAAGATGTCAGCAACAATGGAACATTGAATGTACATCCCGTTACTTGAACATAAATTATCGTTCACATGAACATATTGTTGGATATTGTAACGAATACATTCAATCATTTCCTCAAATGAATTTGCCCGGAGCTCGTATTCAAAACAAACCCCAATTATTATATGGGTCGCAAGTTGAGGGTAATTATCCATCTGTTGCCTATATTCGCGCTAATACCAAATCTGATACCGCACGACAATTTGCATTGATGGTTAAATGGCTACATGATCATAATAAAATTCAAGATTATAATCAATGCGTTCTTTTAATGAAATCTGTAAGAGAATCTAGTAGGCATGCATTACAATTTGTCAATGAATTAAGAAATCAAGGAATTACTCCTTATAATCCTCGGTCTCGAAAATTTTTAGTTCAAGAAGAAATAGCGGTTGCTCTTGGGGCGTTTATATCGATAATCGATCCTAACCTTGAAGGAATTACGTTTATGAGAGGAGGGACGGCGGTAAAAAATAATATTAGAGCCAATGTTCAGCAATGGATTCGGGAATATCAACGAATTGCCCCACAATATATTGAATTATCAAATTATGTTGATGAAGCCATTCAGCATATTCAACATAAATCGCCTCAAGAAAAATTAAAATTATCGATGGCAGAATTATTTTATCTTATTATCTCTCGACAGCCATTCTCAACTTGGAAAGAAGATCCCGAAAGAACCTATCGATTAGGGAAATTGTCATCATTATTTGAACAATTTTCTGCAATACCCTATTTTGACGAAAACCGAAGATCAAATCGTGGAGAGATCTGGGCAAGTGGAAATGGTGGATATGTTAGCCACACGTGGCTTTTTAATTTTTACAAGCTTTTTGTCACTCGTCTTATGGCATATGGTGAAAATGATCCTGAAGATGATGAGATTATTGCACCTCCCAATATGATTCCGATCATGACTGTACATCAAGCAAAAGGATTGGAATTCGATTTTGTATTTATCTGGGGGTTGGGTCAACAGGAAGATGATGAAGATGAATCTATTCATATTGAATGTGATTTTGCACCGTTTTGTCAAAATGAAATTCAAAACAATATTGCTTGTCATGATAGATCTGCCCAAGACAAAATAAGATTTTATTTTGTAGCATATTCGAGAGCAAGATATGCATTAATTCATTTACTCACTCAACAGGAACTTCGAATACAACGAAATGGTGGCAATCAAACAGGATTTGGGATTATAGGTAAAGATCCCAATCGTTTCCGACAGACTGTTCATTCTATTTAGGAGGATTTTCATGCCATTTGAAGAATTTAATCCCTTAAACGTGGTAAGAAGAGAACTTCACGGGCCATTACCTACGTATAGCATTACTGGAGATATCCTGGCGTATAAAACCTGCCCGAGGCAATATGGCTTCTTCTCGCAACGAGGATATACACCCGCTCATAATATTCAACTATGGTTCGGAACAATTGTCCATCAAGTTCTTGATAAATTACATCAACAATACCAAGGTCGTTTAAATCCAGAGCGCCAAGGGCAACTTCCCACGCAAAATGACGTTCAATTCTTTTTCAATCAAATAAATGAAAGTTTAAGGGTTCGTGGAATTAAATCATACAGTCGAACTTTAGATCGAGATGGTGATGAACAACATGCACTTAGAATTTTGCAGCAATTCAATGCTGTTGAGGGTGCATCCCTTTACCCCAATATTAGAGATACGGAATACCGTTTTCAGAACCAACAACACGGTTATATTTTACAAGGTGTTGTAGACGTACTAAAAGATACATCAGAAGAAGAAATCCCGGAGGGATATGACTCCGTAGAGGTTTGGGACTATAAAGCTTCAAAAAATCCATTACATCAACCCTTAAATCAACAAAATCAAAGGAGAATGCGTAATTATCGTTTTCAATTGCTTGTTTATGCTCATATGTATTTTTTAAAAACTGGAAAATACCCAAAAAAAGGAATTTTATACTTTTTAAATGAACTTTCTAATCGAGACATTCCTACTCCATCACCCCAACAAATTTTAGCGATGCGACAGAAAGCGGTCTTTTCATTAGATTTCACTGATCCCGCAAATATTGAAAATATTCATGAGGCACTCGATGAATTTCATCAAACTGTTGAAAATATTGAAAACTGTAAGCAAATTGAACGCTGGGATGCTCCTGCTGCTGATAATCTGCCTGGAGATGATACGTGTACAACTTGTGATAAACGATGGGACTGTCCGAGCAGTCCTCATGAATTAAGGTGGCCATAATTTCTTCATTTATACATAAACAAATTTACCCTTCGGGACAAACTAATAATGATGCGCTTCTTCATTCCCGAATGGGACGACCGGGTAGACCCCGGTTATAATTTTTTAACAGATACCCATTCGGCATTACATAATGCGAGTCCCATGGAAAACGACTCCTATATGTGGGATATCTTTGGTAGAGAGAATCTCCCGTTTGATGGAGTTCTTGTCTCAATTGCAACCCTTCTACAAAATACGAAAAAATATCAATCTATTCTTGATAAAGGGATTCACAATTTCTTAAGACTATCTCATGATTTTCCAATTCTTGCAGACTGTGGTGCATTTTCGTATATTGATCAAGAAATTCCCCCTTACAAAACACCTGATGTCTTAAAACTATATTCTGATTTGGGCTTTAATTACGGTGTAAGTATTGATCACCTTGTTGTCCCGATGTATTCTGACCAAAATCAACAGAGAATGGATATTACCTATAAGAATGGTATTGAGGCTTATACAGAATGGAAAAAGAAATACAAAGAAAATTTTCAATTGATTGCAGCGGTACAGGGTGCTGAAATAAGTGATTATATTTCAATGTTTGATAAGTTCTATCGAAAGGGAATTAGGCACTTTGCATTTGGTGGTTTAGTACGCACACAGACCCCTTTTATTATTCAATTGATCAATGCATTGATAGAAAACATTAAAAATACAAACAAAAAACCAGAGTTCTTCCATTTTTTTGGAGTAGTCAGATATTCCCTCTTTCCAAAATTTCAAGAACTTGAGAAGATGGGAATCCCCACTTCATTTGATTCTGCTTCTTATCTCCGAAAGGCCTGGTTGACTTCAGCACACACTGAATTTAACTATATTGATCAATCATTGACGGGGTATTCTGCAATTCGTATTCCTTCAAAACTTACGAAGGAGGAATTGAAGGTCATCACCTTAGAGGAGTATGACGTCTTATCGCACAATTGTCTCGATGCTTTAAGAAAATATGACAATCGTGATCTCTCCCTTAAAGAGACAATGGTTGAATTAAAAAAATTTGTTAATCAAATACATGAGGACCCTGTAATTTTACAATATTACGAACGAACTTTGAAGGCACGTCCTTGGAAAAAATGCCCGTGTCCAATATGTAAAGATATAGGGATTGATGTCGCGATATTCCGTGGGAACAATCGCAATCGTCGGCGAGGTTTTCATAATGTGTATACATTCGGGAAAATTTTGGAGGATGAGTCAAAATGGGAAGAATGCAGAAAGAAAGAAATCGCAAAACTCCTCCCCTCTCTCGAACGATCTAATCTTGACTTTTTAAGGGATAAGAAAAACGTTTTAATTATAACTGGTTGTTCGAAAAACAAACTAAATTGCCTCGCCGCATCAAATGGGGGCGTGAAAGCAGAAGATCTTTATCAAGGCACTCTCTTTAAAAAAGTCAGAGCTTATGCCGAAGCAATGCATTTCGATTATCGTATTATTTCTGCAAAACACGGGTTAATCCCCCCCGATTTTAATCTTACAACCTATGATCAACGGTTGAATACCATTTGTGATGTGGAAAAAATTCGTCCCGAAGTTGAAATGAAACTTATGCAAGATCTCTTAAAATATAAACTAATCGTAGTAATCGCCGGGGAAAAATATAGATTGGTCGTTGGAAATTTGATTAATAACCGTTTTAGATTCCTCAAAGCAAAAGGTATTGGTGAGATGATTAAAATAGTTTCAAACGCCACTCCGAAAAACAAAAAGATATCTGACTTTTAGAGTATCCTGATGCAATTATTTTCCTAAAATTTCGCGAATTCTGTAAAATTTCACATTGCCTCTTCATCATCACAACTTCTTGCATCCTCCTTTTAGAATTTCGGACATTCAATAAAGTAAAAAAATTCAAATATCCCCTTTTTTTGATCGGATTCCTATTAATAACATTAAAATAAATGATCCCCCATTCATTATGAATGATAATGCTGAAGAGTGCCAAAATTTAAAAAACACACTTGATGAATTAACCCAATATCGATTGAAATGTATTTTGACGGAATATAAAGCCTTACGAGATGAGATTATTAAATGTTCAGATCGACAGCTTTCTCTATTTTATTATCTAGTTTTAATATTAACTGCTTTTTATGGTATTATGGGAACGGCTTATGTTTCAGGTCATGACTTATTTTTTTTGTTAATTCTCATTCCGTTTTATGCCTCTCCGTTTATTCTTCGATATTCTTGGGAACAATATAACACCGCAGTTATAGGAAAATATATCTCCGATGAAATTGAAGGTCGACGAATCCCTGACTTGCTTGGAGAGAGATCGTCTGTAAATAAAAAGCGATTTGATAAATATTGGATTGGTTGGCAGCACTACTGGGATGATGTAGGATGGCAACCAAATATTGTATTTAGTGTTTATAAGAAACACACCGCTGTATTAATATTATTGTTTATCTCCTTTAGCCCCGCAATGATCTATCCATTTTATTATATTGGTTTAAATTTTCATCAGTTGATTAGTCAAGGTATTGGGGGATATCTCATTATCTTAGGGAATATTGGTATTTTTGCGGCGCTTTGTATCCTTTTGTGGATTATTTATAGTTCAATCTCAAAATATGAAAAAATGTCCGCCAATCTAAAATCCCGGGAGAACGATTCTCAGTTTTTTCCCGATGATTCTAATAATGAAAAACCTGGTATCCCTTAACAAATTTCAAGATGCGTAGTTGTGCCTTTCATATGTGTCTAAATATCCCCCACAGGCCCCGGTGATATCTGCAGGAATTTCAATTATTTCTTGGGCTGTGAGCGTAGTTTTAGATGATCTGAAAATCTTCATGAATCAACGAACCGGATTAATGTTCAAATTTTGTTCACATGGACTGGAGCTTGAGAGGGGATGTCATGAACTGGAGTTCCTGCGTGACATCGGTAAAAATTTTCGGTTCGTCCGCACAGGAAAATCAAATCCCCCGTCTCATTCCTCTTTCCCCTCAATTATATTGAGGACTTTCTTCCCTACATCCGTTATTCTATAATATCGACCCATCCGCTCATCTGGCGTCAAACACTCCACAAGTCCCTTTTCAGTAAGTTCAAGAATTGCCCTGCTGATTGTCGAGCGTTCGATATCCAATTGTTTGGCAAGATCTGTCGGAGAATTGGGTTTAACGAGAGCTTGGAGTACTTTTTTCCTGACTCTCCCCCGGCCAACAAAACTTACCAGGTCATACATCTAGTCAGAATGGGGAAAAATGTGTGATGAATTTACGTAGTAACTATATATCAAATACGTAACAAATTATTTCCCCACTGCGTGCCAAAATAATCCTTGGTGTCTGGTGGTTCGTCAACCCGGATCAATACAACACTCCCGGGCGCTTATCCCCCGGCTGTAATACGTCGTAGATGACAAAAGCGTCCGGGTCTTTCCGGGAAAATCTCACCAGCCACCGAATTATTTTGACACGGTTACGACGCCGGGAAAAGAGCCCAGTTGTATTCACGTTCTTCCGGTGAATTCCACCAAAAAGAACTTTTCAAAAAAAGCGACTACTTCCGTTATTTGAATATCGCATCCCGGTTATCCTGGCCGGTCCCTCCTGCAGGTCAGCCGGTACAGCATCCACCCCGCATACATCCCGGTCCCGACAAGTCCCGCTGCAATGCAAAACCAGCCAATCCCGACACCGCAGTCATCCCCGATGAGGAAGATCTCCGCACATCTGCGGGTAATGATGAAGTAAATCAGGATCAGGGATTCGGTGCTGATGAGAAGGGTGCAGATACATGCGAGGATATCAAAATCCCGCCATGAGAGTTTGCTGGTAAGAAAATGCATTGGTACTATCACTGCCTCACTGATTATTTTCAGACGATTGTTTCCGCCGGCTGTCCACGTATATGCGAATTTGTGACGGCAGATATAATGATTCTAACCCGTATGTCTACCGGTTTCCGGATCGGTAAACGATCGGGCGGGAAAGGTTTGGAGAACGGCTTTGCAGGATCCTTATTTCTCTCCCTCCTGAGCATCCAGACGATGCTCAATACTTAAAAGAGACTGCTGTATTGATTGTAATGCATCACGATTTTCTGCTACCGGCGTCTTTAGTATTTTCATTGTTTCAAGGTATCTTTCCTGCCGGGCGTCCAGCCATTCCCGAGTCGAATCAGCAAAAGCGTCGATGTACAGCATAGCGGTAATCCCCGCCCAGAAAATCCACCAGCCGGTCATCATGCAATAAATGGTTACAATGACGAATGCGGCGATAGTCAACATGTTTTTAACTTTTTTTTCCATTTTTTATCCCGCCAGAATTTAGTAGTTTTTTTGGATATTTATATAAAAAATGTGATGTTTTAAAGGAGATTATACACATCCATCCGGAGTGGACCCCCTCCATTTTATAGCTGATCCGTCATCGTCCGGATTGCCAAAAGCATCCATGGACACCCAGTTGTCAATCTGGCATCGGAAGTACGCCAATCCTGATTTCACATGGTTGTTTGCCTGACCGACCAGACTACCTACACCGGATGTAGAGTGACTAAAGCATTTCCTTTTTGATCGTCTGATTTTTTTTCACCTCCCTTCACTTAGGGCTCCTCTCTTTGAATACTGGAGCGGGTGAATATTACTGTGCCCAGTGAAATTACCGGGGTTAATGAAATGCAAATCATATCAACGCACCCTGGGGGAGATCGTGCTGGACAAATATAACAGTACGGCTTTTTTCATCAACCAGAAAATCCCAAGATATATTCTCGTGAAGAATACGGAGGGCAGGTGCACAGGCAGGACCGGAGAAATTCTTCGGAGTTGGATGACACTGGTAGAGGACTCCTTCAATCACACCGTCATCCTGCAGGAGGGCACGGACACGCTCATCCCCAAGAGCCGCATCAACAATAATTTTTTTCCGGTTGTCATCGATCCTATCAGTTGCGTCACCCTGTCCAATCACAAGGATATCCGTATAATTCACATCGATGAGTGAAACATTTGAACTTCCCGAAGTTACTGAAACATTCATCGTCCCGATGCCTTGTACCGGTGAAGTCTTAATGCCCGTATCCTGAGAATTGGCTGTTGACGGGGAGAGAACCTCCTGCGTTGGTTGCACTGCAATAGACCCATTATGGACTTCGTTTTCCGGATCCTGATGAATACATCCGGAAAAAACGAGAACTGCGGCAAGCATAAAGAAAAAAATAAGGGGAATTTTGTAATTTTTCATCTGGATTCTCCTACCCGTCAGTTAGCAGTATGTAGTTTTACCGATGACGGATTTGAAATGATCTGTACCTGTAACTGTGTCAGCGGTGCATTGCCGTTAATATCCATTCCCCAGATTATGGGAACGGTATTGCCACCGAGGCCGGACAGGAACTGCATGCTACTGAACGTCGTATCTCCAGGTACATCAGAATTATCATCAATTTTGGTTCCTTCAAGGGCAACGAAGGTTGCAAGGTTCTGGTCTGTACTGATATCGGTCGTATATTTTGAGACGCTCTGGCCATTACTATTGGTGAACGTGATAAGCCATGCACCCATTGATGGTCTCCATACAAGTTGCCCACGTACTGTCTCACCGTCATTTACATTTATCCGGGAGCTGGGATACCCTACACCATTTTTCAATGACCATGCTGCACCAGTCCAATATAATCCGGTACTTGGTTGGTTCCATTCAAGAACAGGCTGGATAATCGCGGTCCCGTCAGCTGGCTGTATTGCATTGAACAGGAAGCTGGCCTCTTGGCTTTCTGATGAGGGAGGATGGATTGGGGCCACCCAATAAGCTGAGAAATATCCTATTTGGGGAACGTTGTTGTCGAACGCATCTTCTATCCAACCGGTAAAATTTGAATTTACCCGGGTTGACTTGCCGTCAGCAATTCCCTGAAGTTGTGATAATTCCACTTTTCGGTCATTGATGACGGTGAAGATCACGTGGCCCTCGTAAATAACATATGTCACATTGCCCACAGTCTTCAGGAATGCACCTGAAGGGACCGGGTGAACCCGGGTTGCCGGCAACATCTTTCCTGAAGGTGTCGGGATCAGTGCGGACTCATTATCTGCCGCATAAAACTGCTGGATCCCTTTGGAATCAAATACCCGGGTAATATCATCATCTGAATGAGAGATAATCGAGCCAATAGGAATAGTCTGGAGATTCTTTCCGCTTTCCGTTGTTAATTCATACATGACTTTTACTTTTTCGACACCCTCTGTGAACGGGAGATGAGAAACAGGAATTTTTGAGACATCAACAGACATTGCTTGCGATTCTTCGGCAAGTTGAGCGGAATCCATGATCATCTCGTCCTTATCAGCATTCACCATCGGTACCATCGCCATCGCTGCGAGCAACAATGCCAGCAGCATGACGCCAATTTTTAGTGTTTTCATGATCTTTACCTCTGCACATTTTTGTTTCACTCGGAGGCATGGGAACAAACTTCATAACCCGATGAGTACATGATCTCATGCCTGCGGGCGGGACCGGGCCCGGCCGCAATTCGACGTGGGGCGGGCCCGACCTCTTTTATGGGACAACCCCCCGGCGGTCCACGCTTCGGCATGTTCGCGACGGCAGATATAATGATTCTCACCCCTATGTCTACCGGTTTCCGGATCGGTAAACGATCGGGCGGAAAAGGTTGGGGAACGGCTTTGCAGGATGCCGTTTCCGGTTTTCTGGCCTGCCTTTCCCTCCCGTCGGCAGGTACAGCCTTCCCCCGGATACAACCCGATCCCCCCGCCCGGACATACCCTAATCCGGCCCCAGATTGCGCCCGGATTGACCGCTGGCAGACCCAATCGGAGCCCAATCTGGCCTCCGTTTTAAAATAAGCTTAAATAAGCCGTATTTTGGCAATCGGACAAAATAAAACGGACTCATAGCGGCGGTTTAAGGCCCGCTTTTTTGCCCGGTTGGGCGTGGGGACGTTCCTGAAAAAGAGGCTGTCGGAACGCGTTTGCGGGCTGTTTGCGGGCATTATATGGGGCGCAGATTGGGAGTATTTTGGCAAACCGGGCGGTTAAAAAGGGTATTTTCCACGCGAAGCGAAGCGTTTTGCAGGAGGGTTTTTGGTTGTTCTTCAGGACGTTTTTCGAACATCCCGTTTTTTGTTGTATGCCTGGATGCCGGGGTTGCCCTGTTCGGTAAAAGAAATCTATTTGTTTTTGTTTATCCCACCGGAGCAGCAGGAAATATCCCTATGACTACTGTCACCAGTAATCCCCCGGTTGCCCGGGTCCCTGCCAGGGCCGCAAAGAAAGTGTCGGCCACAAAAAAAGATTCTCACAAGAGTATCTTTGGGCTGCTTTCTGACTGGAAGATCGACACGCAGGCATTCCTTGACGAAATGCGCAATTGATGCTGCAGTCTACCTATGGGAAATATAAGAAAAACAACCTGGATCATAGCGTTATGAAAAGCCGGATGGATGAGTTCGGTGTTTCCGGAGAGAACTATGGAATTGGCGTTTGACCGGCAGGCCGCAAAAAAAGAACGCATGGCTGTTATCCGCGAGCATATGCGGCCTTGAGTCAGAAAGACCCCCAATGCAGAGTGAAGCGAGAAGCAGGCAGTACTCATTGACAGCCTGATGGAAAACGCCCGGAATATGCCCCTGTCAGCCCGGGTATATCTCACGCGGGTAGCTGGAAGAAAGAAAGCCCGGAGATCCGGGCCCGGCCCCGTATAACTCCCCTCTCACTTCGCGTGCTCGTCGTACCAGGTCTGGAGCTGGCCTTGGAGTGCTGCGTTCTGCTGTTCGAGGTTCGCATAGACTTTCTTTATCGCGTCCGTGACCTGCAGCGGTAGCTGCGCAAAGACAGCGTCCCGGGAAAGGTCCGTGTGCACCTGGAGTTTTCCCTCCTTGTCCATCGTGACGCTGACTTCGAGCGTGCAGACCCGGTCGAGCGTATCCGCAGGATTGTCCGGAGCACTCTTGGTGATCTTGAGCGCCACCTCGATCTTCTCTTTGTTCTTGTCATTGTCGACCTTTAACCGGACAATGGGGAAAACGGTGGATCCTCCGGATCATGGACTTGTTGAAGGAACACTCACCATTTCCGTCGGAGTCGGTAATCCCGAAGTAATATTTTAACCGTCTTAAAATTTTTGTAATCAATTAAAAAATATTTTTTTACGAACTTTTTTTGTTATGTCCATTTTTAACAACCCGACACTACAGCTCCTGAATTCTTCCTCCCTTGTAGGATTTTCAGGGGGCCTGCGATTGTATCTTGCCTATCTTATTGCCGGTATTGCGCCGGATATCCTCCTTGTTCTTGCAGCATCGCTGATTATCTATGCAACATATACGCTCGACCGGTCGCTGGATAACAAGGAAGATGAAGTTAACCGTCGGGAACTTGCGGGCGCGTGCAAGAGCGCCGGCATTGCCGCGAGCGTGGCCGCGATCATAATCGGTACCGCCCTGTTCTTCTCGAAAAATCTTTTCGGTCCCCCATTGTTCCCGTTCATCGTCGGGATCCTCTATTCACAGGGACTGTCTCTTGGGCATACGCAGATCAAACTCAAAGGTGGGTGCGGGATTAAAAATATCGTCATCGGCATAACCTGGGGGGGGACGATCGGGCTTATCATCGCATCGACCGGCCAGGTTGCCGCCGCAGCGGTGATCGGGGTATATTTCGGGATGAAACTTTTCATCAACTCCACGATCTTTGATATCAAGGATGTGGAGGGTGATCTTGCTGCCGGGATCCGGACCCTCCCGGTTGTTATGGGCGTGAAGAAATTGACGTACCTTCTTTTATCGCTGTGTATCGTCCAGCATGCCCTTCTCATCGCGGCAATGATGGGAGGCATCCTTGTACCTTTTATCGTTCTTTTCCTGTACAGCCTCTCCATGAGCGGGCTTGCGATACTCTGCTACAGTCCTGCGTTTGAAACGGGACCTGCCTGGTGGCAGCGCAATTTCCGTGTTCTTGTAATAAACTGGGAACCGATAGTGTTGGTGGTCGTTAGTATGTTCCATCCCTATTGACCCTGTGGGACTTTGCCCGGTAGTACGAGAAAAGATCCTCCCCGAACCTGACGGCTAAGGTCTCTTCACTTACTATATCCCTCATGGAATCAAACACCCCGTTTTTCATGGAGAGGCCCATGGAAAAATACCGGTCGGTAACAATATAGGCGAACCTGATCGCTTCGTCGCAGATATACAGCCGTGCATTTTCATGCTGGAGACCTTTGAGAAGCATAGTATGGTATTCTTTCTTGATCTTGTCATAGGCTTTTTTCGTAAGAATAATCTCTACCCTCTTGCCGTTCTCGGCAAATGCAAGGAAAAACCGGGGATATATCGGATGGACAATCGGGGAAATGCCCGCTACCGTGTCCGATTGTAAGATCATGCTAAGGAACTCGGAGTGGGGCTCAAAACTTTCTTCGAATCCGGCTTCAAGAAGCCGGGGTTTTTTAATGTCCCCCAGCCTGAAGAAAAAGTCCTGCGGGAGAGCCTGGAGATCATGTTCCTGCCAGAATTTTTTCTGCTCCTCAATTACGTTCAGGATCCTATCGAATTGTTCGAGATGATATGCAATAAGCCTCCCGATCTCTGTGAGCTGGTATAACCCGTTCTCTTTGAAAACAATTCCCTCCTCCTCAAGAATTTTTATCTGGGGAAGCATACCGCTCGCAGTAACATTCAGCAGTTTTTTTATCTCATCAAGGGAACGCGGGCCGCCAAGCAGGAGGAGGAGAAGCCGTTTCCGTTTTTCAGAGGTCGTCACGGTTGCAAGCAGGTCTGACATGGAAACACTCTGTAATCTGTGATACCCGGAATTTATTGTTAAAACAACTAAAAGTAATTATACTACACAGATTTACCTCTTTTTTTAATGTACTTATGTCTTATTATTCGTGTCGTATTGTGCGTATAACCTCGCGGTTCAAAGGTAGATGGTCCGGTTTCTGATACGATTATAATCCGGTTAAAATTTTCTTAAAATGCTACAAAATATATCGCAATTTGAAATATATTTCTGGCTGTCCAACAACCAGTCTGGCAGGAATATCCACTAAGTGATACCCTCACTCTCCGGATATAATGACTGTCAAGAAACGAAGGGCGGGTTCAAATCAGGTACACACTGTCAGAACCCACGCCTGCCAAAAAGGCAGAAGAGAGAAAGTTCTCGGAAAACTTATGCTTTTCTCTCTTCGGTCAAGAGTAAAAAGAAAATGAAAGGAGGAAAAAACATGCAACTTGTAAGTGGAGAAAGCGGAATCGAACAGATGGCTGCGAGCTGTACCTGCGCCTGCTACAGCAACTGCTCGTGCTCTTACGGGCCCTTTTACAATTCCTATCATTCGATGGCAATTGGACTTGGGGAACAGACCGAAGGCTAAACTACCTCAATTCTTATTTTTTTAGGAGAATGAAATCATGGAATTTGAAAGCAAATCCGGAACCACCTATTATTACGATAATGAGATTGGCATCGCCTTTCCCTCATCCCCTCTTCTTAAGAAATTGATTGATAATTCACTCCTGCAAAAGGATGATATTTCTTCAGCTGAAAATGCCGAAGAATTTCTCTTTTACTCCGCGTTTTTAAAAAAACTCGATAAAGTTCGCCCCAAACAGAATTCCCAAAGACAGCATCAGCTTCAGGCAGATGATGTCAGACGAATGATCCTCCGGGAGGGTCTGACCCAGTTAATCCTGGGAATAACAGAAGACTGCAATCTCCGGTGCCGGTATTGTGTATATTCTGATGCATATGCACTCTCACGAAATCGATCGGACAATGCGATGGATTTTACGACCGCAAAAAAAGCAATGGATTATTATGCCTCGTTAATCCTGGAAGGTCGGCAGTATAATCCCGTAAGAAGGCCGGCAATCGGGTTCTACGGTGGGGAACCCCTCCTGAATTTCGATCTGATAAAAAAATGCGTTAAATATCTCAAAACCACGTATCCTGAACTTGATTTTCATTATTCGGTCACAACAAATGGAACCCTCCTGAATAAAGAAAAAGAGGATTTCTTCAGGGAACATGGATTTTTTATATCGATCAGTATCGATGGCCCGAAAAAAGAACACGACCGGAACCGGGTATATCCGAATGGCAAAGGCACGTTTACAGACGTTATGAAAAATGTCCGCCGCATGGTTGCAGACCGGTATGAAGACTGCCAGGCCATTTGCGTTTTTGACTGGAAAAGCGACATTTTCGCACTTGATGCTTTTTTTAATCAATCGGATATCCCAAGATTGTCTATAATAGCCCTCCCGGCACGGCAGGACGGATGTCGGTATTATGACCAGTTTTCAGAAGAAGACTTTTTAACGTTTCAAAAAAACGAGGAACTAGCTTTTCAGTATTATCTGGAACACCCCTCTCTTGACATGGCCCGGACTTCCTTTTTCGGGCAACTCTATTCCATTAACGGCAGCCGGTTTATCTATTCTGTTCCAGTCCTGGTACCCCGGGAACAGCGTATCATTCCATATTCCGGGGCGTGTACTCTGGGAAGGAAAATCTTTGTGGATGTTTTGGGAACGTTCCATCCCTGCGAGCGCATCAATCATTTTTTCCCGATCGGCGATATCCGGTCCGGGTTGAATTACACAAAGATCGCCGGCATAATGAACGACTATCGTGAACATCTGGACTCCTGTGGAACCTGCGGGGTAAACAATACCTGCGGATACTGTTACAACCACTTCGCCAAGGAGGGGTGTTTTAATTATGCATCCAGAGTTTGTAAAAGCGAAGAAAAAGTGAAAAGAAAAGAATTTTCCCGGACGTTTACCGTTGGTGAAAAATACCCCCACCAACTGGATGCCGTTGTAAGAAATTATTACTCCTGGCTTTCGAAGGTGTCTCCAACCTTAGGTGATTAACCCATGTACTTCCGATTGAATCCTGAATGCTATTATATCAAAGGCGACCGGAACGGGGCGATTTATGATCTTATCGAAGGAGATGTATATGCCCTGTCGCCCGAAGAATCGAGGCTTATAGAAGCATGCGAGGAGAATGGATCTGTCGATCCGTCGGACCCGTTTCTTCGTGAGCTGAAAATCCGGGTTATAGGAAATTTTTATGAAAAAAAAGTGTTTATTGAAAAATTACGGCTGGGGTCTCCTATCGGGCTGTACCAGGAAGGGCTGCCGCCAGTCCTGTCACGGGCATTTTTGGAAATTGGTAATGAATGCGATCGATCCTGCTGGTACTGCGGATACAAGGGTATTTCAAGGACAATGGGATGTCTTGGCTGTAATACCTGGGCCGAAGACGGGACCTCGGTCAGTACAAGCCGATGGAAAGAATTGATCGATGAATTACATACTCTCCAGTGCATGACGCTCTTTATTAAGGGCGGCGATCTTACGAAAGACTGGGAAAAAACCCGGGAAATACTCGAATATGCAATCGGTCAGTTTGGAAAAATATTTGTTATCGGCCACAGGGAATATTTCACCAAGGAGATCTGTGAGTATCTGGAAAATAAGGCAGCATTGATCCTTCAGACAGATGATCTGTCAGATATCGATAACCGATATTCGTATTTGCTTGTTCAGGATTACCGGGACTCCCCCCAATCCAGAGATCTGCCGCCCAACGTTATGGTTGATCTGGTTTCTCGGAATTATAATCAATTACTCCCGGGATCCTCCTTGAATTCAAAAAAGAAAATCCTCAAAACAAATCTGGCACGGTTCATGCATAATAATCAATTTCACCCGTGCCTCGCGAACAGTGTAACCATTGCTTGGAATGGTGAGGTACTTCCCTGCCCGATGATGAGAAAACAATCCCTTGGAAATATCCGGGACCGGAAATTATGGACTTTTTTTAAGGGGACCGATGACAGTATTCAGAAGTTCTGGAAACTCAACCTGAACAGTCTGGATAAATGCGGCAGATGTGAATTCAGGTATACCTGCATTGACTGCAGGGCGCTTGAGATGGTAAAAACCGGCGACCTGTATGGTAAAGTGTTGTGCGATTATGACCCTTCAAAAGGAACCTGGCAGCAACCGATTGCTTAAGGGACTCATCCTGTCCCACCCATATTCCCTCATTGCGTTAATACTCATGAGTCTGCTCGGCACCCTTTTTTCTCTTGCCACCCCGCTGATAATGGGGTGGTTGATTGACGCGGTTCTGATCGGAAAAAAAATCTCGCTGCTCGTCCCGGTTATCCTCGGAATGTCCGGATTATTCCTCGTTTCTGCGCTGTCAAGTTATATTTCCAACAATATCCGGGGCAAACTGAACCTGGTTCTTTTCAAAGAACTGGCGTACGATCTTTTTGGTACGGTCCAGGAAGCCTCGCTCTCGGACCTTCAGAAGATCAAAACCGGAGACCTGCTCACAAGGACGATGGGTAATACCAACCTGGCAGTCAATACCGTTACTTCGGTTATCCCCCAGATTGTGGTCGCGGTATGTGGTTTTGTCCTGCCATTCATGATAATGATCACCCTGAATCCGAAACTGACGTTGATCGCATCGTCCCCTATCATTCTGTTTGTCATCTGGTCGGTCTATTACGGAAACAAGGTGAAAAAATACCAGCGGAATTCGCTGGATTCTGCCGGCGGCATGAATTCTTTTCTTAAAGAGGCGTATTCAATTGTGCCTCTCACAAAAATGTTCCTACTAGAGAAATGGATGCACGAAAAGTTTGATGCCCACATGGCAAAATACTATGATTCCTCGTGGGATGTCGTCAGGATATCCTCAATGAGCTCTTCAGTGGGGATGGTGATGTACGGTATTCCAACATTGTTGGTTCTCACGTTCGGTAGTATGGATGTTGTCAGCGGATCGATGAGCCTTGGGACATTCACCGCTTTTATCGGTTATGTCGCCCTGTTCTTCTCACCCATCCAGATGCTCTCGGTATACTGGACGAGTTACAAAAGCTCGCAGGCTTCTTTTGACCGGATTGGAGAAATATTCGCTCTTAAAAAGGAGAAGTGGGGAATACGGTCTCTTTCTGGTCCTGTAAAGAGGATCGAGTTCGATTCTGTTGACTTTTCCTATGACAAAAGGATCGTTCTCCGAAATTTCCACGCAACGTTTACTCAGGGCAGAAACTACATCAGCGGGGATAATGGTTCCGGGAAAACAACGATCATTAAATTGCTGTGCGGCCTTTACTCCCCGGAAAAGGGCACCATTTCCATTGACGGCAAGGACATCTCTTCACTGAGCAGGGAGTCACTCAGGAACACCGTATCGGTCGTTTTTTCCGACGCGCTGATCTTCGATGGCACGATCGCTGAGAACATTCTTATCGGCAACACATCCGCTTCCCGTGAGGATATCGTGAATGCGGCAAAGAAGGCAGAACTTCACGAATTCGTAACGGGGCTTCCCCGCCAGTATGAAACGGAGGTGGGGGAGGCTGGCCTGAACCTGTCCAGCGGCGAGAAGCAAAAGATTGCACTGGCTCGTGTTATCCTGCGGGATTCGCCAATCATCGTATTCGATGAATTTACCCGGTCGATCGATGCAGAATCAAAGAAATCCATCTCATCAGTGATCCGGCAGCTGACCGATAAGATCATCATCATCATCACTCACGATGTAAACGATATCGATGACTCCTGTAACCGGATTTTCCTTAATAAACATCCCGATACAGCAATACCGGATAATCTGGCGCAAAACCTTCCGATCCCTTCTCCCACCGGTTCAATAATCTGAAATTTTTTCCTTCCTTGTAACAATCTTCATTACCCGGGTTGGTATTACAAAGGAATGAGAATCTTTCAAGGTCAGCGTAAAAATATTCCCGGTTTAAAATATATTTTCGGCCGCTCAAGAACGCGTGTGGCAGGAATATCCCGTGAGGGGGCCACCCTCATCCTTCGGATATAATGACTGTCAGGGGCGGAGGCCGGGTTCTCAACACATCCACACTATCGGAACCTGCTCCCGCCTGCAGAAGAGTGGTAGTCTCCGGGAACGCATGGTTTTTCCTGTTCTTGCTGTGGTATACGCTTCCCGAATAAACAAATCGCATCGGAAAATTATCGTTTTTTTCAATTCAGACAGGACTAACAAGCCAATTGGGGCAGGAGAATTTCGGGACTCCCGCAGCATCCCGCTTTCTGGAGAAACGTAAAATTATAAAAAAAATTTTTGGCTGCGGGGAAGAGATCTCTCACTCCTGAAGTTTTCTCCGAGGAAACTGAAGGATGGCATTGTGAACTGATGAGAATCTAATCGTCTGGTTAGTGGGTTTTGTATTTTTCTTCGTTTCAGCCCTCTCACTTCGCGTGCTCGTCGTACCAGGCCTGGAGCTGGCCCTGGAGTGCCGCATTCTGCTGCTCGAGGTCCGCATAGACTTTCTTTATCGCGTCTGTTACCTGCGGCGGCAGCTGCGCAAAGACGGCGTCCCGGGAAAGGTCCGTGTGTACGTGGAGTTTTCCGTCCTTG
>JBAZHD010000033.1:0-32888 GCA_041652515.1 Methanoregula sp.
TATCTCTCAACCGTTAAGAAAAATGACCGGCCGGTTCTCGCATCGCTCGTTGGTGCTTTTCAGGGAAATCCATTCACACCTACTTGTGCTCACAGGGCCGGCTGAATAGTTACTGGATTTTTTAAAAAAAGTCTGCATATTCCCGGAGAATGCCTGGGACAATCAGGAATTCTCCAGAGTAAAAAACAAAACGCGATCGTTTGAAATTAAAAAAACAAAGTGCGCTCGAAAAAAAGATCGCGACCTTTCTGAAAATTTAAAAAAATGCCGGGCACCTCAACAATTTTTCCCAAAGAAAAACCGGCCCCTGAACATCCGGCAAAAAAGAAGAAGTCCGGGAACCGGCCCGGAATTTTAAATCTTCACTACGTTGATATTCGCGCTGAACGCGGTCTCGTTACCGGTTACCTTTTCCCACGAACGCATGTAGGTTGCCGAGAACCTCTGGTTGCCGGTCTCCTTTGCAATGATGACCCAGGTATGGACTCCGCCAACACCGACCATTCCCGGGGCAGCACTGTCCATCTGGTATTCGGAAGACTGGATCTCAAGACCTGAAGAGACCGTTGCGTTCCAGGCAAACCCGGTTGTCGGGTTCTCTTTCAGCTGCACAGCAAAGCGCGTGCCCTGCGCAATGTCCTCAGACTTTCCCTTGTCTGCTTCTGTTAATGTTACCATCTTCTTTCCCTCAGCTGCAGTTGTGGCTGCTGCAACGCCGGCCTTGCATCCCTCGCCACGGAAGAGTGCCCATTCCTCGCAGGAAGTACCGTTGGTAAAGGTGCACATGCCGTACTCTCCACCGTCAGCATTCTTCTTGATCTCAAGATTGCCGCCGGCATTCACGCAGGCTACCGATGCAGGGTTTGCCATTCCCACTGAAGCTGCAGTTGTGGCTGCTGCAACACCGGCCTTGCATCCTTCCCCGCGGAAGAGCGCCCATTCCTCGCAGGAAGTACCGTTGGTAAACGTGCACATGCCATACTCTCCACCGTCAGCATTCTTCTTAATCTCAAGTTTGCCGCCGGCATTCACGCATGCCACGGATGCAGGGTTTGCCATGCCCGCTGAAGCTGCGGTTGTTGCCGCTGCTGCAACACCGGCCCTGCATCCCTCGCCGCGGAAGAGTGCCCACTCCTCGCAGGAAGTACCGTTCCCGAAGTTGCACATCCCGTACTGCCCTCCGGTTGCATCCGTTTTGATCTCGGTGGTACCGCCAATCTGCCCGCAGTTCACGGAAGCGGGATTCGCGATTTGCGATGATGCCGATGTGGTTGACGGTGTAGTTACCGCCGGTGTTGCAGTCTGCTGGGTACACCCGGCTGCAAGTACCAGAACAAGCAGCAGGCCAAGGATAAACAGTCCGGGCACGATATGCCCTGAACGGCGTAAAGATGTCATGCGTATCAGGTGCGAGCGGCTCTGATAATAACATTTCTTTGAGTGAGGACTTCTTCGCACTCATGGCATCCGGCGCTGAACGTACCCCACGATCCCGGGATAACGGAACACGCCCCGGGATCAATCCAGTCACCTTAATAGTGACCGGAGGGAAATTCTCTATTCCAGGAAATCCTCATGAAAATCTGTGTACTGAACGGGAGCCCCAAGGGCAAAGACAGCGTCACCATGCAATACGTCCGGTTCCTCGAACTGGCGTTTCCCGCCCACACGTTCGTGATCGAGAACGTGGGAATGCGGATCGCTCTCCTTGAATCCCAGGAAAAGGAATTTTCCCGTGTCATTGAATCGGTCGAGACCGCAGATGCGGTCCTGTTCGCAACACCCGTTTACTATATGCTTGTCCCGGCGCAAATGAAGCGGTTTATCGAACTGGTTTTTATGAGAAATGCCTCAGGAGCATTCACGGGAAAATTTGCAGCCTCGCTCACGACATCCATCCATTTCTTCGACCATACTGCCAACGATTACCTTCATGCCATTGCCGAAGACCTTGGCATGAACTGGGCAGGCTCTTTCATGGCAGAGATGGAAGACCTGCTGAGGGAAAAAAACCAGGAAGACCTCATCCTTTTTGCCGGTGATTTTTTCCAGACGGTTCTTTGCAAGCCGGCGGTTCAGCGTACCTTCCCCCCCCTGGCGTTCGATACGCCGCTGTACCGGTCCGGCCCCATACCCATGCCTTTTGATACCGCAGGAAAGACCGTGGTCATCCTGTCCGATGCAGCACCCGGTTCAAATCTTGAGAAGATGGTGACCCGGGCGGCATCCTGTTTCGGGCGGGCTGCTTCGATCGTCCCGCTTGACGAGGCGGCGATGAAGGGCGGCTGTCTCGGGTGCTGCCGCTGTGCTTTTGACAATACCTGCGTGTATACCGACGGGTTCCGGGCGTTTTTCGAAGAAACCATCCTGCCGGCAGACATCATCATCCTTGCCGGGCCGATAAAGGACCGGTATCTCTCCTGGAAATTCAAGCAGTTCTTTGACCGGAGTTTCTACCGGGGCCATGTGCCGTACATGACCGGAAAGCAGGTGGGGTTCCTTATCGAAGGTCCCCTTGCGCAATGCGGGACACTCCGGGAAATCCTCGCGGTCTTCCCGGCAATGCAGGGAGGAAACCTGGCAGGGATTGTTACCGATGAAACGCCGGTATCCGCGCTTGCCGAAGCACGGATTGACAGCCTCTGCGAACACTGTATCCGTCTTTCCTCAAGCGGGTATATCGCCCCGGCAGGTTTTCCGGTGGTTGGCGGGCACAAGATATTCCGCGACGCGATCTGGGCCGAAATGCGGGCTGTGTTCAAAGCGGATCACACCTGGTATAAGGAGCACGGCATGTATGATTTCCCGCATAACGATCTTCGCAAGCGCGTAAAGACCACTCTTCTTTCCCTGTTCCTGTCAATTCCCCGGATCAGGAAGCAGGCGGAAAAAGAGATGCCAAAGCACATAATCGAGCCGTTTGCCCGGGTGTTTGCTGAAAGTCCGGTGCTGAAAAAACGTGCAAAGAAGGACTGACTGCCATGCCGTCTGCATACCGGCCTGAAGCTAATCCGGAAACACTTTCCGCGGCGTTTGTCCTGATCTTCCGGCAGGGGCGCTCACCCCCGTCATGCCCCGTACCGGATGACAACGACATCCTCAACCGGATCCGCGATGCGGTTCCTGCAGCTTCCCCGGCAGTATGCCGGGAAGCACTGATCCGGGTACGGCGTCTCTCCTTTGATGTTCTCGAGATCTGTACGGCATACCGTGAAGGGCAGTACGGGTGTGGTGACGAGGCGCGGGCAAAAGCGATCTGTGAGATCGAGGACAGGAATCCCGGGTTTTCCGATGCCGAGTACCGCACGGCATTTTTTGCCGGCCAGATGTGGGCCGGGTTGTGAAAACGGCGGGGATGCCGGGGATTTGACCGGTCCTGTGGATCAGAGACCGGGAAGAATGTTATCCGTCTCTGTTATTGCTGAGGGTGCAACGCACCGTATCATCAGGGCTTTACCCCCTTTTGGTTTTACCGAGATGGTGATCACCTGGTTTGGGACCACCGGTGCTTTGGGATTGATCCGGATGATGAACTGTTCTTCATAATCCAGCCGCATATTCCGGGTTCCCATCTCGTTGATGGAATCAATGATCCCCCAGTACCCCGCAGGAGGATCCCCCCGGTACCCTTCAACCGGGGTGAGGAGCTCGGTCCGCACGGAATCGGCGTAGGCGATAGTCGTGCCATTCAGGTCAGCGGTTTTTGTGCCCGGTGCAAGACCGATGGTGAACGTGATGGTATCGATCGTGCCCCGGGGGACCCCCTGGAGAATAATACCCTGCCCGGTAACCTGCCCGATGGTCTGGATCAGTACCCCGGGCTGGGGAAGACTCCCGGCAGCTGGTGCCGGTGCGGGCGTATCCTCGCTGATACACCCGGCAGAAAAACCCGCGAGGATGAGAAATACCGCCAGAATCAACCCGTATACAAAATCCATCCGAACACCCCCTTCCCGTTTTGCTTCTGGTAGGATGCGAGTGGGAACTACAAAAACAATTTGGTGAAAAAAGAATGCAGGAAAAAACAGAAAAGCGCTGGTTATTTTCTCATGAACCCGAGAACGCCTTTCTTCGGTGCACCCCCACCTTTTCTTGGCGGTACATCGGGAATATCAGATGAGGATTGGGGAGGGGCGGCTTCACCTTTTGTTTTCAGTTCGTCTGCTATGAGGGGGAGATGTGCATACCGTTTCTCCCGGACTGCAACCTGCTTGTCGTGGAATACCGGTTTTTCCGGGATGGGAGGCTCGGATCGGGAAATGCCGAGAGCGGGGGGCGCTTCGTTCCATGGTTCCCAGTCAGTGTCAGGAACCACGGCCACGGGCATGGGTGCAACGGGTTTCCGCTGGCCGACAATAACCGATGCATGGTCCTGCCGGTATCCCGGCTGGATGCCCTGGGGGTTCATCGCCGCCCCGCAGCGGTTGCAGAAGGCGGACTGGCCGTTCGGGTCGGGAGTCCCGCAGGATGGGCAGACGGGACTCCGGATGACCGGTTTTTGTTCAAAGGTAGTGCCGCAGCGGGTGCAGAACCGCGACTGGTTATCAATGGCCGGGCTGCCGCAGTTCCTGCACACGACCGGCCCCGGATGTATTATCGTCCCGCAGCGGTTGCAGAACTGTGCCAGTTCATCAGTAACGATCGTGCCGCACCCGGGACAGACCGGGAATGCAGGCTTTTTCTCTTCGGGTATAACAGCGCCGCACCGGTTGCAGAACTGTGCCTGGTCATCGAGTCCTGCGTGGCCGCATATACCACAGGTTTTTGTCATATAATCCCCTTAATGGATAAAACAGGGAGAAACATAAACACTGTGATGCGGTTTTTTGCTGCCATATAAACCTGTCCTGTTCCGGGTTTTTATCCAGGGAAAAAAATTTGTCTGCTGTTACCAGAATGTTGAGTTTTTTGCTCTGGAGAAAACCTGTTTTAAAAAGATATGATCGCCCCCCTTGCGCCAGCCCGGTCCTTGTCGGGGGCGCAAATGATGCCTCGGAAATACCCGTACAGAAATTTTCTCTCATTTTTATGTACAGGTAATGCGGTACTATCGCAACCGGAGCGCCTCAGCGGCGGGGCGAAGCCCCTGGAGCGTCAGGTCCCGGTAACTGATTTCCCGAGATAATCAGCCTCTCCAGGAATTGCTGATGGGGGTTGAGACCCCCATACCCCCAATTACGATATATACTGCCGCCCCCGGCGGGGCGCCCCCGCGGCGGATCAGGACGGTTGAAATAATTATTTGCCGACTTTCATGGCTTGGAGAATGAACCGGATAAGTTCCTGCTTGTTTCTCATGAAAATGTGCATCTTCTGGAATTGCTGATGGGGGTTGAGACCCCCATATCCCCATTACGATAAGTGCCGCCGCCCCCGCGGGGGCTTTCGCGGCGGCCTCAATTCCTTGTTTCCCGGAAACCGGACTTGCCCCGCCGTGCCGTACCGAAGCCCCGAGGCGGGGGTGCCCTCCCAATATCCTGTATTTACGAGATTTTCGTAGCCCGGGTGTGAACCGGATCGGTTCATGTTTGTTTTTCCAGATTTTTTTATGGATTCCCTGCTGCTGGCAGGAATGAGATAGTGGATGTTCAGGTTCACCCTGCGTGCAAAGGGTTTTTCTGGGGATCCCGTGAACACTCCCGTGGAATATCAGTTGTCATTGAACGGGAACACCATGGAAACCATCCACACCATCCTGAAAAAGTACTGGGGCTATTCCTGCTTTCTGCCGCACCAGCAGGAGATCATCGGGTCGGTCCTTGAATCAAAAGACACGCTTGCGGTCATGGCAACGGGTGGCGGGAAATCGCTCTGTTACCAACTCCCTGCAGTATACCTCGGCGGCCTGACCCTCGTCATCTCCCCGTTAATATCCCTGATGAAGGACCAGGTTGACGACCTCAATGCCCGGGGCATTCCCGCTGCTGCGTACAACAGTTCTCTTGAATACCGCGAACGTGCCCGGATTGAGACAGACCTGAAAAACGGAAGCCTCCGCCTCCTGTTCATATCCCCGGAAAAATGCATGCAGCAGAATTTCCTGGAATCTCTCAGGAGTTCAGAGATCCGGCTCATCGCCATCGATGAAGCGCACTGCATTTCCGAGTGGGGCCACAATTTCCGGCCGGAATACCGGCAGCTTGCCCAGATCAAGAAGTTTTTTCCGGGGATTCCGGTTATTGCGCTGACTGCAACGGCCATCCCTGAAGTCCGCAGGGACATTGTCCAGCAGCTGGGTCTTGACCATGCCCGGGAGTTCATCGGCAGCTTCAACCGGAAGAACCTCCGGTACCAGGTGATTGCGAAAAAGAATCCCCTGGTCTTTTTGCTCCACTATCTTGGCCAGCACCGCAATGATGCCGGGATCATCTACTGTCTCTCGAAAAAAGAAACCGAGGAGGTTGCAGGAGAGCTGAAAAAACGGGGTTTTTCCGCCATTGCCTACCATGCCGGGCTCTCGAAACAGGCACGGGAAGCTGCGCAGGACGCGTTTATCAAGGACTCCGTCTCCGTTGTCTGCGCAACGGTTGCATTCGGCATGGGGATCGACAAGCCGGATGTCCGGTACGTGATCCATTACGACCTGCCAAAAACGGTCGAGTCCTATTACCAGGAGACCGGCCGTGCGGGCCGGGACGGCCAGTACAGTGAATGTATTCTCCTGTACAGCCGGGGCGACTCCGGGAGAATCCGCGCAATGCTCGAACACGATGAGGGCGGGGCCGGCCACCTGCGGACCGGGCTTAAGAAACTCCAGGAAATAACCGAGTATTGCGAGAACACCGGGTGCCGGCGGAAGTACCTGCTGGAGTATTTTGGCGAGGCGTATACGGAAGAGAACTGCGGGTTATGCGATACCTGCGACCATCCTCCCGATATGATTGACTGTACGGATGCCGCCCGGCTGATTGCCGGGTGCATCCGGCAATTGCCCGGGCGTTTTGGGATCGAACTCATCAGCGATGTCCTCCGGGGTGCGAAGAATTCGAAGATCAGCGAGTACAGGTTCGATACACTCCCGGCATATGGTTCCGGCAAGAGATACAGCAAGGTCCAGTACCGCACCTGGATCAGCGAACTGGTCCGGCAGGGCTACCTTGCACGGACCGGTGACAAGTACCCGGTCATCAGCGTAACCGGCAGGAGTGACGAACTGCTCAAAGGCGGGTGCCGTGTTATGCTCCCGGCACCGGAAAGCGGGACGTCCCTACCTGTACAATCTCCCCGGAATGAAACCCTCACTTCTGGTGATACCGGACTGTTCATGCGCTTAAAAACCCTGAGGAAAACCCTTGCGGATTCGCAGGGTGTTCCACCCTATGTCATCTTCCCGGACAAAAGCCTTCGCGAGATGGCGAGAAACCGCCCCGGTGACCGGGAACACTTTGCAGCAATCCCCGGCGTGGGGGAGTTCAAACTGGAAAAATACGGTCCGGTTTTCATCGATGAGATCCAGAAGGAGAGCGGGAAGATCCCGGCATAATCCAGTTCCCGTGACCGGGGCTTACATCCATACCCGGTCTGATACATCCGCACCGGTTATCGCCCCGGAAACGGGAAGTGATTTGAACGGGAAAATCGTTGAGTTCATAAAAATGGGGCGCATCGGTGCGATACCGGTTTTCTATTTTGTGCGCTGGAGAAACAAGCATGAACCGATCCGGTTCACACCAAAATCATGAAAATCGGAAAAAAAAAATTATTTCCACCATCCTGATCCGCCGCGGGGGCGCCCCTTCGGGGGCGGCGGCATATATCGTAATTGGGGGTATGGGGGTTTCAACCCCCATCAGTAATTTCTGAAGAGGCCAATTTAATATGGAAATGTCATAAAAATTTCCATTCTGTGTGCCTGTGGCCGCAGGCATCGTGCCCGTTTTCATGGGAATTCATTTTCAGGGACCTGACGCTCCAGGGGCTTCGCCGCCCCGCCGCTGAGGCGCCCCGATTACGATAGTTCCGTGTTACCTGTACTTAAAAATGAGAGAGAGTTCTGTACTGGTATTTCCGAGGTATCATATGCGCCCCTACCCAGACGGAGGCTGGACTGGCGCAATGGGGGCAATCATATCTTTTGAAAATGTTTTATTCAGAGTATTATTGTGCAGGACCGAACCGGTATCCCCCTTTCGGAACCCGGATCTCAAACCGGGCACCGGTTCCCGGATCTCCGGTCTCGTGGATCGTGATACCGGTAATGGACAGGATCTCCCGTGCAAGGAAGAGGCCGATGCCTCGCTTCTTCTCGTAGTGCCGCTCGAAAATTTTCTCCTTCATCGTCGGGAGAATTCCATCGCCATTATCGCAGAAGGTCAGCACGAGTCCATTCGGATCCTCGCGGTATGTCAGGGAAAGATCCGTTGCCGTCTTCGCGTACATGACCACGTTCTCCGCGAGGGTAAAAAAGACGTTTTCCAGCATCGGGTCAGCAAATAATTCCAGTCCTTCGAGGCGGATGGTCTTTGAATATTTTGAAAGGTTCAGGTGGGATATGCCATACAGGAATGCATGATGGACATTCTGCCAGCGGGGAGGACTCTGCCCCATGTTCTGGTACTGGCCGGCAAATTTCAGTGAATCTGAGATCGTGCCGATAATCTCCATCTCTTTATTCAGGTAACCCTGCAGCGTCTCGTCCTGCGGGTTCTGCTGTTGCAGCTGGAAGTACCCGTTTAAGGAAAAGACCGCGTTCTGGATATCCTGGAAGGTCACGGTATTTAAGAGTCCCAGTTTCTTTTTTGCCAGGATGAGTGCATCCTCTGCAGTTTTCCTCTCGGT
Source organism: Methanoregula sp. (assembly GCA_041652515.1). GTDB lineage: Archaea > Halobacteriota > Methanomicrobia > Methanomicrobiales > Methanospirillaceae > Methanoregula. The sequence continues at coordinate 8,779 of JBAZHD010000033.1, forward strand.
AAAGTCCCGGAGCGTGCCTTCAATCCGGACCGGTTTTCCCTTATCATCGGAAACGATATGACCGCTCAGCGATACATCGATCAAGCGCCCGTCTTTGTTTTTCAGCTGGATCAGGTAATTCCGGACAGCACCATTTTTCATAAGATCGGCGATCAGGGTTTTTCGCATATGTTCGTCAGGGTATACTTCCTGCACATTTTTACCTGCGAGTTCGGCAGGATCCCACCCGGCGATCTCTTTTACCGATGGGGAAACCGTCAGAATAATTCCATCAATATCCGTCTGGAAGTAAATATCGATAAACGTGGTAAAGATCGAACGGTATTTCCTCTCGCTTTCGAGCAGTTCCTCCCTTTTTTTCCGGAGTTCTTCGAGATTATTTTTCAGATCTTCACCGGATTTCACCAGTTGCTCGTTTGCTGCCCTGAGGTTCTCATTCGCATGCAGGAGTTCCTCATCGGCTTTTTTCCGGTTCATCACTTCAAGGGCAATGAAGAAGAGGCCGGTTGCGACGATAGCATATGCAGCGATCCGGAACGGTATCTGGACCTGCCCGAGGGCCTTATTCAGGTTAAAAAGGATGATACTGTGAGAAATACCAAAAAGGCCGAATGCCAGACCGATAAACAGCGGGGTGCGGCTCCCCGTTTTCCAGCACCACCAGCAGCTGAGCAGGACAACCGCAATGCAGAATGTCAGGTTTAAGGCTTCCATATTGATATCGAACAACATCAGACTCCGTTACTGGGTTATATCGTCGCTGGCTTACGGGGCCGGTACCATTATATTTTATAACGCAACTCATATGAAATTTTTTGAGGATGCGACGTCCTGAATCCGGGAAAACCTGGAAAAAGTATCCCCATTAAAAATGCCCCTTCTCCGGGGCCGGAGCTTCGGGCAGGGTCATCTCATCGTTAAGTCTTTCCAGGAACACAACGAGAAACCGGTGCCGTTCTTCAGCCAGTCTTTTTGCCGTATTCGTGTACATCAGGCCGTTGAGCTTCAGCAGTTTATCATGGATGTGACTGATGGCATCGCCGATCTCTCCCTGGTGCTCTCCCGCACGGATAAAAGTCCGGGCAATGCCAACAGCCCCCAGGGCGTCCAGTTTGTCTGCATCCGAGAGGATCCGTGCTTCCAGGGTTTCCGGTTTTGCCAGAGAGCGGTACCGGTGTGTACGGATTGCGTGAGCGATTTTTGGGATGCGTTCCCCGTCATACCGGATTGAACGGAGGTATTCCTCTGCCATCTGTGCACCAGCTTCTTCATGGGGCACACCGGTTTGTGTTTCTACGGGTCGTGCGATATCATGGAACAGGGCAGCCGGGAGTAATATTTCCATGTCGGCATTCTCCTCTTTTCCGATAACCTCGCAAAGATATACGACCCGCAGGACGTGATCCAGCCCGTGTGAACCCGGCTGCGTCATGGTTTTTTTTACATGATGCAGGATCTCTTCGGTTTTTTCATCCATGATGCGTATCGCCCTTACCTACTGGTAGAACCGGGAGATATTTAAACCGGGCCGGGGCTGGTTATCACCCTTCTTGTAATTTTTCCTGCAAGCGTGTCCGGAATGGAATGGATCCGCTAAAAAACAGGATTTTTTGCAGGATATCCGATGGTTTTTCCGCGTAAATCCTGGCGGTTCTTTAAAATATCCCGAATTTACAATAAAACCTTCCTGCAACCCGGCTGATTATTAAGGGTTGATCCGGGCTTATTCCAGTGGAAGTAAAGGGGTATAAAAACATTATGAATCTGCCGGTTTTTCCAAATGCCGGAAACCTGGCCACAAATCCTGAAACGCTGGCTGGATGCACGCGGAAATTCCTGCCCGTACCCGGGTTTTTTCAACCATGAACGGCTTCGCGTGCCGGTGGATTTTTCCCGGATCCCGGCCGTGAGTATCCCGTCGTTCCTGTTCTCCCCGTAATCCTCATATATTATCAATGGCCATCAGGCTTGTATGAAGGTTTTAATTGTTATTGCCCCGGAAAAATTCCGTGACGAGGAATTTAATGTACCGGCGGCCGCATTGCAGAAGGCCGGTATCGGATACGATATCGCCTCAAAAAAACGGGGAGTCTGTACCGGGATGCTGGGTACCAAGGTCAATGCCACCCTGTCTTTTGAGGAGGTGGAGCCAAAATCCTATGACGGAATTTTTATTGTCGGGGGCGGAGGTGCCCAGGTACATCTCTGGGATGACGATTTGCTCTGCGAGATGGTGAAATACTTCCATGCATCTGCCAACGTCGTTGGAGCCATCTGCCTGGCTCCTGTCGTGCTTGCCCGTGCCGGGATCCTCAAGGGAAAAAAAGCAACCTATTTCAATAGTCCGGTCTCCTTCCGCGAGATGAAAGCAGGTGGCACAGTCCTTGTTGACAAGGCGGTTGTGACAGACGGCCGGATTGTCACGGCGAACGGTCCTGCAGCGGCGGCCGAGTTTGCCGAGGCATTCATTCGCGCCCTCACGGCAGTAGAATGGTAATTGCCGGGCATAAAAACGCGGGGGAAGATCCCCCTATTTTTTCGCAGGTCTCTAAAAAAAACGCACCAGGATTATTTCTGATCCATCCTGTCGGATCACTGGCTTTCTTCCCAGGTGATCAATAATGCCGCAATTGCCCTGACCATCGTTTCGGTCTTCTCGGTCTTTGATACCTTATCGGTAAACTCGTATGACTTGTCCTCGGTGGTACTCAGCTCGGTAATCTCCCAGGTCCCGAACCCGTCCGTTGAAATGGCAAGACCGTCCCGGTATCTTTTATGGCCGATGAGGAAATGGCCATTCCCGTAATTGATGATGATATCGGGATTTTTTGACACGGCAAGCACGACTTTCATTCTCTCGTGAAGGTCGTACGGTGTCAGCACGTTGTATATACAGTCTGCAAATTCCTTTTTCGTAAGTATACCTATCACTCCTGCCGTACTGTATCCGTACGTTTTTTCCCTAGATGAAAAAGGGATGTATTTTATAAAAAGGCTCGTGCCAAAAAAAATGGAGACGGATCTATTCATAATTCTCCAGTAATGTCCATGGAAGGGGAATGGATCCCTGCTGCTGCTGTACTGAATCGCGCGCACCTCCCGTTTGAGGGCTGGTCAGCGTATGTTCCGGCAGGCTGTACATCCCTGTACCCTGTTCTTGCCCGCAGGCAAAAGCATAATGCCATTACCGAAGAAAAAATTATTTATGAGATGTTTTGGGATTTTTCCCTTAATGATTATCATTGCGTGCATATCGATGGCCGGTTGTACCCAGTCTTCAGGAACCGGCCCGGTTACCACGGCGGTCCCGGTACCTTCCTTTCCCCCCCCGGAACTTTCAACGCCTGACCCTGTAGCGGTTGGAACAGCAGTCCCCACGGAAGCAGCAACAACGGCTCCTGAGGAAGTTGTTACGATTGTCCATTACATTCCCCTGGTCAAGGATGTAAAGGACTCAGCGCTCCTGTTCTCATTGCAGGTCCCCGTAGACTGGAACCCCTCATCCTATCGCCTGGAGAACCCGGAAAATTATGAAGGTTTCATGTACCAGACGGATCTTGTGAAAAATAACACATTCTATATCCATACGTACGAAAATTACCGGAACCGTGACCAGAATTATCGCGATGATGCCCGGAGATGGGTTCCCGCACCAAACGAGACGGTTGTCACCATCAATGGTATTACCTTCGACCGGTTCGAATCCACGGCAAATGGTAAGACCAACGTAACCTATGTTGCCCGGCAGGTCTGCATGAACGAATTCGGTTACCTCAGTGTGCTCTCATTCAGTGTCGATACCAGCAACCGGTTCGCAGTGGAGGACTATGACCGGGTCGTTGCATCCTTCCGGTATTATGACAGGGAAAAAGTCAGCACCATGCCCGGCACAGAGATAACCCGGATTATTCCTGAAAATGAAGGGGGAAGTGTACGATCGGCTTCCTATAGTGGCAGTTCGTCATCGGGCAAAGCCGCCAGCAGCAGTTCCTCCAGCACCTGCCGCCGTTGAAAGTCGGTGATATCTGAACATCGCGACACGGGAGATCAACCGTGCGGGTCTCCCCTTTTTGCAGGGGAATCGCTGATATGACCACCCGTCGCAATACCAAAAATAACGGGGATGGAAGTTAATCCCGGTGCAACACACCGGGGGAATATCTTTTTTTGTTCCGGAGAAATTGTTTTTTAAAAATCCGGTTTTCATCATGATGATAACCCCCCTTGGGCCAGGCCGGATTCGAAGGATCCTTCGGATTCATCCTGTGTCTCATCTCTGGTGAGATTCGACACTTCTGCGGCGGATTATGACGGTTGAAATCATTATTTACCGGTTTTCATGGTTCGGGTATGAACTCCCGTTCATGTGCGTCTCTCAGGAGCAGCAGAAACCATTTTGTGTGACCTGACGCTCCCGGTGCTTCGAATCATGGCTGGCACAGGAGGAGGCGATCATGTCTCTCGAACCAGGATTTTTCCAGAGCCTTTTTTTAAACGCTCATCAGTCCTGATACGCTGATCTCAGTCGTTCCCGCCAGCTTACCGGTAGATCCTGCGCTGAACTGTAGACAAACCTTTCCCGCCGGGAGGTATCTCCCTCATACAGCTCACGACTCTGACCGTGGCTGCGTGATGAGCCAGAAGGATATTTTAGCTATCCGGATAAAAGTCCCATAATGAACTATTGTACAGCCTCATTTTTCGTAATCGTGGTTGTGAGTATCTTCCTTGCCGGATGCACACAGCCATCAGCTACCGTACCTGTCACTCCCGCTGTTGTGGTAACAACCGTTTCAACGCCGGAACCCGCAACACCCGTCCCCACGGCAGCAGTAACAAGTGCCCCCGGGCAGGTTGTAACCATCGTCCACCAGGTCTCACAGACAAAAGAGATCAGGGACTCAGAACTCCTCTTCACCCTGCAGGTTCCCGTGGAGTGGAACGTGAAGACCTACCAGCTGAATAATGCGGGTAATTCCGAAGTTTTGGAATACCAGACCGATATTGTTGATAACGATGTGTTTTATATCCGGACCTATACCGTCTCCCGCAGCCAGGACCAGGCATATCGTGACCAGTTCCGGAAATGGGAACCCGCCCCGGTCGAGACCACCGTAACGATCAATGATATTATCTATGACCGGTTCGAATCAACGTCCGAGGGTAAGACTACGGTAGCATACGTTGCCCGCAAGGGCAGCGCGAACGAACGCGGGTACGCAAGTGTGCTCGTCTTTTCCGCGGATACCCGTGACCGGTTCGAAAAAGAGGACTTTGAAAAGATCGTCTCATCGTTCCGGTATTTCAGCAGTAGTTCTGCGGGCACCCTGCCGGGTACGGAGATCCCCAGGATTCCGGTACCGTATGGATCATCGGGAAGTGCATAATCCGCCCGGTCGAGCGGTGATCCAGGATCTTCGGGTGTAAGCTCATCGGGTGGCTGCAGCCGGTGCAGTGGATCATACCAGGAAGCCATTATTTCGGGTTCTGCTGCAATACAGGGAATTAAAGGAAACTTCCCCAATTTTTGTTTTTTTACTCTGGACACTCAATGCATGAACCGATCCGGTTCACCCCCACGCCATGAAAATCGCTGGTGTGAAAGGGTTCCCTGCTTCAGGGCCCTTTTGGGATATGGCGGGGCAGTACGGTGTTTTCAAAATATACCCAAAGATCCGCCGCGGGGGCGCCCCGCCGGGGGCTCTGCCTCACAGCTGAGGCGCCCCGGTCGCGATAGTGTGGTATTCCCTGTGCGCAAAACCGCAGGGAATTTCTCCACTGGTAATCCCGAGGCTTCATATTCCCCCCCCGCGGGGGCGCTCCCGCGGCGGTTTCAATTCCCTGTTTTCCCGGAAACCGAACTAGCCCCGCCGTGCCGTACCGAGGTCCTGAGGCGGGGAGCCTTCATAAATATTTTGAAAGGGTCGTGATTTAATATGGAAATGTCCTCACAATTTCCATTCTGTGTGCCTGTGGCCGCAGGCATCGTGAGCGTTTTCATGGTTTGGGTGCGAACCTGACCGGTTCATGCTTGTTTCTCCAGAGCAGGTTTTTTGGGACGTCCGGTCAGTCTTTGCGGGATACCCGGAGAATTCATGGTGGGGAATCGCGTATCATCACGTACAGTGGTGAAGTATGGCAGATAACCTCACAAAACTGGTAGACGAATGCAAGGTCCCGCCCGGCCTGCAGATCAATCTCCGGAAGGAATACGATCCTGGTGGCGCCGGGCACTTTCTCTCAAAGCAGGATGCGCAGGACCAGCTCGAAACCGGCATACAGCAGCTGAGTCAGCAGCAGGACAAGCTCTATGCCCAGAATACGTACGCCCTCCTCATCAACCTGCAGGCAATGGATGCTGCCGGCAAGGACAGCACCATCAAGCACGTGATGTCGGGGGTCAACCCGCAGGGGGTCCAGGTAAAAAGTTTCAAGGTTCCCTCCGTTGAGGAGATCGACCACGACTATCTCTGGCGGAATTTTCTGGAGCTTCCCAACCGGGGCAGTATCGGGATCTTCAACCGCACGTACTACGAGGAGGTGATCGTTGTCCGGGTACACCCGGAGTTTCTCGATCGCCAGCAACTCCCGCCGCAACTGAAAGGCCCGGATATCTGGAAACGCCGGTATGAGGAGATCAATAATTTCGAGAAGTACCTCACGGACAATGGCATTGTGGTCCTGAAGTTTTTCTTAAACGTTTCAAAAGAGGAACAGAAGAAACGGTTCCTTGAACGGGTCGGGGATCCGGAAAAGAACTGGAAGTTCTCGGCAGCCGACATCCTTGAACGCCGGCACTGGGATGCGTACATGGATGCCTACGAGGAGATGTTCAACAACACCAGCACCCCGTGGGCGCCGTGGTATATTATCCCGGCCGACCACAAGTGGTTCACCCGGTTCGCGGTTGTCTCAATCATCAATGCCACGCTGGATGGCCTTGGCCTGGCTTACCCGGAAGCTGACCCGGAGCAGAAAGCCGCACTCCTTAAGGCAAAAGAGGAGATGGAACAGGAAGGTGGCAATCCAAAAAAACCGGTAAACCGGAAAAAGGGGAAGAAGAACTGACGGGTGATCAGTCTGCCCGCAGCGCTTCGATCGGGTCGAGGTTGGCCGCCCGCCATGCCGGGTAGACTCCCGAGAAGATGCAGATGGCGATCCCGATTGCCATCGATACCGGGACATAGATCAGGCTTTGGTACGTAAAGAAATACTCCGTTGTGCCGACCATGGCAAGCACGACGAGCCAGCCTAAAATGAGGCTCATGATCGCCCCGATGACGGCGCCGACAAGGCCGAGGATCACCGCTTCGTAGATGAACATCCGGAGCACCTCGCCTTTCTGGGTTCCGATGCTCCTGAGGATACCGATCTCCCGGACCCGCTCGGTCACTGACATCATCATCACGTTGAAGATCGATGTCGCAGCGACTAAGAGCGAGATGCCGGCAATTGCCATGACGAAGGTCGTCATCGTGCTGACGGTTGACGTGATGCTCTCCATCATACGGCTGCTGTCCTGCACGGCCACCTCTTCTTCCTTGCGGTTCAGCTGGTCTTCGATGGCCGCGGTTGCCGTATCTGCATCATCGATGTCATCGAGGATGACATTGACCTGCGTGTATTCGCCCTCCCCTCCATAGAGGCCGGTGAAGGTCTTCTCCGTCATGATGATGGCATTGTCGCTGTTGAGGTCCATGGACATGCCTTTCTCCTCAAGGATACCGACAACCCGGACCTTCTGGATGATCGCCTCTTCATCGTCCTCATCACCGATGGTGATGCGGCTCCCGATCACGAGGTCGTTATTCTCGGCAAAGGTCGGGCCGACAACAACTGAACCCGAGGTCTGGGGAAGTGACCCGTTTTCCACAACCAGGATCGCTGCCATGTCCTCATCCCGCATGCCGTAGATGGATGACCTGCGTTCGTCTTCACCGATCTTGATGGTATCGGAGTCTGAATAGAGCGGGTAGACCTTCCCGTATTTCCCGGCAACCCGTTCGATATCATCAAACTGGTCCTTGTCGATGTAATCGTCATCGCTGGAACTGCTGCCGCCGCCCCCCATAAATCCCCCCCCGCCACCGCCGCCCGGTTTCACGACCAGTACGTTGGCCATTGCGGAGAGTTCTTCGGTGACCGACATAGTCATGTTCGCGCCCATCATCCCCATCGAGGATATGGCCACAACACCGATGACGATACCGATGGCTGCAAGCAGCGAACGGAGGAAATTCAGCCGGATGCTCCGGAGCGAGAGCTGAAGGATGATATCTTTCTTCATGCTTCGTCCACCTTCCCGTCCTTGATCCGGATGGTCCGTTCCGCCTGTGCCCCGATGGACGGGTCGTGGGTGACGATGATAACTGTCCTGCCCTGATCGTGCAGGCTCTTGAGCATATCCATGATCTGGGCGCCGGTCTTGGTATCAAGGTTGCCGGTCGGCTCGTCGCAGAGAAGGATGTCGGGGTCGTTGATGAGTGCCCGTGCTATGGCAACCCGCTGCTGCTGACCGCCGGAGAGTTCAGCCGGCTTGTGCTCCGCGAGGCGTTTATTGATGCCGACCTCGCTTAACAGTTTACTGACCCGTCCGGTGGTATCGTTGCACCGGTGCTTGAGGATGTACGGGTATTCCACGTTCTCGTATGCAGTGAGGAGTGGGATGAGGTTGAACTTCTGGAAGATATAGCCGATGGCATTGAGCCGGAGGTTCGTGAGTTTCTCATCGGACATTTTCCGGATATTCTTGCCGGTGATACGCAGGATCCCGGAGGTCGGGACATCCAGCCCCCCGATCTGGTTGAGGAGGGTGGACTTGCCGGAGCCCGAGGGCCCCATGATCGCGACAAACTCCCCCCGCTCGATCCTGATCGAGAGGTGGTCGAGCGCGATCACGTCGCCGGAAGCGAGCGGATAGATCTTGGATACATCCGAGAGTTCGATGACCGGTACTGCTGTCATAGGAAAAACCCGCCTGGGATTATAGGTTTACTGCTCCTCAAGGTCATCGTCGTTTTCGTGCTTCTTCTGGAACCTGTCTGTCAGGGGTTTTAAGAGTCCTTTTCTCCATGCGACAAGGAGTGCAATGATAGCAACGAGGATGATAGCAATCTGCGTTACCGGGAGCTGGTTAATGCCGGATCCCAGCCCCAGCATTCCCCGGGACCCGCCAGGTCCGCCACTCGGCATCGCACCGCCTTGCGCTGAACCGGATGCTGCGGTATTGATGCTCGTGGAGATACTGAACCTCTCTGTAAAGATATTCCCGTCTTCATCCTTATACTCGACAACGACCGGGACTTTTCCGGTTCCCGTCATGGTATAGGTCACTTCGAAGCTGGAGAAGTCGTCCGGCTCAAGGTTACCGATCGCGTATACCGGGTTCGGGTTGGTCGGTGTGGCAGGGCTCTCTACGGTCACAAGGACGGACCTGGCATCGGTCAGCCCGTTGTTGGTCACATCCCCTTTCAGGGTCAGGGTCGTGCCGGAGCTGGTACTCTCGACATTGTTCACAACAATCTCGGCACCCCCCTTGTTATCCCCGAGGGTAAGCGGGAAGACGAGATCGGTGGTGTGCTTGTTGTCTCCGTTATTAAAGCTGACATGGAATGTAACCGACGTTGCTTTTTCCGGTGTAATGGCGAAGGGGACCTGGACAGACGAACCTGCTTTCAGGGTTCCGACAAACGATTCATCCGGTGAGATTGTGGCGCCATCCACTTCCGGGACGATGAGGACATTCGTTATGTCCCCGTCGCGGGGATTGACGATGCTGACATTTACCCTGTCTTTGGTAGAGGCCGAGAACGTGTCGGGCTTTACCGAGATACTGGTCCTGATATCCGTGGAATCGATCTTGAGCTTGAGCTGGGAGTGGATCGCACCCGCCCCGTACACGTTGGTCGAGACCGTGAAGAGCGGGAAGTAGGTCCCGTCAGCGCCGTACGGGATGATTACAAAGTTAAAATCAGTTGTTTCCCCGGGCCCGATGGCCGTTGCCGTTGTAAAAGAGTCGCCGTTCAAGACCTTGACATGGGACTCAATCAGGTTCGGTTGGGAAACGAAGACGGTGGTGTTGGCAGCGTTTGTTACATGAACGGTTGCCGTCCCGGTCTCACCCGGATAAAAAACACCGGGGGAAATATCATACCCGGAAATATACACAAGTGCTGCTGCATCCAGCGGGTCGGTCACCGCAACGGTATTGGCCGCTGCAGCGCTCACGGCAGATGTCCCTGCAAACAGGAGCAGGATGCTGATGATGAACAGGGATAGTGGTCTCAGAGCTGATCGCTCCGCTCGTACAAAGGGCTTGGTATGCCCGGCCGCATTTCCGTTGCCCGGTGCGGATCTCGTTACAATGGAATATTCTTGTGGCATTATTCACCAGATCTGTGCATATTTATACGCACATTATGTAAAGTACGTTTTACATTTTGTCATATATACTTTTGGTTTTCAATGGTATTTTTTACAAAAATGGTTTGGGGTCGTCAGGTAACCGTATGGGATATCGAGTTCTGCATCCTGAAGCACGCGCATGAAAAAGCGGCCGGATGAGCCTCAATCGATTTCTATCGTGAGGAGCGCACTCTCGTACTGGAATACCTCTTCGATCGTCACGTTAAAGTTGCGGGCTATCTTAAACGCAAGGTCAAGAGACGGCACGTACTTGCCCTTCTCGATCGCAAGGATCGTCTGCCGGGTGACACCTATTGCCTGTGCCAGATCCTCCTGCGTCATATCGTGCATGGCCCGGAATACCTTGATCTTATTCTTCATCGGTGTCCCATTCCCCGTATTTCCGGGCATAATAGATCCTGAACCCTACGTACAGGAAGATCATCAGGCAGAGCAGCCCCAGCTGGAAGTATCCCATTATCCGCGGGCCGGCGATCTCAGGCGTGTGGACTTCTATATGATCCCTGGGAAACGTAGGGACATACAGGATCTGCATGACTGCCCCTATCGACAGGGCACAGAAGACCACCCAGAAGACCTGGAATGTCCTGAGGGATGCCTGTTCAGAGATTTTAGCGGTCCGTTCGTCTTCAATAATATCGGTAACCTTTTTCCGGAGCGTATAGATGATCGCGATCGCGACGATGAATGCAACTTCGACAAGGGACCGGATATGCAGTTCAACGGAATACCAGAAGATCGCAAGCAGGGCGAGCGCAATACACCCGACAACCAGATAAAAAGTATTTTTCTTCATGCAGGCACTTTGTTAGTTATATATGACATTTTGTCATATCAAGTTGACTATTCCGGGGCGTGGCCGGGCTGCCGTTTTTTTACGTGATCCCGGGCCACGGGAATTCCTCTCATTGTGTATTATCCGGACACGGTTACGCATCCCCGCATTCAGCTATCTGACACCAGAAACAGTTCATATGAATAAAATGAGAAAAAGATCCAAAAGAATCCTTTATTCATACTCCGATGAAAAAGGTACAGGAATCGGTTCAGGGCCGTGGAAAAGCCATCCCTGTCTTGCTTTTCCACCTGTCGGTTCACCGGAAAATGCTGCAGGGCTGGATAAAAAAAATACGAGAGGGAGTTCTCAGGAATGGATACCGTTCTCATCGTGGATGACAGTTCCTTTATCGTAGAGGGGCTCATCGCGTTCTTAAAAAAGAAATACATCCCTCTTGCAGCACATGGTGGCGGGGAATGTCTCGAGATCCTCAGGCGTGAGACCCCGTCTGTCATCATCCTCGATATTATGATGGAGCCGATGGACGGGTGGGAAACCCTGTCCCATATCAAGGAGAACCCCAAAACCCGCAACATTCCCGTCCTCATGTTCTCGGCATTGAAGATCAGTCCGGCGGAAGCAGAGGAGCACCAGATCAGTATCGATGACTGCCTGACGAAACCGGTCTCCCCGAATACGATCATCGAGGCAATCGAGAAGGTACTCGCCCGCCGGGATACAAACCTGATGGTTGTTGAACGGTGGCAGTCGGCAGGGATCAGCCAGCAAAAGATCGATGAGTACCTCTCGCTCGCTACGAGTCTTGAAGTGGACTTAAGCCTCTGCCAGAATATGAAGATCCAGTACGATCTCGGGCATCCGGACGACAAAAACCTGGATGAGTTCGAGGTAGTTATTTCTGCAATCGGCGACCGGATCCTGCAGGAACGCGATCAGATTGAGCGGCTTGCCCGCGAGCTGAATGATATTGTGGTTCAGGAGGCCGGCAGGGAATGGTCTGCAGAAATCAAAAAGCCGCAGATTGCGGATGGACCCGTAAACCAGTACGAGGGTTCCGGTACCCGGGATGATAATCCCCGTGCCCTCGCTCCGGAAGTAACCCCCCCTGAAACACCGATACCTGATGCAACCGTGACCGGGTCCGGAAATCTGCGTAATACCGATCCGGATCCTGCCGGTACTACCGCACCCGAAAGTACCCCCCTCACCATTACCGCCCCGGGTCATCCTGAACACGACATGCCGCAGACGAACAGCGGACCCGATCTGCAGGTTTCCGGAGAACGTTTCGGGAACCCCGTCAGTCCGGTTCCTGAACCTGCGGAAATTGCCCCGGCCGGTGTCCCGCTCATCCCCGCAGACACCGGTGCCGCTGAACCAGTATCCCCGTCCCCTGAACGGGAGCATGGAAACGACGATAGTGCCCGGGAGATCGTACCGCAACCTGCCCCTCTTCCCGTCTCCCCGGTCATCTCTCCGGCTCCGTTCTCTGTTCAGGATCTTCCCGTTCCCGGAGAACGGAATGTGATCCCGGCCGATCCGGACGTACGTCAGACCCCCTCAAGAACCTCACCCGTAACCGGTGCCGGGACTGATGTTCCCATGCCATGGAATTTCCTACCTGACCGGAATCCCCAGAGAATTATTACCGAAATGAAAGGGAAAAACATGATTCCGACACCCGAACCGGTATCGCCGCCCCGGGGCATTTTTGCCCGTATCATCGCTATCGTCAGGTCTGTTTTTGGCCAGGGGAAATAAGCAAGAATCTCCGTGAGATTTCCCAGTTACTTCGTTATTCGTGTTCCCTTCGGGTACATACCAGAGAATACCTTTCCTTTTCTCAACGATGTGATAAACCCGCTCCGTTGGAATCATTCAGAAAACCCTGACGCACTCTGGGCATGCAGGCATGCCCCCGCCGGTATGGCATCCCCACAATGCGATGGTGACGTATTACCCGTAAAAAAATATCGAATTTACCGGTAACCCAAACCGTTTCATCGCAATGCGCCCCCCCAACGGGTGAATGGTGGCGCAAGTGGGGGGCCTCTTAGTAGGAAAAAGTAGGAAAAAATTTTCTTAAAGCAGACGAATCCTGCATCGGATGATCAAAATTTGGGTGCATACCAAACATTCAATAGGATCACCGGATAATGAAACCCCATGGAGATCCATGACGGCCTGGGCCTTTCCCCCAGGAAAGTGACCTACCTCAAGTATATTTTTGAACGCGGCGATCCGGTCAAGACCAATGATCTGGCCAGCCGGTTCGGGGTCGACCCGTCCACGATTACCAAAACCTTAAGCGAACTCTCTGACACCGGTCTCCTGACCCTTGTCCCCTACCACGGGGCCAGCCTCTCACCGGCCGGGCAGGCATACGCAGAGTTTCTCGTCAAAAGGCACCGTATCCTTGCACTCGCCCTGACCCATTACGGCCTGAGCGATGATGAAGCCTGCACGGAAGTATCCCGGTTCGAGAGCCTTGTCTCCAAGGATGCGATCGACCGGATGTGCCAGGCCATGGGGCACCCGAGCCATGGTGTCTGCGGAGAGATCACCCACGATACCGGGTGCCTTGGGCACCGGCAGGGGCCGGTATGAAGACAAACCTGCCGGTACCGGCCGGGGGGGAAAAGCCATGAGTTCCACATCGCTCTCCCCGCATATCCCGGACCTCGACCTGATCACGTATTATGCGGAAAAAGGGGATTCGATCTTCTCCCGCGTAAGCCCGTGGACAAAAGGCTGCCTGCTGTTCTTTATCGTGCTTCTCGTCACGGTCAGCCGCAGCCTTGTCCTGCTCTTTGGGCTGTATCTCGTTGTGCTCCTGCTCTACCTGCTCGCCGGGCTGCCCGCAGGAAAGCTGGCGTACTGGTACACCCTCCCGGCCCTGTTCGTCATCTCGCTGGTCGGGATCATGATGTGGAACGAGCCCGGGATCCCCCTCTTCTCATGGACCTCGGGTGTCTTCACGCTCACCCTCACCGATAACGGGGCCCTGCTGGTGGTAACACTTCTCATAAAAGCCCTCATCACGGTCACGTTCTCGCTCTTTTTCTTAATGACTACGCGTTACCAGCACTTCGCCGGCATCATCTCCCGCATATTTCCTGAACCGCTCGACCAGATCTTCCTGATGGCGTACCGCTTCATCTTCCTGACGCTTGCCATGACCTCCTCTCTCTTAAAATCCATAAAGTCCCGGGGCGGGGGGCTCATGCACAGCCTGCGGATGCAGGGCCGGCTGTTTGCCGGCGTGTTCGCGCTGATCTTCATCCGGTCCTTCGAGCGGGGCGAACGGGTCCATAAGGCCATGATCTCCCGGGGTTTTTCCGGGTCGTATCCCCTTTCCGGGGAAGTCCCCCGGCCCGCTCCTGCAGAATACGGCCTGCTCTTCGTAACCGGCGCACTGGTGTCACTCATCGTGTTCCTCTCGCCGTACCGGGGGTGGTGACAGCATGACGATCATCCGCAGGAACCCGAATTTTCCCCACTGTCCCCCGGTCGATCATGATCGTGAACTGATCCATGTCGACTGTGCAAGCCATACGTACCCGGACGGGAGCGTAGGCATCCACGACATGTGTTTCCACGTGCTGAAAAACGAGATCGTTGCCATATGCGGCCCGAACGGTTCCGGCAAGTCCACCTTAATCGAGCATCTCAACGGCCTCCTGCTTCCCTCACTCGGGACCATCTGGGTGAACGGGAGGACGATCTCCGGCGGCGAACAGGCCGGCCTCTGGAAAGAAGTGGGCCTTGTCTTCCAGCAGTCCGACGACCAGCTCTTTGCCCCGACCGTGCTGGACGACGTGATGTTCGGCCCGCTCAACCTGGGCCTGTCGCCGGACGAGGCCCGGGCCCGGGCCATGGAGGCACTCGGGACGGTGGGTGCGGCCGGTCTTGTGGGCAAGCTCCCCAATTACCTGAGCGGCGGGCAGAAGCGGCTGATCTCGATTGCCGGGATCCTGGCCATGAAGCCGATGGTCATCGCGATGGACGAGCCGACCTCGGATCTCGACCCGGTCCACGCGGCAATGATCGAGAAGATCATCTTCGACTTACGGGATCGGTTTTCCATCAGCGTTGTTATCGCAACCCATGACATGGACCTTGCCGCCCGGATCGCTGATCGTGTCTGCCTTGTGAGGAATGGTGCTGTTTATGCCGAGGGAGTCCCGCAGGAGATCTTTTACAATCCTGAGCTCATTACGGAAGCCGGGCTGAAGCTTCCCTCGAGCGTGCAGACGTATCTTGATTTCTGCAGTGCCATGGGCATCCCCCCTTCTTCCCGCCCCCTGAAAACGGACGATCTTGTTGCTGCATTGCAGGAAATTGTCCCTGCGGGTAAAACCGGTTCCTGAATTGGGGTAACCCCAAATTTTTTTAGGAACATTAAATACGCCCGCAGGCGATGCTGATCTGAATTAACGAGGACTTACATGGCACACATTCATCTCGAAGACGGCTCTTTCACACTCTTCTGGGTGATGGTCTGGTGGGCTGTTGCCCTTCTCCTGATCGGTTCTGCGCTGTATCTCATCCGCAGGCAACGCGTGGCCGACCAGCGCCGTATCATCCTTGCCGGGTTCTGCACGGCAGCTGCATTTGTCCTGTCGCAGGTTGAACTCCCGATTGCCGGCGGTGTGCATATCAGCCTGACCCCGCTTATTGCGATCCTGACCGGCCCGGTCATCGGGCTTCTCATTGTATTTATCACCAATATCCTCTCCGCCGCGATCGGCCATGGCGGCTGGAGCATGATCGGGGCCAATACGCTTGTAGGTCTGTCTGAGGTGCTGGTTGCATACGCGATCTGGCGCGGGCTGAAACCCATTATCGGAAATGTCTTTATCCGGGCCGTCACCGCCACCATATGCGGGCTGATCCTCGGGAACTTCGTGATGATGGGGATCATTGCACTCTCCGGGATCCAGGGCGTGAGCCAGAGCATGGAGCAGATCGTCACCGGTCTCTTCCTTGTCGCTTCGGTCAATATCGCAATCGCGGTGATCGAGGCCCTGATGACCGGTCTTGTTGTCCTGTATATCGCGAAGATGCGGCCGGACCTCCTTGATGGGGAGCGGGGCTGATCTCCCGTGCCCGTTGTGGGACCGGTAATGCTGTGCCCGGTCCCCGGGGCCGCCGGGACTGGTTTACCTGAACTGCCCGCCGGTACCCAGTACCGGTTACCGTGCGGTAATCCGGCATTGATCGTTTTGAGGGAACCGTGACAGGCAGGGATTCTGTGTCGGTTTTTGAAACTGTTCCACCCCTTCGGGACCGGGTAAAACGCAGGCTTTTAGTTGCCGTTTTCGTATGCATCGTTGTCCTTATCCTCGCACCCCTCGCTGCTGCTGTTGTCGCGGGCCCGGACAGTAATCCGGATCTTCCGTATAACTCCTCCCGGCAGACGGCCGCCGGGCAGGTACACGCCTCTACGCTGCCTGCCATTGCTCCCAACAATTCCCCGGGTTTTTTTACCCGCCAGTACAGCTTCCCCTTCCAGCAGGAGAATATCACCCTCAATACCAATGTCAGCGCTGCGGTCTATTACGGGGCCCAAACCGGGGACAAGTTCGCAACAGCACCGTTCAATGCAACACCGGAAGCACTGGCTCCCGATTACTACCGGGCGTTTGTCAACGACCCGGCCCAGGAGATGCTGTATGCGGATCTCACAAGGAGTTTCCGTATCATCCGGCAGGAGCACGGGTACACCGATGATGAATATGCCGAACTGCTGAGCGTATTCGTGCAGAGCCTTCCCTATGACAACCTGTCCGCAACACACCCGGATACCCTCTCGCGTTTTCCGGCCGAGACCCTTGTCGACGGCACCGGTGACTGCGATGACAAGAGCGTCCTGCTTGCCGGTCTCCTGTCCCGGGAAGGCTACAATGTCTCGCTTCTCCTCTTCATCCCCGAGCACCACATGGCAGTTGGCCTGGTGAGCGATTGTCTCCGGTACAACGATACCGGGTACCTCTATATCGAGACCACGGGCGTCTCGTTCATGGGAGATGTGCCGAAACGGCTGAACCAGTCGGAAAAATATGTTGCTGACGGCCAGACGCCGGGTTCAACCCCGCTCACCAGTGCCCCGCTCGTGATCCGGGTCGGATCGGGATCAGGAACCTTTACCCGGGCCGGTGAGACCGGTTACATCCTTGCCCGGAAAAACGAGATCGATGCCCGGATCGCATCATTAAAAGAACAGATCAACACGACTTCCCCGGAAAATCCGTCCCGTCTCAGGATGCTCCTTGAGACCTATAACGCGTACGCTGAGGTCCACAATTATATCGGGAAGCACCGGCATGATCGTGCCGGAACGTACCGGTATCTCATCTCTGCCATACTGCCGGCATGTCCCGAACCTCAGGTCTGCGTTGGACAATCAGGTACCCCGGCGGCACCTGGTGATTCCCCCGGGACTCCGGTAGGGGGTCCTCCGGGCCGTGCTATCACCCCGTTCTCTCTTACCGGTTGTCCCGCTGCTGCCGGGTATCTCCCCTGCCCCCGGGGGATATGGGTATCCCGGCAGTGCCTGTGGCAGAACCTCCGGCAGGGACTCGTCGGTTCATCCAGGTAAGCGTCCTGTTTTCTGCCTTGTGAACATGAGGGAACGGACAACGGATGCCGGATCCGAAACCGGTTGCAATGGGTGTAAAAGAGACTGCCTGACAGGTTATCCATGCCTCATTTTTTTCCAGCCCCGTTTTCTGATGGAATACGTTATCTCGTCGGCTGGTACACCCTGTGAACCTCAGCGAAACATCGCGATGAAAAAACACGCCAGAAAACCCGCGGAATTCCCGTGGTAAAAATGCTGAGAAAGAACGGGATTCTGCTCTGGAGAACTCATTACGTGTGATCTGACGCTCCAGGGGCTCCGCCCCGCCGCTGAGGCGCCCCGGTTACGATAGTTCCGTATTACCCATACACAAATGATTGGAGAATTTCTGTACAGGTAATTACGGGGCATTATATGCGCCCCCGTCCCCGCGGGAGCCGGGCTGGCGCAAGGGGGGGAGACAATCTCTTGAAATCGGTTTTCCCACGAAAATGGGCCTCTTCAGGAATTGCTCATGGGGGTTGTGACCCCCATATCCAAAAAAATAATAAACCCCGCCGCCCCCCGCCAGGAAGCCCCCTCGGCGGATCAAGATGGTTGAAATAATTACTTGCCGGTTTTCATGGCTTGGGTATGAACCGGATCGGTTCATGCCTGTTTCTATAAAGTACGGGACTCCGCATCTCACAGTTCAGCAGTCCCGGCCATGGCAGGATACCGGCCCGGGATCCCGGCACCCGACTGGGATTCCGGCAGGAGTTGTATGTACGGCTTGTATTTTTCAAGACAGGACCGTGTCCGTTCTGAGAGGTCATACCGGGAGAATCTCCCATCCTTCCGGATACTCAGGAGCCCGTCGTCGATCAACCGCTTCATGTGCCAGCTGATGGTCGGGCCGGAGACCCCGAGAACGTTCTCGAAATCCCTGCGGGACATCAGCGGCCTATGTGCGAGCGCAAAAAGGATCTGCCGGTCCGTGTCCTGGCGCAGGTACTTGAGGACTTTTTGTTCGTTCTGGTCATATTTGCCCGAGTTCTCGAAATAACCGGTAATGCCGTGGTCCGCAAGAGGGACAATCTTTCCCGAGATCCGCATGAGCGTCAGGTGATACGTAAGCGTCCCGCGGGAGATCTCAGTTTCCTGCAGCAGTTCGACAAAACTGATCCCGGGACGGGAGCGGATGAGGCTGTAGAGGGTGTTCCGTATCGTGCTTGCGAGGATATTACTCCGGGCAATCCTCCGGAACCCGAAACAGGACAGGAGTTTTAAAGCAAAGAATATCTCGACCGGGAAGACCAACGCCGGGGATATCGCAAGGGCCCCGATGATCACCATCTCGCGGATCGTGAGATCAAAGAACGTCACCGGAACGACATCGGGTGACGCAATCCCGACCGCCCCGAAGGCCGGTTCAACGGTATAATCCTGCGGGAGCGCAACGGCGGGAGCTGCAAGTGCCATACACAGAACAACAAGCAGTATCGCAGAACCCGGCGCCCGTTTCATGATACGAACATTTCTTTTCTGTTTATTCATCAGCCTTGTGGTCATTTGTGCCGGTCCGGATCCACGAGAGATTCTCGAGACTGCCGTATGCAATGTTCTTCCTGCTGTGGACCAGGAATTTCCAGAGGCCCGGCGTCATGCTGTCCGGGTTACTGATCTTGAGATCGATCCTCCCGTCAACAGAACCGTCCGTTGCATCGTAATACGGGCCGAGTGTCTTGTCCGGTGTAATGATCGTTACCGAGATCGGATCTGTTGTATCGCCGCTGTAGAGCGAGACAACGAGATATGCGGTGTCAGGAGCAACCTGTTTTGAGAAGATTGCGGTTTTGATCTCAATATCCGGTACATCCTGCCGGGAAACAAGACTGCCTGCCATGCTTTCCGGTGAACCATTCAGGAAACCGGTATCCGTGCGGGTTGTGTTCAGATGGTCCCGGGAAATATCGACCGACGGGGCGAGCGCCAGCAACAGTACTGCACCGGCACAGATCAGCACGGCAATCCACAGGACTCTCATAGTAACAGCTGCTCGCAGGAATAATATCAGGATTGCCTTTTATCCCTGCCCCCCCGCTCCCGATGTGTAGAGCATTTGCTCATAAATCGTTTAACACGACCCGTCATTTTCTGACCAGACAGATCCCGGTTGCGGCCCTGCCGTACCGGGGGTGATTACCTATGATACAACAAAATCTCCGCTGCCTGACCCGTTCAGGCCTTATCCCCGGCATCTTCATCGCACTGCTGGTGGTAGCATGCTTCCCGCCCGTCATTGCGGGGGCCGGTAGTACCGGTACAGATACCGACACCGGATTCGCCGTTTCCCCGAGGGATTCCGTCCCGTTACTGGCCGCGGGCCTGTCGTCCGTAACGGATGATGAGCCGGACATGGACCTGATCGGTGCAGATGATGCCGGCATGGCGGAAGTCCTCTCTCCCGCCGGGACCGGCGACCGGGCCTGGCGATTCGCTGTCGATACAACGAGCTTCAAACCCGATGAGTATATCGTGACCGCTGCAGCCGTTATGGAAGAAGCGACCGGCACAGCACTCTTCAACGTTGTTGAACGCTCGTCTGCGAATGTCAACAGGGCCCCGGAGGGACAGGCGACATCGTCCCGCCCGGAAACTCCCGGGTATTACATCACGATAAACCCGATTGGCGACCGGTATGTTGGCGAGAAGTTCACCATCACCGGCAGGACCAACCTGCCGGAAGGAGCGGAGATGCTCGTGCAGGTCTATTCCTCGTCCTTCAAGCCTACGCAGAAGTCCCAGGGCGGGGAGTTCTCCGGCACGACCGGGACCGTCCGTGCATCGGATTCAGCCATTGCCGTCGCTGCGCCAGCTCCCCTGATAAAGGACGCGGGTGTTGTCGGCGCCGATACGAAGATTATCAAAACCGGGTCGGTTACGCTTGAAGTGAGCGACGTTACCGGCACGGTCGAATCAATCCAGGCCCTTGTCACTGCGCAGGGCGGGTACCTCTCCTCTTCAACCATACAGGCATCCGGCAGCAGGCATACCGGCACGGTCGTGATCCGCGTGCCCCAGGCCCGGTTCGAGACCACGCTTGCCGGCGTGAAATCGGCCGGCACCGTGCTGTCGGTCTCCACGCAGGGCGAGGACGTGACCGAGGAATATATCGATCTCCATGCACAGAAAAAATCGTATGAGGTCCAGCTCGCCCAGTATTACGTGCTGATGAAGAAAGCGACAAAGATCAGCGATATCATCGCTATCCAGCAGCAGATCGATCGTATCCAGACCGAACTGAACCGGCTCGAAGGCCGGCTGAAGTACCTTGACAGCAAGATCGATCTCTCGACCATTACCATCACGATCCGGGAACCGGAGCCGGTGCATGCCGAGACCGGGCACAGTTTCGTATCCGCGATCAACCGGGGTATCGAAGGACTTCTTGGCATCGTTGACGCGATCATCATAACCACCATCACCTTCCTGCCGGTTATTCTCATCGCGGTTGCCGGGTTCTTCCTTTACCGCAGGAAAAAGGGAAAGCAGCCGGTACAGGTTGTTTCGTGTCCGGCTGAGCAGAAATAAGCAGCGTGCATGGCGGTGCTGATGATTTGTACCCATGCGACCCCCTCCACCCGGCACCAGACAATTTTTCGGTATTTTATCTCGTAAAACTTCAGGAAAAAATGGCCGGGACAGATGGGGCGTGGAGGGGGTCGTGCGGGTACATTTGATCCGGCCCGACCATCCGCATGGGAAAAAAATCCGGTTTTTCCGGTGATAATTCCCGGTCACTGCCAGTACGGGGTGGTCGCTGAAGTACACCGCCCGACCCCCCCTCAGTTCCTGAGGTCACTGAATGGACATGTAGAGGATTTGCTCATAAATCGTTTATTAACCCGGACCCTTTTTTCAACCGTATATCATCATGGTCGCCGGTATTACGGTGACCCGAGGCGATCAGTCATGAACGAAAAATACCTGCCACTCCTTGTCCTTTCAGGAATTATCACGGGCATCATCCTTGCAGTTGCAGTGATGGCCCTGTACCCGCCGAACGCCGCGGGGACCGTCAGCACCGTTACGACATTCCAGCCGGTCGTACAGCAGATGATTACCCCCGGTGCCGAAGTCCTGCCCCGGTTCTCCTCCGCGGAAGAAGCCCGGGCATTTGTCCGGTCGCACATTGAGAACAGCGACACTCCCAGACTCCTGACAACGCGGGCCGTGACGTCAGAACCACAGACAACCGCCCAACCCGGCGGAACCCGGACCTGGCAGTTCGATATCGATACCCGGACATTCAGGCCCGACGAGTATATTGTGACGGCCGGTGCTATCGTTCAGGAAGCAACCGGCGTGGCTCTCTTCAACCTTGTTGACTGTTCCACAGAAAAGAAACAGCAGCAGGTACAGAGGTTCTCGCAGCCAACGGCTGTCAACGGTTCATTTATCGGTGTCAACCCGGTCGGCGATTATTGTGTCGGTGATCGGATCTCCATAACTGGCCAGACAAACCTGGCTCCCGATGACGAGATCCTTGTGCAGGTCTATTCATCCTCATTCAAGCCCACCCAGAAGAGCCAGAGCGGCGAGTTCTCCGGTGCTGTCGGGACGATCAAGGCATCCTCATCGTCATCACCATACTCATCCCCGTCATCATCAACGGCCGCAATATCGCAGGCATCTCCCGCAGATCCCGCAGTGGCCGGCCGGGAATATTCCTCCACCAACGTCCAGGTCAAAGACGTGGACGAGGCCGATATCGTCAAGACGGACGGGACCTACGTCTATGTCGTCACCGGCAACAAACTCCACATTCTCAAAGGCTATCCTGCCACAAACGTCGGTATCATTGCCTCCCTGCAGTTCTCCGGTTCGCCAGAATCATTATACATAAACGGGGACCGGCTTGTGTTGATCAGTACCATGCAGAAACGGGACGATTTCCGTCAGTGTCCTCCCGGGGCCTGCTGGTATACGATCCCGGTCTCGCAGAAGACGCAGGTGTTTGTCTACTCGGTGAAAGACCCGGCACATCCCGCACTCATTCGCGAGATGGAACTGGACGGGTTGTACAGGGACAGCCGCATGATCGGGTCGACGCTCTATTTCGTGATGCATTCGTACCTTGACCCGTATGACACCGGTGCGGGATTTCCTGCCGTGTATGACAGTGCCCGGGGCTCTGCTGAACCGCCGGTCTACTACTTTGATCGCACGGATTCGGAGTATTACCTGACCACCATCGGTTCGGTCGATATCCGTACAACCGATGCCGTGAAAGCCAAAACATTCCTCATCGGATCGGCCGGGACCGTCTATGTCTCTTGGGAAAACCTGTACATCGCCGTCCCCGCAAATACGAATGATCGCACGGCAACGTCAACCGACCTGTATTCGTTTGCCCTGGACAACGGAGAACTGACCTATACCGCCCGGGGCACCATTGACGGGACGCTGCTGAACCAGTTCTCGCTCGATGAGTACGGCGGGAACCTGCGGGTGGCAACGACCGTGCAGGATTACAGCCGCACGGGCAAAGGCCCGTCCAGCAAGGTAACGGTTCTTGATGACCGAATCCGGGTCATCGGGTCGGTCGGGGACCTCGCTCCCACCCAGCAGATCTATGCGGCACGGTTCATGGGTGAACGGCTGTATCTCGTGACGTATCGCGAGACCGACCCGCTCTTCGTGATCGAGCTTGCTGACCCGGAAGACCCGAAGGTCCTTGGCGAGCTGCATATTCCCGGCTTCTCCAGTTACCTTCACCCCTATGATGCCACCCACCTCATTGGTGTCGGGAAAGAGTCCACGCGGAGCGGCCTGAAACTCGCGCTCTTCGATGTTGCCGATGTGCACAACCCGCGGCTGGTCAGCGAGGAGAGACTGGGCAGTTATGGCAGCGACTCCGAAGTGCTCCGGGACCACAAGGCCTTCCTGTTCGACCGGGAAAAAGACCTCCTTGTCCTGCCCGTTCATATCGTGGAAAATACGTACGGCTCCAATGGCGTGCAGCCGGTCTGGGGCGGGGCATACGTGTTTGGCGTGAACCCGGAGAAAGGGTTTACTGAAAAAGGCACGGTTGTCCATTACCGGGATACGGGTAACCAGCGCCGTGTGCAGCGTGCGTTCTTTATCGAGGATGTGCTCTATACCATGGCATCAGATAAGATCGTAATGAGCGACCTGAAGAACGGGACTGCGCTGATCGGGTCGGTCGGGCTGCCGTAAGTATGCCGGATTTCCCGTTTTTTTTCCTATTCTGGCGAAAACTTTTTTTTTTCAAAAGATATGATCGCCCCTCTCCCTTGC
>JBAZHD010000034.1:0-30783 GCA_041652515.1 Methanoregula sp.
GACATTCAAACGGCTATTGATTTTATTGTCGAACATGGCTTTAAGGTAATTCACCCGGACTCAGTTCTTGAACAGAATCTTCGTGAAGGGAGTCGGTGAGTTACTCATTTTCATATTAAATCATTTAGAACACTCTTACGCTCTCGGGGGCTTCACCTCCGCCGCTGGGGCAGCCCCCAATTGCGATAACGACGTATTACCTGCATCCTAAACGGAATATCACAATGCGCCCCGTCGCTCAACGGGGGACTGGTGGCAAAAGAGGGGGGTATCGTATCACGCGAGAAAGGTTTTCTACAGAGCAAAAATTTCCATTCTGTATGCCTGTGGCCGCAGGCATCGTGCCAATTTTCATGAGATATCATTTACAGGGACCTGACGCTCCTGGGGTTTTGCCCCGCCGCTGATGCGAACCAGTTGCGATAGAACCGTATTACCTGTATATAAAAATGAGAGAGAATATCAGTACAAATATTTCCAAGGCATCATATGCGCCCCCCTCAATGGGGGCTGGGCTGGCGCAAGGGGGGCGATTATAATTTTTGAAAGAGGTTTTTTCCAGAGCAGTTTTTTTTCCAAAAAAATACTGGAATCCCCTTGCATTGTTCAGCGGGAAACCAGTGACTGGTAACGGCTCTCCAGCTGAAGAACGATCCGGTCCCAGTCGTACTCTGCTGCCGATTTACTGCACGCTGCCCGCATCTCCGGATATTGCCGGAGGGCGATCTGTATTTTTTCTGTAAGATCCTCAACGGACAGGGACGAAAGAAACCCGGTCTCTCCGGTAATCAATTCCCGGATTGCATTATCCGGGTGGTCCACGGTGACCACCGGAAGGCCGCAGGCAAGTGCTTCGAGAGCAGCGATGCCAAATCCCTCCCGCGTGGAGGGAATGACGCAGACATGCGACGCCTTCATCAGGCTGATGACCTCGTCATGGGAATCCTGGAATGGTTTAAAGATCACCCGGTCTTCGGGCACGAGATCCCTGATCAGGGACTTGATTGCTTCACGCTCCGGCCCATCACCAAGGATCAGCAGGGTAAGGTCCGGGGAATCTGGCAGGAGTTTTGCAAATGCCCGGACCAGCACATCCACATGTTTCTCTTTAATCAGACGTCCGACAAAGATGATATCTGAGGAAACCGAGCCCGGGGGAAGGGAATTAAGGTGACTGATATCAATACCGTTCGGGATGATACTGATTTCATCGTGGACGTTAAAGCGCCGTAGCTTTTTTGCTGTTGATCCGGAGACCGCTATTGTATCCGATGTGAGTCCTGCGACCAGGCGCTCGGTTGTTTTTCCAAAAGCTCCACTCCATCCCAGGTATTCATACCAGTAGTCGCCCCATACCTCGTGCCATGTGATGATAAAAGACTTTTTTTTCATGACCGATGCGAGTTTTACCGGAAAACAGGGGAAATAGGGGAACTGCTGGCAGTCGATGATATCAAACTCTTCCCGCACCAGGAACGGGACGAGACGGTAACTGAAATAGATTGCTTCCCCAATCGTTCTCCTGCCGTCAGCATAGAGGGGTTGTGCCGCGCAGATGCCGTGCAGGGTTACCCCGTCATGGTTAATGGTATCCGGCCCCTCCCAGTATTTCATGCCGATGATATGGACATCGTGCCCGCGGCGTGAAAGACGAAACGCGAGTTCACGAATGCGTTTTTCCACGCCACCTTTAACGTAGGGGTAGATAACATCGTAGACAAAGGCGATCTTCATTGCTTTGCCTACCCGGATCCGTTATTCTCATTTAAGAGCATCATGCTCTGGAACACAGCGAAGAGGAAGATCTGCAGCCCGGTGGTGATCAGGACGAGCGAGATGATTGCTTCCGAGATCTGGGAAATTAAGCCGAAATTTTCACTAATCCACCAGATGAAGATGTTGAGTCCGATAAGAATCCCGATAAATGCAAGAAGCACACCGATCACGAGGAATTTTTCCAGGTTGTGGTAGCGCATGAAAAGTTCGATGATCCCGGTTTTTGTCTCGTACCCGTGGATGACAGAATAGGTTTTCATCAGGAGAGCTGAAACAACGACCTGTATGCCGCCCATCATCATGATGGCACCAAGGATGAAGGTATGAAGGTGGGATGACTCGACATTTCCCTTCAGGTAAAAAAAGCTCATCAGCAGGAAACCGATAGCGGCAAAAATGATACCCGGTATGGCTATGAATGGCAGCGGTTTCATGAGGAGGACGAACCGTATATGCCGCCAGCCGTCGGCAAAACTGTGCAGTTTGGAAGGTGTCTTCCGGGGATAATAATTGATGGGGACTTCTTCGATACGCAGATTTTCTTTGGATGCCATGATGAGCATCTCGGACGCGAACTCCATACCGCCGGACTTCAGGTTGAGACGATCCAGACCTTCCTTCGTGATTGCCCGGAACCCGCTGTGGGTATCAGAGAACCGGGTCCCGAAGATCAGGTTGACCATCCACGTAAGGAGCGGGTTGCCAATATACCGGTGCAGGGGGGTCATGGATCCCGGTTGAATGGTGCCTTTAAACCGGGAGCCGATGACAAGGTCTGCTCCGTTCTTCAGCGGCGCAAGCAGCAGGGGGATCTCGTAAAAATCATAGGTATCATCGGAATCCCCTATAACGAAACATCGCCCCTGCGCCTGTTCAAATGCCGCGAGGTATGCATTCCCGTACCCGCTTTTTTTCGGGTGGATTACTCTTGCACCCATCGACCGGGCAATTTCAGCAGTGCGATCGGTGGATGCGTCCGCCACAATAATCTCGCCCTGGATATTATTCTCCAGAAAGATTTTCCGTATTTTGGTAATGCATACCCCAATTGTGTGCTCCTCATCAAGAGCGGGCAGGATTACCGACACCTCACAGGATTTCCATTCAGTCATGGCGAGGTACTTCAGAAATTCGTTTTTTTGGGGGTGTTTATCGGCAAAATGCCAGGGTTTAATTTCTCCGGTAAAATGAATAATGGCGGGATTATTGATCGCTTCAATAAATCCGGGATCTTTGTTGGTCTGTATGTTTTTATGCAGAATTGTCTGCTGGTTCCACCGGAGTGGTAACGAAAGCCATTTATCAGAAAGGAGTGCATTCAACCCATCCTGATCAGCTAACTGTATTTTATCGGGGTTATGAAGGATGAATTCCAGTATTTTATGATGAATGTTATCCTTGCGCCACTGTGCCAGGTTTATTATCATCACGCCGGCATTAAAAATTTTATTGCCCACGGGTATTTTTAATCGGGTTTTCGTATCCTGCAAGTAGTAACCTCGTTCGACACCCACGCTTTCAACCGCTGCAAGATAATGGTGTGAAACATCAACGTTCCACAGTCGGGCGATATCGTCTTGTACAATCAGATCACAATCCAGATACACCACCTTGTCAATAGATGCATCCAGTAAATCCGGTATTGCCAGCCGGTAATAGGTTGGGGTTTTCAGATGAAACGGGATAACAAGATCCTTAAATTTATCTTTATTTATCGTCAGAATGTGAATAACTGCCCTGTATTTTTCCGCAATACGAAGAATTTTTTCTCTGTTTACGAGTGAGATTCCCCCATCAAGGATAGTGACAACAATTCTGCCCCGGGAGGGTGAATTTTCAAATAGGGAGGTCAGCATTACCCCAAGGGGGAGTGCAAACGTATCATCGGAAGCGGAGACAATATGGATGGTATCCATCCCGGATTCAGGTGTCATTGTCGGAATTCAGCGTTAAATGTACTTGAGGGGATTTCCATTTATTGTTTCTCTCTTAACGGTTCCGGTAATCAGATGAATGATGCACTAAAAATAATCCAAAACCCCATCCAACTGCTTTCGGTTCACTTCCAGACGGCCAGTTGTTCATGGAATTCGCGGCACAAAACAGCAGGTGTATATTTCACGATAACCAACGGTTATAACTGACTATGACAGGCAGGAAAAAAACGATCACGATCACCGGGGGAAGCGGTTTTGTCGGAGGAGTTATAAAATCCGGCCTGCGCAACCAGGGATACGATATTGACATCTTCGATCCGATGAGGGGGGTTTTGGTAGATATGCTGCGTCACCGGTACCTGGGAACCTCCAGTTCGCGGCTGTCCCGGTCCCTTGCCCCGAAAATCCGGCAGGCTCAATCGCGTGCGGAACGGCTGCTGGTCAAAACCCGGCTTATTCGCCCGACATCTGATACTATTCTCGACACTCCTGATCATCTTACCGAACGATTCAAAAACAGCTATGCGGTCATCCACCTGGCCGCTCTCCCGCATCCGAACGTCCCCGGAATGACCGCTGCTGATTACCAGCGGATCAATTTCGAAGGATCGGTCAATATATTCAGGGCAGCACAGGCTGCCGGCGTGAAGAGATTCATTTTTGCCTCATCCGCACAGGTGTATAACATCAATAAACCCTTCCACATCGAACAGTTCCCCATCCTTGAAACAAACTATCTGCCAACTATTGCCGAAGGTCAGAGCCCCTATGGTTTTTTAAAAGGAGAATTTGAACGCTATCTTGCACAGCATTGCAATGGTCATGACATGCAGGCAGTGGCACTGCGCCTGGAGTTCCCGGGTGTCCGTTCACTGTACCCGTGGAATTTTTACATCAGTACATCCGTTGAGAATACGGTCAACGGATTTGTCCGTGCTCTCGAAACCGATATCCCCTCGGGTTTTGATGCCTTCAACATCGCTGACCAGTACATTGATCCAACGATCGTTGATATCCAGGACTTTCTCAAAAAAGACTGGCCGGATATTCCGAACCATACGACCGGAAATGAATGTCTTGTCAGCACAGAAAAAGCCCGCTCGGTACTGGGCTATAACCCGAAAACCGGTGGAACCTATCACTCCTTCAGGGTAATGTGGTGAAACACACGATGCCCCCGTATTACGAGACCGTAATTCTTGGTGCCGGGCTCTGTGGATTATCAGCAGCCTATCACCTTGAGGAGCGGGGAGACGCGGATTATGTACTTCTGGAACGTAATCCTGAAGCCGGAGGACTGGCCCGCACGGAAACCTGCAAAGGATTTTCTTTTGATCATTCGATTCATATCCTCTACCCCCGTGACCCGTATACCCGGGATCTGATCTGCAATAAACTCCTGAAGGGAAACATCCGCAGGCAGGTACGGGAGAGTTTCTGTTTTAGCCGGGGCGTTTTTACCGAATATCCCTATCAGACAAACAATTTTGGTCTGCCCCCCCCCGGTGATTGTTGAGAACCTCATGGGTCTGATCGAGGCAAAGATCAATAAAGCAAATGGGATACCACCCCATGACTTCGAGGAATGGATATTCCGGAATTTCGGCCGGGGTATTGCAGAACACTTCATGGTCCCGTATAACCGGCGTCTTTGGGCATGGGATTTGAAGGAGATGAACTTCGACTGGATTGATGGCCGTGTTCCTCTCCCGGAGATACAGGATGTTCTGAAGGGTGCATTGCTCCCCCCCCAAAAAAAATATGGCCCGAACCAGGAATTCTGGTATCCCGAAACAGGAGGAATCGAAGCATTGTCCCGGGCATTTTTGAGGTTCATTCCTCCTGACCGTCTCCGGCTGAACACAACGGTAATTTCCCTGGATGGTGCCCGCCATCAGATGATGCTGGCGGATGGCCGGAGCATCCGGTACGGCAGATTAATCTCAACCATTCCTTTACCGCAGCTGATTCGCCTGCTGGGTGCAGGAATACCGCCAGCAGTCCAGCGCTGTGCTGATGCATTAAAATTCAACACGGTTCATACGGTGAATATCGGCCTTGAGGGATCGGAGATCGGGCCGGTAGAACCAATGCACTGGGTTTATTTTCCGGAGGATAGCACCGTCTTTCACCGGCTCAGCATCCCGAAAAACTTCTCTTCGGACATGGTCCCTGACGGCTGCAGTTCACTCCAGCTCGAGATCAGCGAGTCCGTCCAGGTACCCCGTAACCGCGAGACATTGATTGAGCAATGCATCGCGGATTTGATCCGGGTTGGGATCCTTAAGGAGGAAGACCGGAAGCGGGTTTTAACGGCACAGGTATTCACCCTGAATCCGGCATACATTATCTATGATCTGAATCATCGGGAGAACACCCGTACCCTCCATCAGTACCTGAGCCAGCTCCACATCAGCACGAACGGGCGGTTCGGGGAATGGGAGTACCTGAATATGGACCAGGCGATTCTGAGCGGGAAACGAGCGGCGGATGAACACGCATGACGTCCCGGTCTGCATTATTGTGGATGACCCACGCGTGGAGCCCGGAACTTGAGGCAGAATTCCTGAAATTTTTTTCTCTGGATTATCCCGGTTCCCCGGATGTGTGGCTGCTTCTCGATTCAAGAACCCCCGGTGCAGGGGAGATCGCCCGGAGGTTCCCGCGTTGTCATATTATCGTTGAGAGCGAGATGTTCTCGCGTCTTCCTTATCCGCGTCTCGATAATGGAAGGCTCTATGAGCATGTCCATTTCCCCATCCTGGACTTCTTTCATACCCACCCGGGGTATGATTACTACTGGGTGGTCGAGTTTGATGTCCGCTATACCGGTGACTGGGGATCATTCCTGCGTGCCTTTGAACCATGTCATGACGACCTGATCACAAGCCATATCCGCCGCTTCCATGAAGAACCCGCCTTCTGGTGGTGGTATTCCCTGGATCACCCCACCGAAACCATCGACCGGGCCAGGTACCTAAGATCCTTCAATGTCATCTACCGGATTTCGCATCGTGCCCTCGCACTTATTCATGATAAACAGCAGAATGGCTGGCGGGGTTACCCCGAAGTTTCGCTCCCGACGTTCCTGGATACCAGCGGTTATACCCTGCTTGATATCGGCGGGAACGGGGAATTTACCCCGCCGTACCTGAAAAACAGGTTCTATACCTCCGGCAGCGCAGCAGGTCTTCTCAACCCGTTCTGCACCATACGCTGGAGGCCCTCGAGATCAAGGGCAGGGATACGCAGAAATAAACTGTATCACCCGGTGAAACCCGGCGCAATGAGGGAACCCCTGGGCGAAAAGATACAGTTTTTCCGTAAGTGGATAGGGGAATATATTGGGGAAAAATTGCGGAGACCGACTGTGGAAAGGTGAGAGGGATCTTATTTAAAAACGCACGTTCATATTTTTTCAGGGATTCGTATTTCAATAAAAAAAATATTAGTTACCGGGAGCAGCGGAACCATCGGGACACGATTGTGCGAATTATTACTCAAATCAGGATATTCTGTTGTCGGGACAGATATACGGCCAAATCCCTGGAACCGGAAGATCAATGAACTGACCATTATTGCAGACCTGCGTAAATCCGGGGATTATGAGCAGCTTCCCACTGATATTGATATGGTAATCCACCTTGCTGCAAATGCCCGGGTCTACAATCTGGTAGTCACCCCGGCACTTGCCAGGGACAATTTTGAGATGCTTTTCAATACCCTGGAGTTTTGTAAGGAGCACGCGATACACAATTTCCTGTTTGCATCGAGCCGCGAAGTGTATGGCAATTCAAACCTTGGAATCCATGCAGAACCTGACGCAGATATCAATGGGTGTGAAAACCCGTATTCGGCAACCAAGATCGGCGGAGAGGCCCTGGTTCATGCCTATCACCGGTGCTACGGCATGCAGTTTGTTATTACCCGGTTCTCGAATGTGTACGGCATGTATGATGCCAGTGACCGGGTTATTCCCCTCTTTATCCGGTTGACACGGGATGATCAGGATCTCGTTGTACTCGGCAGGGATAAACTTCTGGATTTCTCCTATATCGATGACACCGTAGAGGGAATAATCAGCTGTATTGAAAAATTTCCGGCGATAAAAAATAATATCTTCAATATCTCCTCCGGCAGGAGCATTCCGGTTATTGAAGTTGCACATCTGATTAGAAATTCCATGAAAGGAAAAAATTCAATCATTATTCAGGAAAACCGGACTGGTGAGGTAATGAAGTCGGTAATCGATATCAGGAAGGCACGAAAGTATCTGGACTATCAACCAAAGGTCCAGATAGAAGAAGGAGTTGCACGCTCTGTCGCGTGGTATAATGAGTATTATTCCCGTCTTTCTACGGTTTGAGATACTCACGGGCACGGATCGAAAATGCCCGGTCAATATCGGGTTATGACCCGAAAGGCACGTGTACATAGTATCTGAAAAATGGAAAAAATGGGATTTGCGGTTTTTGGTTGAATAATAATTTATTCGCACAACCGACCTGAATCCATCCTGATCGTGTAAGATAACGGGTTACCTCATGACGTACCCCGGGCTGCGACAGGTATTGCCTCAACCGGACAGGCGTCCGGCTTCTGGAATGTATCTATGATGCATGACGTACCATTCGGATATGGAACCCGGTCAGGACTCTTCCGGAAACCTGATAGATTCCGGGGTTCCTGCCCCGTATTTTCTGACCTGCCGGACAATGGTTGCGGAGAAGGTCCCCCGCCCCTGGTGATAGGAAAAATTCTGGAGTGCATACAGTCCGATAAGCATAAACCTTTTTTTATTCGTAATCTGCAGAGTCCGGACAAAAACGTGTTGCCTGAATGTTCCAATGACGATCCGCACGAGAAAAATTAACCAGAATAAGAAAAAAAATCTGAATGCAAGGTAATTATGTGTTTGTTCGGGATACGGCATATACCGGAGATAGTCTTTGAGCCGGTTCTCGATGATAATCCGCTCCCCCCTGCCATAATGGTAAAAGGATTTTACAAAATCCTTCAGGTTCTCCCGGTAATCGTGATATATTACCGCATGCTCTTCAAACCCGAACCGGTACCCCTTGATCCACAGTTTCATGCAGAGCGCAATCTCCTCTCCGCCGGGATAGAAGAAATAGTCATCAAACATCCCCACATCGATGACAGGTTGTTTCCAGAAGATGCAGTTTGCGCCGATAACCGCGTTGACGTGAGTGGGGGGTTCAAGGATGCCGTATACCGTATTATACAGGGAAAATATGTCCTGATGTACCGGAAGCACCCGGCCCCCGGCCCCGGCATATACCGGATTACTGATCAGCCGCCGGTACATCTGCTCAATCCATGCTGGATCTGCTATACAGTCAGAATCGGTAAACGCGATGATATTTCCGGTCGAGAGTCTGATCGCGGCATTTCGTGCCATTGCCGGCCCGGACCGCGAAGCAAGACGATGGTATATCACATCGGAAAGACCGGCGGTGTCCTTCCAGGCATCAACCATCGTCCCGGTCCCGTCATCGGAACAATCATCCACGATGATAAATTCCAGCGGGCAGCAACACTGCAGTCTGCTGAAGGATTCAAGCAGCCGCTGCAGCATCACTTTCCGGTTGTATGTCGGGACAATGATCGAGATCCGGTCAGCCATGAGAACACGATATGGATATATCGTTTCAATAAAACTGGAGAATTTAATAACATTACGAAGTTCTTGTAAAAAATATCTCTCAAAAAAACATCCGGAAAAGATCGTTGACGCATTCGCTGCCAAAAGACACCATCATATTCCACGAATAAGCATCCCTCATTTCAGGATTCACGAAAAAAAACCATCCTTCCAGCAGTATCGCAGTAACCTCGCCGTTTTTTTTCTTCGGAAACGGGTGTTTTCCCGGGCCTGATGATTTATAAAATAATTTTTCGGGCGTAACTGGAAAAACTGCAATTCGCGCAGGGCAATAGTCCCGGCCGGTTATTTTTTAAGAGTTGTTTTCTGATCCGGTTTTGTTCCGTATCATTATCGAAGATATCCACCACAGAATTATCCCATTCATTCTGGGACACCCGTTTGTCGTTGATATTCACGTAGCATAAGTCAACAAAACCCTCAGGATTGATCACCAGCTGCCCGAGCGGCCGACAGCAGCCGGTGTCCGGGTACCGTTTCCGGCTGACAATATCAGATGTGCTGAATACGGTAAAATTATGCAGGGAATTTCTCAGATCAGGGAAATAATATTTTGTAATGACGATCTTTTCGCTGCCAAAATACCGGACCCGATCGCGGGTATCCTGTTCCCGTACCTCATCGCGTAATGAAACAAACAGCCGGATTAATCCGGCGTCGAATCATTGCTGAACGCAAAGGCTCTGTCAGCAGATCGCCATGGGTTAAAAAGAACCTTTTGCATGAGGTAATCTTGCCGGGATTAATCCGATACAATGGTAAATCCGTTTATCCAGAAGGGGCTCATTGCCTTCAAACAACGAGATAACACCGGGAAAACTGATCTCCTGCGGGTCGGACAGTTTGGTATCAAATAATTGTTCACTCATTATTTTTTTTTCTGGAAGAGGATCCATCCCGTGCCTGCACTATGCACATTTCCCGGTGCATGCCGTTTGTGTTGAGATAGATCTTCATACTGTCATGTCTCGTAATCCGGTGATGTAACAGGGTTTCCAGAAGAATCTCTGACAAGATGATTAATCCTCCCGTTTTTTTCTGTCCACGGACTGGAGGATCGTGTCAATATCAGCCGCTCTTGCGGCCCAGGTATTTTCCCGTGCTTCCGTATCCAGCAGTTCAAGATAATTCCGGTTCTGACGGTATGTAAGAGCCTGGTCAATTTTCCCGATAAATTCTTCATGGGTTTTCCCGATAAGAACCGACGGGTACTTCAGGCACTCAGCCATTTCCGTGGTAACAATCGGGTTTCCCAGCGCCATGTACTCAAATAATTTGATGGGAGAGGTTGCCTGAGTAATCTCATTGATGAGAAAGGGAATCGTGCATACATCAAACCAGACTGCATATGCGGGAAGCTGCGCATATTCTTTTGGACCGATATAATGAATATTGGGGTACTTTTCCAGCCCTTTGTCCCGCATACTCCCGTCATAATCCCATCCAATGAGGACAATTTCATACAAGGGTCGTTTCTCTGCAAGTTCGGTAATGAGTCCGTAATCGAACCATGTTGCAAAAGCTCCAAAGTAACCGATAACCGGATTTTCCCGTGAGATAATGGGCAGTAAATCCGGGGGGATAGCATCCCGATCCCTCAGGATATGGAAATGTGAGTACTCCACGCCATTTGGGATAAAAAAAACATCATTCCCGCGCTTTTTTCTGGCCTCATCATACAGGCTGCCGGCAGTTGCAAGAATAATATCGGCATTCCTGAGCAGATATCCATGATGACGACGGAGCATGTCGAGAGGGAAGGGGATAATCCTGTCGGATATTTCATCGAGGTAATCATAGATAATTACTGATTTGTTCTTTAATTTCCGGATCTCGCTTACACCAGATGCAACATAGGTGGAAGGGAGAAGACAATAAAAAGGGGGCAATTCCTCAACAAGAAACGGGTATTGATCTGTAATATAACACCGGTTCGTAATCTTATGAAAACCGCTGACAGTATCGTATTTTTCTCCCCACGAAGAAAAGAAAACCAGATAGTCCAGGCCGGCAAGAGCCAGAGATAACTGCTGGGGTCGCTGAAAGAGCGGAATATTCCACTCGCATGTGGGGGGTACCAGGATGATGCCCCTGCAGGAATCCTTATTTTCCTGCAATATACCGGCAAGTTCTCCTTTCAGACGGGCATTTTTTTCCCTATGATGATGACCGGATACCGGCATTTTTTTTGGGATGACCTGCACAATCCGGGTCAGGAATGCAGTTATCATTTTTGTCAGGGAGGAACCGGGAGGAATTATCCTCCCGTATACCTGACATAATTTCCACGACAGGGAATTCTCTCTCTCCTGTATCAGTTCCAATAGTTCCACTTTTTCATCGGTCCGGTCCTGAACGGCAAATTCAAGGAGAATAAGCCGGTTTTCCAGATCCTCAATTTTCCTCTTGAGCTGATCAGGATCATGTATTCCGATATTGTCGGCAGATTCAACGTCCAAAGAACCATCTTCTGTCAATGCAGGTACTGATCGCTGAACCGGGGAAAAATGATCGGATTCTTTCATGATACTCGTGATAAATATCCGGTCTTTGCAGTTTATCTGCCCGGTATTTCGTGATCAATCGTTTTATCTGCATGGATAATAAGGAGAGCGGCACCGGGTTTCTTCGCACGGATATGATCACGATGATACGAATTCTGTTGTATCCTGTATACCAGACGAAAGGCATTAGGAAGATCCCCGTAAAGAATAACCAAAAACTCTGCCACACTGCCGAAGCGAATAGATAAACCCGCCGGGAGAAAATAAACGGTTGATCATGAAGCCGTTTCGACCTGAATAAATACTTACAAGCCGGATTCTATAACTACAGGGCATCATTATGAAAACCGCTATCTTCCATGACTATTTCGGGGCAATTGGCGGGGGGGAGCGGGTCATCCTCATGATGGCGAAGATCCTGGATGCTGATATTATCACTACCGATATTGATGCTATGGCCCAGTTACGACCAGAAGTCCCGGTTATCAGTCTTGGCCCCACACTGAAATACCGGGGATTCAAGCAGATCTCTGCCTGTTTGAAATTTTATCAGTGCGATTTTTCAAACGATTACGATTTCTTCATTTTCAGTGGAAACTGGGCACACTATGCAGCACACCGGCACCACCCGAATATGTGGTACTGTCACACGCCGGTCAGGGCGTTTTACGACCTGTATTCCCTCTTTTTAAGCCGCGAGGACATTATTTCCCGGCAGGAGTTCAGGATCTGGTCGCATTTCCAGCGGAACTTCGACCAGCAAGCTGTCCGCCATATCGATACCATTGTGACCAATTCAAAAAATGTTCAGAACAGGATCCGGCATACATACTCACGGGATGCTGAAGTTATTTATCCCCCGGTTGAGATATCCCGGTATCACTGTACCCTGTACGGGGATTTCTGGCTCTCGGTAAACCGGTTGTACCCGGAAAAACGGATCGAACTCCAGATTGACGCATTCCGGAAGATGCCCGCGGAAAACCTGATCATTGTCGGGGGATACGCCGAAGGAGATCATGCATCAAAATATGCAACGAGTATGAGGGAGCATCTCCCGGAAAATGTGATCCTGCTGGGGGAAGTACCTGAAGACCGGCTTATCGAC
Organism: Methanoregula sp.; assembly: GCA_041652515.1. GTDB lineage: Archaea > Halobacteriota > Methanomicrobia > Methanomicrobiales > Methanospirillaceae > Methanoregula. The sequence continues at coordinate 13,012 of JBAZHD010000034.1, forward strand.
CTGTATGCCCGGTGCCGGGGACACATCTGCACAGCTCTTGACGAGGATTTCGGGCTCACCCCGCTTGAAGCCATGGCCAGCGGGAAGCCGGTTCTTGCCGTGGATGAGGGGGGGTTTCGTGAAACGGTTACCCCGGATACAGGAATGCTTGTTAAGCCATCACAGGGGGATATACTAAATGCAATAAAAACTCTGAACAGAAACCCGGAATCATACCATGATGCCTGCATTGCGCGGGCACGGGAATTCGATCTCCCGCATTTCGAAGAGAGGCTAAAAAAGGCGGTGAATGATGCTTACACAGGTTCTCAGGGAACGATATAAGTACCGGTACCTTATCTGGACCCTTGCCTGGGTGGATTTCAAGCAGAGGTATAAAAACTCGGTTCTTGGGTATTTCTGGTCGTTACTCGAACCCCTGCTGATGCTCAGTATCCTTTACCTGGTCTTTTCCAACCTGATGAAATACCCGGTAGAGCATTACCCGCTCTTCTTACTTATGGGGATCATCATGTGGAGCTTTTTCTCCCGTGCAACGACAGCAAGTCTTGCAGCCATCCGGTTCAAGCCCAGCCTGATCAAGAAGGTATATTTCCCCCGCGAGATCCTGGTGATCTCAACCTGTACCACAGCATTTCTGATGAGCCTTTTTGAATCAGTGGTTTTTGTAATCTTTATGGCCATATTCCAGATTCCGCTGTCACTCAATATTGCCTGTCTTCCCTTCATTATTATCCTGTTCTATATCCTGACTCTCGGGGTATCGCTTGCACTGGCTGCCCTCAATGTCTATTACCAGGATATTCAGTACATCTGGGCACTGGTCCTGCAGCTTGGTTTTTTTGCAACACCGGTGATGTATCCATTAAGTATATTCCCCTCATCGCTCCTGAAGATATTATCCTACAACCCCCTTGCGCAGATAATTTTCCTTGCCCGTGATGTCACCCTCTATTCGAAAGTGCCGAATACGGCGTCATTAGCATTTGTTATTATAATTGCATTTGTCATCCTGGGAATCGGGTATGCAATATTCACCCGGCTGGAACCCCGGTTTGCGGAGGAGTTATAATGGATGTCATTGAAACCTGCCATCTCGAAAAGGTTTTCCGGATACCCCATGAAAAACGCAATACCCTCTTCCAGGCACTAACGGGTTTTTTTACGCCGGTACCGTTTGAGACATTCCATGCGCTTAAGGATATCAGCATCACCATAGAGGACGGGGAAATGTTCGGTATCATCGGCGATAACGGGAGTGGCAAGAGCACGTTTCTCAAGATCCTTGCCCGCATTCTTATCCCCACGTCAGGTTCAGTACTGATAAAAAAACACGTCACGCCGTTTCTGGAACTGGGTGTAGGATTTAATAACGATTTTACCGCTGCGGAAAATATCAAGATCTATGGCATCATCATGGGACTCACCCCCCGGGAGATAGATGACAAAGCAGATGATATCCTTGAATTTGCGGATCTCACCCGGTTCAGGGACACGAGACTGAGGAACTTTTCGTCGGGTATGCAGGTACGGCTGGCATTCTCAACAGCAATCCAGACAAATCCTGAGATCCTGCTGCTTGACGAAGTGCTTGCTGTCGGGGATATGGATTTCCAGAAAAAATGTTACAAGGTCATAAACACGTTCAAAAATGAGGGGGTAACCATGGTCTATGTATCCCATGATCTGGATTCGGTGAGTAAATACTGTGACCGGACGATGCTGCTTTGCAAGGGAGACCGGGTCATGGTTGGCGATCCACGGGACGTGGTGGAGAAGTATAAAGAGAATTCTGTCACCGGAATTCCCCGGTACCCCAATACCCGAAAACATATCCATTAATAATCTGGTGAAGATAAATATTAAAGGCCGATCCGGAGAGAAAAAACAGATTACCGGCGCACGATATTGCACAGCCGGGAATTTTTTAATGGATTGCTCACTCTTCGAATAATATTATTGCAAGGCAGGATACACAGGTATATCACGGGAATTGATGGCGTCCCAACGAAACCCGGTCGCAGGAAACGGCAATGAATAGCCAGATAGGGCAAAGCCGGTATAAACAATGGTTCCTTAAGGGTTCAACAGAATGATGAAAAAAAAGATCCTTGCGATAATCGCGCTTTGTTCATGGCTGGTTATCGTCTTCGGTTTCATGCTTCTTGCCGGCCGTGTTGATCTTGAGATCTTCTTTGTTCTCTGGCTGATCGGGATTCTCGTGATTGTTGAACTGGCGGATACGCGGTTTTCCCTGCCGCCCTACATCCGTTATGTCAAGTATATGATTGCTATCGGCATCATCCTGTTCGGGGGCATCGTAACGCAGAAAGTGCTGGAGATCCTCGCGAAATGAGATCATTATCCTGGTATCTGGTTCTCCTCGTATTGGTTCTCGGTGTTATCGCCATACTTGCGAGTACGTTTTCCGGGCCGGTGATTTATTCGCTTGAAAAGGACATTTTTCCTTCATTGTTCCATGAAAACACCGATGCATTAAAGGTCAGGGCATTTAACAGCACAACGGATATTCTTCCCCTGATGCAGGACCTGCTGGATTATGACGGCCCGATTATGTTAAACATCAATATCCGGGACATGGACCAGGTCAAATATTACCTGGACCAGTACTCAAAGAACAATATCAGACTTAAAAACCTGGTTATCAACCTCGATATGACCGAGAGTGAAATGGATGAATTTTCCAAAAGCAAGCAACTCCAGCAGAACCTGCTCGCGGAACTGATGAATTCAACCATCGCCATGGATGAACTGGATTCGCTGAAGATCACCTACCAGGATGACAGCGGCGCGCTCATGTCGATAGAATTGCAGCAGGAGGCCATCCGGAAACGAATGCACGAAATTTCAGAACAATTCCGGCTCGAATCTGAAAAGACCCAGAAAATTGCCACTGATGCCGGACTGGATACCCGCTCGGAAAAGGAGGCTGTACAGGAAGTCCAGCAACTTGTCGACACGATAGATAAGAATACTCCCGCGATAACAAATCCGCTGCCACGGATTCCCACCCTGTCATTATTTGTGCAACCGAAGACAGGAAAATACGGGGACCGTATCAGGTTTTCCGGCATTTATTCATCGGACAGTACTGAAAAGAATAAATATCCGGTGACCATTTATATCGATTCGCGTGCGGTCATTTCAGCAACCACCGACAAGGACGGCATCTACTCCACCCGGTATGAGATTGGGGGTATCACCCCGGGTGACCATGCTGTCTACGCAACATCCGGGATTACCTCATCCGTCATCCGGATCTTCTCGGTAACACCGGTAAATTCTACAACAACTCTTGACATCGGTGCGCTCTACAACAGGCCCGAGATAGTATGTACCGGGCTCGTCCTTGCCGACCAGCCGGTGCAAAACGCTCCCGTTGACATCATCTCGGATTATTCCACGATCCTGCGCCAGACAACCAGTAAAACCGGTGCCTACCAGGCGCAGATCCATCTTTCAGAAGGAACCCACATTATCCAGGCACGGTTTCTGAATACCACGTATCCGATTTATTCGTCAAGGAGCCCGCTCTACGAAGTGGAAGCAGCTCGTGATTCGATACTGAGTATCCGGCTCCTTGATTCAGATATGAGTGCGGACGAACTCAGCCTTACTCTTGATCCCGGGACGGTTTCCTATAAAGATGTCATCAATATCACGGGCTTTTTATCGGGAAAGAACCCGAAGAACAGGATCGTCAATCTGTTTATTGACAACGTGTATTCCCTTGGCCTGCAGACCGGGCCTGATGGATCGTATTCAGGGACCTATACTGTGGAAAAAATCCGGGCCGGCAATCATACCATCTTTGCCCATTACCGTGAACCGGAGACCGGTGAGATATATTCCGAATCACGCAGGGTTGTCGTGAATGCTGCCGACACCATTACTACGCTGGATATCTCGATGACGGATGGAGGTACCGGGGTGATCTGCACGGGAAATGTAACTGCCCATGGGAGAAGTGTATCCTCTGTCCCGGTTGAACTCGTCTGGGATGACCGGAATATCATAAAGATACAGACGGATGCAACCGGTTCATTCCGGCAGAAGATCAGCCTTCCTGTCGGCAACCACCGTATTTTTGCTCGGTTTACCTCGCCGGATTATCCCCTTATTCCCTCCCGGAGCATGATCTATGCAGTTGAAGTGCTCCCCTCATCTCCGGGCCTGTCCCTAAAAATATCGCCATCCACAGGGATCTATTATGATACCCTCATATTTGAGGGCGTTTTAACCCGCCCGGATAATCTCGCTGGGGAGGTAGATATTTTCATTGAAAATAATTATGTGAGCACAGAAAAAACGGACAGGAAAGGGCGATATTCCACTCATGTGATTATTGAACACCTGTCTGCAGGTCAGCACCCGGCGATAGCTCGATCCGGGAACATATCCTCAGGCAATGTAACATTCCGGGTACTCCCGGTATTTTCCCAGACCTCGTTGGTAATAACCAAAGTCAACAACTCGGCACTCTATGAATGTACGGGCAGCGTTATGGCATTTGATCATGCCGCCTACCTAATCAGAAAGCCATGGAACTTCAAAGATGCTGAAATGGTCCTGGTTCCATTCTGGAATAATCCATTGAGCCGTGCAAACCGGCCCGTACCGTTTGCACCGGTTGGAATTATTTCCAATAATGAAACCGTGCTTCAGACCATCACTGATGCGGGGGGTCATTTTTCAGAGAGGGTCGCGTTCCCTGAAGGGGATAACCGGGTTATTGCACAGTTCATCAACGACAGTTACCCGATTTTCTCGACAGCAAGCGAGGAGAGGGAGGTGAATATCCCCTCCGCGAATATATCTGTACCAGACGAACCTGAAAGGCGCCCGCTCCGGATCCTGGAACCTCTGGCAGTTCTGGTTATTCTCCTTCTCTTTATCGGGGGAGCAGGATTTTACCTGAACCGGAAACTGGTTTTATTCTCACTAAAACGTGCCTCTCCGGAGATCATTGAACTCCCGGATATCCCCCTCTCTCGTGAACGAGTCGAAAGTCCTGAATCCCTCAAAGAAGCACAGCAGTCTGCGGACACAGTTTCCCGTGAAATGCTTATAAAGGATCCCATCTTTATCCTCTATTTACGCATGCTGGAAACAGAAGGACTGAGTACCGCAGCACGGGAGGTGTACGTGCATTTCGCCGGAACGATTACCCGGACCATACCTGTCCGCAACCATCTGGCACTCACTCCCCGCGAATTTTTACAATCCTGTAATGGAAAACCGTTCTTCGCACCATTCTCATCGTTTGTCTCCCTGTACGAGCGGGTACGCTATGGCGGGATTAAAAATTCAGAAACAACCGGCGAATTCGAAGAATCCATCAAAAAAACGGACCAGTCCCTGGAAGGTGAGGATCATTAGAGCCCCCTTCTGGTTTTCTTTTGCGGTCCTGCTGCTTGCTGCACTCATTCTTGTCACGCACCTCTCCTCCAACAACCTTGAATTTTCCCGGTATAATACCGGCTGGAACGGGACATCAGGGTTTTTTTCCGATCTCGACCGCCACCGGACTACAGAGATCTCCGATCCCGGGCAACTCTCGGGGTATAAGGACGGGGCCGTCCTCCTCATCATCGCACCCAGCCGGAAGCCGACAGATCAGGAGACTGATGCGTATACAACTTTCATTGAACGGGGAAATACTCTTGTTCTAATCGACGATTTCGGTACCGGCAATGCTATCCTTGAAAAACTGTCCAGCCGCATCGCCATCCTGCCGGGAAACCTGTCCAGCCTTGACCGGGAGTATGCCGACCCCTATTCAATTGTTGTATACCCCTCCGGAGAGGATCCCCTGATAAGGGACATACACACCCTTCTCCTGAACCGGGGAGCACCGCTCAGCGGGGGAGAATCGCTCATGAAGACGTCGGTACTGAGCTGGATCGACAGTAATGGCGATGGAAGGATCAACCAGGGTGAGGTTCTCGGGTCCTTTCCTGTCCTGGCTTCGGAATCACGAGAGGCGGGCTGGATTATTGTCCTTTCTGACCCGAGTATATTTATCAACTCCATGCACGATCTGGATGAAAAATGGGGGAACCGAAGGCTCATACAACGGTTTACCGGGCAGCAGGGATCCATTCTTATTGACCAGATGAACTCCCGGACCCGGGATGCGGGGGGTCTGGGCGAAATTCTTCATAGTATAAAAACCACAGTACTTATCGAAGTCCTCGTATTTGGGATATTGATACTCTTGGTTGCCGGGGTCTGGAAACGCAAAATCATATAGGTGATACGATGGATCAGAATAAACTAAAAGAAGAGATTGCCGGCATTTCCCGGCTCCACGATGCCGTTAATGCAAAACTGGAAGAATATGTTGTCGGCAACCGGCAGCTGATCACCTACATCCTTGCGGCCATGCTCTCAGAGGGGCATATCCTTGTGGAAGGGGTGCCCGGCACGGCCAAGACCACGATAGCGAAGTCCATTGCGCTTGTCACCGGCTGCGGGTTCAACCGTATCCAGGGGGCAATCGACCTGCAGCCCGCCGATATGATCGGCGTCAGGATCTACGACCAGGCAACAAAGGAATTTTCCCTGCGCAAGGGGCCGGTCTTTACCAATATCCTGCTTGCCGATGAGGTCAACCGTGTTAACCCGAAATCCCAGAGCGCTTTTATCGAGGCAATGAGCGAGCGGCAGGTGACAATCGACGGGATTACCCTGTCGCTCCCGTCGCCCTTTTTTGTCATCGCTACCCAGAACCCGTTCGAATTCGAGGGCACCTTCCCCTTAATCGAAGCGCAGCGCGACCGCTTCATGTTCAACATCAGTTCGTCCTACTTAAGCCCCGATGAGGAACTCGACATTATCCGTCGGATCCATGCGGGGAACCTGAACTGGGACGTGTTCTCGGCAGGCCTTGAGCCGCTGCTCTCTCCGGAGCAGATCCTTCGCTTCATCGAAGTCGTCCGCGAGGTTACCATAGAAGAGCCGGTCCTCCAGTACATCCGGAACCTCGTTATTGCCACCCGTACCCATCCGGATATTGACCTCGGGGCATCCTCGCGGGCTTCGATTGCACTGGTCCGTGGCGGCAAAGCGATTGCAGCACTCCGCAACTCCCCGTATGTCATCCCCGATGACATCAAGCAGATCGTCCCTGCGGTACTGGGACACCGTATCCTCCTCACCCGGGAGGCGGAGATCGGGGGCCTGACAACACCGCAGGTCCTTGACGAGATCCTCAAAAAGACCGAGGTGCTCTGAGTTGTGGAACTGAGACGGTGCACCCGGGGGACCGGGCTGCTTTCGGTCCTGCTCCTTGCAGGTGCCCTCATCCTCGATGACCCCGCAATATTCTTCGCCGGCAGTGCCATCCTTGCAGGCCTGGTCATCGGGTACTTCCGCTTCGACCGCAACTCCCGGGACACGGTCCGTTCCGTTGTGCTATCCCGGTCCCTTGAACGCACACGGATACGCAAAGGGTCAACGATGCGGGTATCAACGGATATTACCCTCCGGGTCCCGCGCCGCATGTCGGTTGAGGTCTGTGAGCTCCTTCCCCCGGGAGTGGCAGTCCAGGACGGTGAGACATCGTTCGCGCTGACCGGCAGCGATGTGGAAGACACACACCGGATCCGGTACCGGATCACGCCGCTCGTCCACGGCACCCTGCCGGTCCGGGGCATATCCCTCTCCATCCGCGATACCTTTTTCCAGGCATCGTTTACCCTGACTGCGGAACGGTACAGCGGGCCGCTCCTCCTTGTCCAGCCGCGGGGAGACTTTAATCCGGCTCAGAAGCATTCGACTATGGAGACGCGGGAGATTGAGAGGATGAGCGTGATGAGCGGGTTAGGCATACGGGCCCTGCGCGAGTATTATGCCGGTGATGATATCCGCGACATTGACTGGAAATTATCGGCCAAGCATGACAAGCTCTTCATCCGGGAATATTCCGGTATTGTGAACCTGCCCCCGGTCCTTGTTGTCGACCTTCCCTGGTCAGGCCAGCCGTATTCTGCACCGGAGTTTGATCGCATGGTCGGGGCGGTAGCGGGCATGGCTGAACGTTCGGTCCGTAACTTCCAGTATGTCACCCTCGTCGTGGTCTCGGGGCCCAATATCCTCCAGGTGATTGAACAGGAAAAAGACCTGCAGCAGGGTATGGCAGTACTCCGGGAATGGCTGCACCCGGCGGAGCGGGCTGTCCACTGGTACCGCATTCCGGACCGGTCTGAGATCCGGGACAGGATCCGGTACCTTGACCAGTGTATACAGGACGGAACGGATGCACACGTCAGGAATTATTGTACCGCATTGCAGAAGAGGTACCAGCAGGTCCTGCCCAGCCAGCGGCAGACTATGTTTTCCACCGATATGGCCCGGGTGCTGTCCCGGATTGCCACGGACGAGATGCTTATCTTCTCGCTGGGCGCTGGCGATCTCAGTCATCTCCGGGAGGTCATCCGGCAGGGGAAAATGCTGAAGTTCGGCGTGCACCTCCACATGCCTGCCGCTGCAGCCCCGTTCTCGGGCACCTCGGTTACCGGCCGTCTTGGCGCTGACAGCGTGGAGGCATTCGCATGAGACCCGTGCCACCCCAAGCCGGTTTTTTTGGTCTGCTCGTGGCGGGCGTCATGGTGCTCCTGCTGCCATTCTTCCCCTCCTTATACTGGTTCGTATGCATTTCTCTTGCTGCAATCACTGGTATCATCCTGTATCTGACACGGCAGTGGCCGGACCGGGCATTTTACCTTGCCTGTGCCGGCCAGCCGGCCGCCATCGCCTGCGGGAGTACAAATATCTGGGCCGGGCTCGTTGTTGAGGTGATGCTGGCCGGCATGGTTGCCGGAACCATGGGACATCTCTCTTCAGAAGAGGATTACCGGTACCTGCTCCTGTATGCCTGCCTCGCGCTTTTGCTTGCGCTGCTTATCGGGTTCTCCAACCATGTCTTCTTCCTCCTCCTGGCTCTTGGTACCGCGCTTGCCCTGCTGGCAGGGATCATGGCAATCCGCGGGTACCAGTTCAGGAAAGAATGTACCGGAGCACCCCCATGAAATTCACCCGCATGAACCCGTATTACCGTGCCGCACTCATCCTGCTCGTTGCTGCCATGGTCCTCGTTACCGTTGCAGTCCTGACCGGCCGTAACGACCTTATCAGCGCAGCGCTCGTCCTTGCAGCCCTCACCTGCCTGCTCACGGGAATTTTTATATCCCTGTTATCCACCGGTGATCCGGTCGACTCCCGGTACACCAGCCTGCTTGCGGTCCCGGGCAGCATCAGCCTCTCCCGGGTTGCTGCTGACCTGGGGATCCTGGGGAATGCCTGCATCATCCCCAAAAATACGAACGGCATGAGCGATACCATGCAGTTCCTGCCGGTCAGCGAATATGATGGTTCGCCCCTTCCCACGGACACCTTTGTTGCCACGGTGACGGCAGCCGGGCTGCTGATCGTGCCTTCAGGATCTCACCTCCTGCGCAAACTGGAGAATGCGGACAACCTGGCGATCCCCCGGGAGATCGCGGCCATCGGTGATCTGATACAAGAGGTGGGCGTGGACGTGATCGAAGTCGCAGACCGGGTCACCGTATCCGAAGATGGCGGGCAAATTATCGTGACCATGGCGGAGTACCGGTTCCTTCCGGGCTGCAGGGCCATGGCTGCTGAATCGATAAAGTGCTGTACAACAAATCCCTGTCCGGTCTGCAGCCTGTATGCCTGCATCCTTGCCGAGGGGACCGGGAAGGTTGTCCGGGTGGAGCGTTGCAGCGCGGATCCCGGGACGGGACTGGTTACCGCTATCTTCTCACTGCAGCCCTGAACGGATGGTGATCCAGAGGTGCAGGTCACGGTAGCTCTGGTTGATCCGCTCCATTCCCTTCACGTCGTCACCCGGGACGGTCTCGTTGAACAGGAGGAACTCGACCCGGTTGTACCCGGTTTTTTGGGGTGAGAATAAATAGGGCAGGACCGTGGTCTGGTTATGGGCAACCGCTGTTACAGAGCGGGAGAGCCGGTCCATCTTCAGGATTGTCGAGGTATTGGTCTTCTCGTCAAAGTTCATATCAACGAGCCAGGTTTCTACGGTGTAGCTGATATTCCGGTACTCGTGGTTGCCTATCCCGATGAACAGGGACGCGTTGTCCCCCACGAGGAGTTGTGACGGGTAATCCGCGGCCTTCTGCTTTTCCCCGAGGATGAAAAATTCCGTGAACTTTTCTCCTTCCTTGGGGACAACGATCACATAGACCGTTGTCACAACCGCGGCAACAATAGCGACAAGCAGGATGATGGATAAGATGCGGTCGAGCCGCGAAGATTCTTTGGGGAAGAATTCATCAGAAAGCGACTGCCGTATTTCCTCCAACGGAACAACAAAATGCTCCTCGGGTACCAGCTGCGCCCTGCGGTACTGGGCAATAAGGCAGAGAACGATCGTCAGGATGCTCAAAGAGATAATAATGGGGTCGAGACGGATGCCCCAGGGAGTATAGTTCAGGGCGAGTCCGGTAAGGGGGACAACCGCTATGGAGAGCCCAAAGGAGAGCGCGACCCGCTCGATGCCGTCAATATCCTTTTTCCCGGGAAAGAGTGCCGCAATCAGCGCATAACCCGGGATGAACAGGACCATGGGGATGCCAAACAGGATCCGGAGGAATGAATCATTGAGGACCGGGAGGTAGATGCAGAGCAGGGTGGCGGCAAGCCAGAGATAGCATGCTACAAGATCGCGCGGGATCTTCGAGGGGGTAAATGCCTCAATGGCCGTATCGTACGGGTGCTCTTCTGGCTCCATTACTCAGGCATTGGGTGTTAGCCCTATTTATGCAAATCCTGATGTACCGGGCAGGAATCAAAATCGAAAGAGACGTTTTCCATGACGGGCGGGTTAATCCTGCACAGGGTACTGATGCCGGTCATACCTTGATAGAGATGATCCAAAAGGACAACCATCCGGGTAATACTGAAGATCGCCATGCCATCCAGCAGGGTTGGGATATCAGGTTGTTCTGGTTCCGGAATTATCTCGTGGAAACAAAAAACACGGTTGAAAAACGGCATCCTGAAACCGGGTTTTACCCCGATATAATCACTTTTTTCAGGGGGGATTATTCTTCGAAAAACAAGGTCATCAGAATACTCCGGGAGGCTGTTATCAGGTTTGCTTCCGCATTTGTGGCAATTCCTGAAACTCCGGTATAAATGGACAAGAGAGCGATGCAAATGAACACTGGTGTTCTTTTTTCATTTGAGTAAAGGGCTTAAAAAACTCCAAAAATAATTTTGCAATCCGAAGTGAAAATAATCAGGGAAAAAATAAACTAAAATGGAGAGAAAGTGCCTTGTTTTTTATTTAAAGTTTTATCGTTCTCAATAAGGTAATTCCGTTCTATCGCATTGCGGGGGTCGCCACAACGGCAGGAATGAAAGCATTGCCGGAGCCCCCCCGAAGTGTCAGGAGGACAGAGTCCGGTGAATATTTCATGGAATAATCAGGTGCTGAAAAGGCACATTACCCTATCATTTTTCTCCGGGTCATGCTTTTTATCCTGTTTTTTCATCGGAGTTCGAATTCACTATCAGTGGTTAATAAGGAATCTACCCTAAAGTATATTGTTTGCAATTTCCTAATTAGCAGTGAGGTGTATCTTGAAAAAAAACAGATTATATTTCCTTACCGCGGCCCTGGTTGCCTGTTTTCTGATGGCAGTCATCCCGGTCTCCGCAGTCAGCATCACGGAGAGCCCGAGTACGATAACCAGCGGCGGGCTGGTCACTATCACGATGACCGACCTTAATGACGGATCAGAATTCTCCATCCTGATTGACGGGGAGTTTAATGTTAATCCCGGGGACCGTTTCAGTTTCCAGACCAACAGTTTCACCATACCGATAGCCCTCAACAACGGGAAGATCTCGGCAACGACCCAGGGTACTAAATCAACGTCCTTCTCCGCCCGGAAAGGCGGCACCACCGTGAGCAACGTTCAATCGGCTGACGCAGGCGGCTTTTATTCCTTCTCCCAGGCGTACAACGTTGCCGCCGGTACTATTGATTACCTCAAACTTGAGGGGCGCGCACGGGATGATGTCTCTTCCGTCACGACATCCATGAACCTCGTTGGTACCAAGGCGGGTGCGAAAAACTCGCAGATCAGCTTCAATGTCGGCGGGATTGAGAATGGGCTCATGCGAGTGACCATCTATGTTGACGGCCAGGCTGCCCTGCCGACCAAGACGATCACGATCGGGAGCGGGCTGTCACCCGTGACAACAACAACGACAGCGGTTCCCACGAGCACTACAACCGCAGTGACGACAACAACAACCACCGCAACAACAACCGGGACCATAACCAGTTCGCAGACAACAACCACAACTACCTCAACAGCAACCACTGCCACAACCACCGGGACTACGACAACCACAACAGCAACCACTGCACTGGCAAAAACATTCTACTCCGCTGACCACAAAGTTTCGCTTGCCACCGAGGGAGTAGACTACGCGGGGTTCATGATGGTCAAGGGCGCGACGGTTCCAGCGGACTGGCTGGCTGTCAGCGATATCTATACCATCGTGCCGGACTCGCTGTCCTTTTCGCCAAAGGCAACCCTTGCCTTCACGGTCCCCGCTTCTGGTGCCGATTATGCTTATTTCGTGGGCAAATACGAGAACGGCCAGTGGACGACGGTCGCAACCAGTGCCGGCACGGACACGATAAATGCCAGGATCAGCGGGCCCGGCACGTTCGGCCTGATGGCCTATAAACCAGAGAGTACCCTCTCTTCAGCCACGGTTACAACCGCCAGTGGCAATACGGCGGCCCAGGACACGAACCCTGCAACGCAGGTCATGACCGCGAAAGGAACACCAAGGATCGCGTCCGTTGCCGCTGCCGCCACATCATCAGCTGCTGCAGCTTCCTCCCCGGCCCCCTGGCTGCCCACGAGCCCGTTCCTGGTCTTCTGCGCGCTTGCCATCTGCTGCGCGCTGGTGCTCCGCCGGGAGTAAAGAAATCTTCTTCTTTTTTATTTCCGTAAATCTTCATTGCACGGCTCGCGCTGGTACCCCGGTCATGACCAATCTGTATCAGACACCACGACCGTTTGCGTTTTTTGGAGATTACGGATATAACCCCTCATCCCGGCAAGAACGTTTGCCTGAACCGGTGATTTCATTTCTCTATATCGTTTCGACATGAGAAACGGGGGGTGATCCGGAGACTGAATCCTGATAGTATTTATGACGGCCTAAAAAGATCTACATCAGTCCGGGCACCGGATACGGAACACAATAATGATTATATCTGTAATCATTATATCTATAATCATTATGAGATTCTACGACCGAAAGAAGGAGCTCGCCCTCATGGAACAGCTGAAGAACGCTCCCCCCTCTTTTCTGGTCATTACCGGCAGAAGGCGCGTTGGGAAAACCGAACTCATCAGGGAGTTCTGCCGGGATAAAAAATTCCTCTATTATTACGTTGATCAGAACAAGAGCATTGACATCATGATGGAGGAGTTCGGGCAGTATACGGCAACGACTCTTGATATCCCCGGCTATGTAAAAATCAACTCCCCGGAGTCCCTGCTTGAATTCCTCTTCTCATATGAACACCCGGTTGTTGTTGTTTTCGATGAGTTCCAGCGCTTCCTGAAGATCCATCCTTCATTTATCTCCCAGCTCCAGCGCTTCTGGGACCTGAAGAGTAAAACCTCGCCGGTTTTTATCATCATATCGGGGTCTTCCGTGGGGATGATTCGGAAAATTTTTCTTGAGGGTGAATCGCCGCTCTTTAAAAGGGCCGACAATATCCTCACCCTCCGTCCGTTTCAGCCCCGTGAATGCCTGGCAATCCTTGCTGACCTCGGCGTTGAGGATCCGGAAGCGCAGCTGGACCTCTACCTTCTCTTTGGCGGGACTATTTACTATTACACATTTCTTGAAAAATACCGGTGCACCAGCCTTGAGGAAGCACTTGACAGCCTTGTCCTGAACGATCTCGCGCCATTCCGGCGGGAGATGAGCGATGTGCTTATTGAAGAGTTTGGCAGGGAGCATGCAACGTATCACGAGATCCTGGCTGCCATTGCAGAAGGTAAAGGTGCCCAGAAGGAGATTGCGGATTTCACCCATCTCGCACCAACCTCCCTGCCGTCGTATCTTAAGGATCTTACGGACCTGCTGGGGATCATCGAGTACCGGGTCCCGGTTACGGAACATGACCGGCATTCGAAGATGGGACGGTATGTCTTTTCGGACAATTTTTTCCGGTTCTATGCCCGGTACATATACCGGAATATGAGCCTGTACCAGGGGGGCCAGTACAGTCTTCTCAAAGACCGTATCCTATCGGAATGGAAGGCCTTTTCCGGCCGCGCGTTTGAAGAGATGGTGCGCACGCTCCTTATCGGGGACCTTGCCGGCCGGTACGAACATGTCGGCTCCTGGTGGAACCGGCGGGGAGACGAGATCGATCTCCTGGGTCTTGGCCCGTCAGGCAATCTTGCCGTGGAGATCAAAAACCGGCATCTCTCCCGGTCTGAGGCGCGGGATCTTCTGCATACGCTTGAACATAAGATCCCGCTTGTTAAGGGTCTGTCCGGGCCGGTGACCCTGGGGGTTGCGGCCCGCACAGTGGAAGGCAAAGACGAACTGGTCCGCGAGGGGTATTTCATCCGGGAACTTTTTGATCTTGGCATTGGCGGGTAACCTGTTGTCCGGTCTTATTTCCCGCTCGTTTTATTCACCGGGTTCCGGGAAGGGTTATTACCATCCCAGGAAACAGGACCCCCCCGGTGCGGTTCCTGACCATCTTTTAAGGAATAAGCCGCGGGCCCGCACGAATATCCTGTAAGGGTTATCCTTTCCGTGATATTTTATGAGCCCTCGAATTGTACGACAGGGTTTTTCGTTAACTCCGGGTACTACCATGAAATATTACCGGGTATACTCGTGATAATCGGGCATCAGAGATTTTAAAGATTCAAATAATTACCGCAGAAATTCCCAGAGCCCCTGCAAACCATTTCTCATCAGTTCCCATGCATCACTGAATTTACATTTGCCTATTATTTAAATAAATCAAAAGCTTACGTAAATTTATATGGGAACCATTACGATCAGCGTTGATGATGATACCGAGAAGCGTTTCCGGAAGGCGGCAAAGAAGAAACTGGGCGAGCGGAAAGGGTACCTTGGTAAAGCAACAACCGAGGCCCTTGAGAGCTGGATCATGAAGCAGACCCAGGATGACATCGCGCGCGACGCTCTTGCTCTTCTGGAAACCGGATATCATCTGGGCAGTCATATCCCTGCGGAACGAAAGGACCTCTATGATCGCGCCACCAGCTCTTATTGATACGAATATCCTCTGCTATGCGCTCGATGCCGGAGAGCCGGAAAAACGGGAGGTGGCAGCAAAACTTCTCTCCCGATGCTGGCGCTCCGAGATCGCTCTTGCAGTATCGGTGCAGAACCTTGCAGAATTCTCGGTTGTAATGACGGAGAAAGTGAAATCCCCGGTGCCGGATGCTGTGGTCACACGGTTTATCCGGGATATCGCCTCGTTCGAAGGATGGGCGGTGATACGTTATGACCCGGGAACAATCCAGGAAGCTGTCGGTATAAGGAAAAAATACTCCCTCCACTTCTGGGACGCCCTGCTCGCTGCAACCATGAAACAGCACCATATCGGCACAATTTATACCGGGGATGCGCATTTCAGCAGGGTCCCGTGGATAACGGTCATCGATCCCTTTGCATGATGACGGCCTGTTCCGGCACTGTTTTTATACGATACATTTTTGTAAGATTTTTTCATTACGGGTTTTCCCGGGAATCGCACGGTATCCATATGGGGTAAACGAGATCTGGTGCCCGGGAACTAAACCAGAACCGCCACAACCCGCATTTTTCTGCACAGCGCACCCGGGAACGGTCCGTGGTAACAACCAGCAGGGTATGATCCGGACTGGCCTGTGCGATGAACAAGGCATCATACACGGGCGTATCCAGCAAAAAAGCGACTGATAACGCTCCAGCCATGAACTGCGGGGCAGGTCTGAGGGTAAGAGGTCCCCGGGCATACCGGAGTTCCCGGGATGCATACCTTTCAGGAACCTGCTCATTTTCAATCAGCCCGGCACGGGCAGATTTCCAGAAGGACGCCCGCTGATTCCATGACCGGCAGGTTAACCAAGATATTCAAGAACCGGGTCCAGATGCGCATACCCGATCAGATGACCGGCTGTGCGTTTTTGTGACTGGTCCCCACCATACACAACAAACGATCGATCCGGAGTGTTTCCCGATAATGCATTCCAGTATGCAATCTCTTTAAAATAATCGTTATTTGCCGTCCTCCCTGACTTCATCTCAACAGGGATCAGGTCTCCTCCCCGGTGTTCGATGAGACAGTCAATCTCATGCCCGTGTTGATCCCGCCAGAAGTACAGGTTAGCTTCCTTTGCCTGGTTGAACCGGTATTTGAGGAACTCGGTAACGATCAACGATTCAAAGAGACCTCCTTTAAGGGGATGGTAGCAGAGATTATCCGGGCTCTGTATTCCTGCCAGGTGCACGGCAAGCCCGGGATCGGTAAAATAGAGTTTGGGCATCTTCACCAGCCGCTTATTGAAGTTTTTATGATGAGGTCTGATGAGGACGATGATACAGGAGGTTTCCAGGAGCGACAACCACTCTTTTGCCGTGTTATGGGTAATCCCGCAATCCTGTGCCAGGGAAGAATAATTCACGATCTGCCCGTTCCGGAAGGCGCACATCTTCATAAAAGTCTGGAATGTTGAAAGATTCTGCACTTGTTTTAACTGGTGCAGATCACGTTCAAGATATGTCTGAATATACGATGAATAAAAATCCGACGGCTCGATCGTAGTACTATACAGCCGGGGAAAGAAGCCGGTATAGAGATACTCTTCATAGGGTTTGATGGCGATTCCCTCGCGGAAAAGCTCCCTCATGGAGAGGGGCAATAACCTGATGATCCCGACACGACCGGCAAGTGACTGGGAGATGCTCTCCATTAATAAAAAATTCTGGGAGCCGGTCAGAATAAATTGCCCGGGCTTGTTGTACTTATCCAATACGCCCTGAAGATACGAAAAGAGTTCCGGGACTCTCTGTACTTCATCAATAATTGCACCGTTCTTCTCAAACTGTGCCAGAAAACTTCGGGGATCCTCCTCTGCAAAGGCGCGGGTATCGGGATCTTCTAAGAGGACATACGGTTTATCAGGAAACACCGATCGGACAAGTGTCGTCTTACCTGACTGGCGGGGGCCGATGACAGATACCGCGGGAAACCCCCCTGCAAGTTCCCTGAGCTTCACTTCTGCATCCCGTTTGATCATAAATGATGTCCCCGCTGGTTTGGACAGATTGTAAATCACTTTCTCAATTTGTCAACTACCTATATGATCCGCACACTATAAAATCAATATCACGGACCTGGCACACTTGACAAAAGGGGCCGTGCCCCGACAATCGTGACGATCTTCCTACTACAGGAAAAGGAAGTGATCGGTTAATCGTGTTTCTGTGCGATTCCATTGGTGACGGCACAATTCCGGGAAACAGCGGGTCCCGCACAGGGAGAGAGAAATGAGTGCGTGGCTCAGGACTCTTCCTTCCTTATAGCATGATCCATTTTATAAGGAATGTTTGAAAACTAATATTACAAATATTACTAAGGTGACGGGTTATGACCAGTAAAACAAAAATATCCGATGGCTATTCTACCGT
>JBAZHD010000035.1:0-30603 GCA_041652515.1 Methanoregula sp.
GATGGGCTATGGTAACGTTCGAATTCTCGACGATCGGCATGGATCATTTACCGATTGTACGTACTAAGATATATATTTAAGTACTAAATAGTTTAAAACCGTCAAATTTTACTGCCGACTGTCGGTCATACGGTCGCAATCCCCAAAAACCTCACCTGAGTCGGCTCGTGCAGGTTATGGTCTCGCGTATCGGTTGACGGAAGTTGTGTTGCGGGCGTGGATTATTTCTGCACCGACAGGGCACGGGACCGGAGATACTTCGCTTCTTCTTCCTCTGCTTTTACTTCCCATGCCAGGACCGTGCTGTTATAGTGCTCAAACTTCGGGTTAAACGAAAGGCCGGTCACCCCTTCCCTGAGGCCGGCGACCTCGTCACCCCCGGTGAATGACCCGTTTATGTATTCAGTAATACCGGTATACACGACCCGGTCAATACGCTTCACGGCAGAAGCAAGGACCACCCCGGGGCCAAGATAGGTCTGGTCGGAATCCACACCGATGATATATCGTCCCGGTGCTTTTTTTGCCTCGCTTACCGCCCCGATGTTAGAGTAGCCGGCAACCGCGTATACCACATCCGCACCGTTGTTGTACATCCCGCCGGCAATTTCTGCACCACGGACCGGGTCAAAAAACCCGGTCGTTGAATTATCCTGCACATAGGCCTGGTCAACGGGAATTGTCGGACTGACGGCATGGGCCCCATCGATATATCCCAAACGGAATGCTTCGAGCAGCGTTGATTGTGTGCCAAGAATGATCCCGACCCTCCCGGTCTTTGTGGCGGATGCCGCAAGCACTCCCGCAAGATAACTTTCACCATAGGACGTGATCTCGTATGCCCGGATATTGTCAGAGCCGATGCCGGTCTGATCGATGGCAAGGAACCGGATATCAGGATGCTCCTGTGCAAATTTTTGTGAAAAACCGGTTTGGTCATACCCAAGCGTGATGACAAACCCGGGTTTTTCAGCAGCGGTCCCGGTCAGCAACCGGGAAAAGTTCACGGGACTGGAAGTTAAGTATTCCCGCTTGGTAAACTGCATATCCTCCTGTGCAGCAAAAAGGCCCCGGTAGGCACTGTCGGTATAGGACAGGTCCCCCTTATCCGAATCATAGATAATATAAACAACCGGCCGAGGGGGTTCGTGCGGGACCACAAACACTGCCACAACAATTGCAAGGATGGCAATGATCGCTGCAATGGCACCGATGATGAGATACTTACGGTTCATGGTTTTAAGAACTCCATAACCGGTTGATCGATACTGACATTTCCCGTAGTTATCATGCGGACGTGGGATCCGGTCACTTTCTCGTATACAGCCACATAGAGTTGCCGGAACGTGATATCCGGGTTCGACTGGAGAGTAGTTATGACCCTTGAGGTAAATTCATCCGACAGCCACTGCTTAATGTCCATATCGTAGACTGCCCCCAGTGATGGCTCGTTGTATGCCGCTCCTGTAAGATATAGAATGCCGGGTGCGGTAGCGTTCATTGCGATACTCTCCCCAAAACAGGTATCAACTACAAAGATGAGCTGCCGGTACTGCTGGTTCCGGTTCATCGAATCGGTAACCGTGGTAAAATCATCCGTTGTAAACAGTTCATCTGACCGGAACGCGATCCCTCCCGGGGTTCCGTGGCTTGCGATATACACGAACACATCGGTACTTGCATTGCTTTCCAGTACGACCGGCGTTGACGCAGTCTTTGTGCCGGTCAGGACATTTTTCAGCGTGGCTGCTGTCACCTGTGAACCTGCGTAATCCACGTCTGCACCGGGACGGATATTTTCCCCTTTTGGAATATTGTGTACATCACCCTTGAGAGGATTTTCAGGTGCGGTGGGAACATCGTCATAGACCATGAGGATGATGTGATCATCGAAAACTCCGTTCTCCCGCAGCAGGGTATAGACGGTCAGGGCATCTGCCTGGTGCCGGTAATTTTTCCATCCGCCCGATGGCCCGACAATGACGGCCTGGAAATCTTTCTTTGTGACCGCGGGCACATAGGTATCCGAGCCGGAAGGTACAAAGGACATGAGACTCGCAGAAGCCGTAGTTCGTGCAACCGATTCGCCGGCTGCACTATTGACCCCGGTCTTTGCCGAGCCGATCGTCTCGACCGTCCGGAAATCACCGTCTTCAACAATCCAGTGGGAGTAATACGTGACAAGCGGATCTACCCCGAACTCCGTGTCATAGTCGAGAGGGCCGCTGGCGCCGGAGATTGCCGGGGTCTCGCCGGCCCGGAACGCTTCCAGCGCCTCATGCGACCCCTGCGCATCCCAGCCGGTTGGGGTGCCGTTTCCATAGACGACTTTCCGGATAGAGTCGGCCGGTGATTCGAAGAGGGCCGCATCCTGCCGGGCTGAGGTGTAGGCGGCGAGCAGGAGGGCGTCGTAGGTCGGCGCTGCATAGTCCGTAGGGAGATGCCCGAACTTTTCTTTGTAGGCAACGGTGAACCCGGTCGTGGGATCGGCTGTCGGAGATGTCCCCTCAAGGCCTTCTGCGGCCGCTCCGAGCGATTGTATCAGGACCGGGGAGACCGAAGCATCGGCTAGGAAAAGTTTTGCCGGGCTTCCCGATCTGTCCATTGCCCGCTTGATCGTGGCTGTATCGGCAGGCCTGCAGATCGCGATGATATAATCCGGATTCGTTTTTAATGCGTCAGCAACATCGTTATCGATACTGCTGCTGCCCTGGTCGAACTGGCGGATGGAGGTAAGTTCGAGACCGTATTCGGTTGAAAAGAATCCGGTCCAGTCATAAAACGTGTTCCCCCACGTCGTGTTCTCCGTGAGCAGGGCAACTTTTTTTGCTCCCTTTCCTTTCAGGATCGAGAGGATCATCTTTACCTGTGCCACATCACCCTGGCAGGTCCGCCAGAAATATCCTTTCTTGCCGAATGCCCGGATGATGTCCCCGGAAGTGGTTTCGGGGCTGATTAAGATTTTTTGCCGCGCGATAAATGCCGGTGCAAGCGCGTAGACCTGGTCGCTTGTCTGGGGACCTATGACAATCCGGATGGTGGGGTCGTCAAGCAGTTCCTCTGCGAGTTGCGTCACATTACCCTTATTGGTATCCTTGTACACGAGCTGGACCGGTCGCCCGCCAATGCCGCCTTCCCGGTTAATATTGTCCTTTGCCCATTCGAGAGGTTCACGAAGTTCGATATCACCGGTCACGGGAATGAGTACTCCTATCCGTACCGGGGTGTTTGCATGGATTATCGAATACCCGGCCCAGGCTCCGGCAGCGAGGATAATGAGGATAAGAGCAATGAGCCCGAGCGTTTTCTTGTTCATGGAAATCATCTTTGTCCGGAAGATGGACCGGGTAGTCTGGAGTAAGGGCCTGCTTAAGTTTTTACGTACCAATAAATTGGAAAACGGGATGATAAGGATTGGTATCCTGTCGGGAGTGCCGGATGCACATTCCCTGCGGGTCCGGGTGTGACATACGCAAGCGCGAACGAGTCACTGTGCGTAATGCATGAGCCCGGTCACCAGAAAAGAGCATTCCCTGAAGTAGTATGCGAGAAGCGGGCCGGGGGGCAGCTGCCGGTGCCGGAGTAACGTGACGAGCCGGGGGCGTCTTCGTCCCCCCAGGGAACTCCGGGAAACGGTGAGGTGATGTGGAGCGGAACGAGTGCGATCCCGTGGAGATTAATCTGACCGAACGTCACCGGCCCCCCCCGAGCATCCGGAAACCGCCGACCGGATCGCACGCTTAACACAGCTTCGTCGTGCTCGCCCCGCCCCGCGTCGCACGGGTTCTCCGTACTCGCTCCTGATCCGCGACCGGCTTCATATTCTATTCCCACATTGAAAAAAAATGGAAAGTGGTTTACGGATGGAGAAGTCGATAAAGCTGAGAAATTGCAGTCATCGTTTTGAAACCCTTATCCGTGATGATATAATCCCCCCGCTCGTGACGCTGGAGGATCATGCCGGTGTCCGTCAGTTTCCGGATGTGGAAGAGAAGATTGCCTCCCCGCAGACCGGTCAGCTGGGATATGTCAGAGAAGGTTCGCGTCTGGACGGCAAGTGATCTGAGGATCTGAAAGCGCTGGATATTCGCCACCGGCTCAAGCAGGTCTTTTACTACGGTTTCATCGGGGATTTCCAGATCAGCTTCTCCAGCTTCGTGGGCCTTTGCATAGATCCCGAGTGACTGCATCAGGTCGATCTGTTTTTCAAAAAGACGATGGACTTCAGTAAAACAGGTATCACAACGATCGTACGGGCCTTTGCTCCGCATCGTCTTCATCTGTTCGCGGTACGACTGAATGATCTCATCCGAGACTTCCCCGTCTTTGATGTGCTGTGCAGTATTCTGTAAAAAATCCATGAATACCTCGTAGCACTTGTTTCGCATCCTGCACTCACCGACCATGTGTGCGGAGAGATCCGTTTTCGCATTCTCGACCTGGTGATTTGTGAAGAGATCCGAATAATTTTTTTTGAGATCGGTGAGGACTGTATCAACATGCTGCTGGTTTGCCCGCTCGATGAATCGTTTCAGCTCGGTCCGGAGCCCGGTAATCTCTGTCTTGAGTTCACGCATTTCCGTTAATGATCCCAGTGCCGCTCCCATAATGCCCCAGTTCCCTGCACGATAATCTGCAATGTATACTCATTACCCTGCGGGTCATTTTTCTGTATCAGATTCTTTTGTATATTTTAATGACGCTCAAGTATATATTTTTAACATCGCCATCAGTGTATGGTGAAAAAAATGCCGACATGGAAGTACACGGACAAAAATGTCACAAAGGCAAAGGCAGAAGAATCCCTCAAGTCTATCAAGGGAGCGTGTTTCGGGTGCGGAACTCATAACGCGGACTGCCCGATCGTGGGTGCTGCCGGGGCAATCTCTGAGATGCTCGGATGTGAATCCCTATCAGTGAAGGAACAGATCCACGGACAGATTACCGGTGCCCTGAAAGGAGCAAAATTCCCGGTCAAGGCCCCCAAGGACCTAATTGCAGCATTCCCTAACGGTGCCGACACGACCTGCCAGGTCGGGAACCTGAAGATGACTGCCGGTGAGGCCGGAAAACTGCTCAAGGCTTCGGATTTCCCGTTCAAGAACGCGAAGGCAGTTGCCGATGTCATTGTTGACCGGGCAGGACTGTAATTCTCTTCTCTTTTTGCACGATCCCCTTTTCTTGAAAAAAAAATGCTAAGGGATTAATCGCCGCCCCGCGTCTCACGCTTCGTGCACCTTCGGCGTACTCGCATATGCTACGCAGACCGGCTTAACAATGCGCTCTCCACCCCCTCGGCGTGGTTGGGTGGGGTAGGGGCGGGGCGTCCGAAAGACGGTAACTGAGCGCGTCACGGTCCCGGATAGAAAAAGATTCTAACTAACCGTCAGGAATCTGGCCAGGGGTATCTCCCATCCCTGTTTTTTTATGGCAGTGCGTACGAAGCACCGGTTTATATTATCCAGAATACGATCAGTGAACAATGCAGTTTACGCTCCCCTTCCGGATGCGGATATATCTCATTATCCTGATCTGCGTAATCGCTGTGGGAATGATCGGGCTCATGGTCATCGAGCAATTCTCCCCCCTTGATGCATTTTATTTCCTCATCGTCACCATTGCAACGGTGGGATACGGGGATATCCACCCGGTAACGCCTCTGGGAAAAATTCTCGTACTGGGGATCATAATTACCGGTGTCGGCTGTTTTGTCGGTGTTGCGGCAAATTCCATTGAGTTCATGTTCGATGAGCGGGAACGCAGGACACGTATCGATAAACTCAACATGATCATCGGGATCTTCTTCTCTGAAGTTGGGACCGCGATCCTGAAAAAAATATGTACTTATGATCCGGCGGCTGACGAGATACGGGCTGTCCTGATCGTATCCAGTACGTGGACGGATGCCGAATTCTCCCGTGCCCGGACTGTTCTTCTGAACCATACGTACAGCATCGACGGTCCCCCCGCCCTTCTTGAAGACCTGCATGCATTCCTCATGCACCACAAGGGTTTCCTGCTGGCCCTCCTGGAAAATCCCCAGTTGATCGAGCACGACAGCTTCACGCCCCTCATGCAGGCTCTCTTCCACCTGACCGAGGAACTCATGGCGCGGGAGAACCTCACGAATCTTCCGGAGACGGATTATGCCCATCTCTCAGGAGACACCACCCGCGTGTACCGCCTTCTCGTGCTCGAATGGCTCACGTACATGATGTATCTCAAACAGAACTACCCCTACCTCTTCAGTCTCGCCATGCGCCGGAACCCGTTTGACAGGAACGCGTCGGTCATCGTGTCGTGAGACAACCCTGAAAAAAGGATAATTATTCCGGCACCGCAAGCAGGTTTTCGCTGCGGGAAACCGTGGCGGCAACCGGTGCCGGTGCCTGGGAAGCCAGCTGTGCCCGGATCTGCCGGCGCAGTTCTTTTTTCCCCTGGTGGACAGATTCGTGTTCCCAGTGCGCCAGGTATTCCCCGGAAGCATTCCGCAGGGAAGCTGCTGCGATATTAAACGCAGCATTCACATCCGCGTGGGCAACGTACCCGCAGTGCGGGCACTCGAAATGTTTCCGGGACCGTCTTCCGAAACTGCCGCACCGGCAGCAGCGCTTCGACGTGTAGGCCGGGTTGACATAGATGACCGGGATCCCCCGGACCTCTGCCCGTTTCTCTACCTGCTGCTGGAGCGAGAAGAATGATCCATTATCAAACGAGAACTCGTAAGAACCGTCAGTGCCATGGCGGTGCGAGTAACGTGGGGAGAAGAGCCTTTCAAACTTGATACCCGAGCCAAGCGACTCCGCAAAGGAGACGATCTGGCGGGAGATTGCATTAAGTGCAGATCTGAACGTTTTACGTTCACGGGATTTGACTTTTTTCAGTTTCCAGAGTTTACCCTCTTTCCAGAATTTCGTGCAGTTTTTTGAAGATTGACGGTGATTGTAGTGGATGTTTTTTCCCAGTTTCATGGTTTTCCCGCTTAAGATGTCGGCAGCAACCGCCACATGACCGGTTGTATTCAGGTCGACACCAATCCAGCGGGTTGCAATGAGTGTGGCTGGATGAACTTTGATCACCTTTCACCTCTTTTATTCAACCGCTGTACGAAGATTTGGCGTTGTGAGATCGGTCTTAGGTAAATTCCTCCTTCCTTACAAGGGAATACGATCACAATCATGAATATATCTTGCGGTCAGAAGCCCCGGATTTTAAAAATGCGTGAAAAACGGGGGTATTTCTCTAGAACAAAGGAAGTGACGGCATGTTTATAACGCCATCACGATGTAAGCGATGATGGAGAGCAGGAAGGCGAGCAGCAGCATTGCAAGGGAGAGCGGTGCAACAAAGACCAGCATTGCGTTGACGGTGCTTGCCAGCTGCGAAATCCGGTTTGAGCCGAACACGACGATATGATCGCACTGCGCCGTGCCTGCCGCTACCTCTGCCGGCGAAAGGTTCTCGATCGCAGCGTTCAGGGCACGGAGGATATGGGGGGTAATCTCTGCAACCGGCACATTCATGCCAACCGGGTTCTTGCCTGAGATGGTATTAACAACGTGGGAGTCGGTGGTCATGATCTCGGCATCATCGACAAGGTGACGTATCTCCTCAAGAATGACTTCACGGGCCCCCAGTGCCATGTTATTGCCGTCAATAAGGATGTAGGCCGTCCGCTGTCCATCCACATCGATGACAATGACCTGGATACCGAGGTCGCCGAACCCCATCTCCCGGCTGTAGGGCACGGTGTGGTGCGCAACACCGATCCTGAACGGTACCTGCGGCATTGTCCGGCACACCTCCATGGCCTCAACCGCCGCTTTCTGGTACTCGATCGCGGTATGGGTGGCAAGAAGTACCGGTGAGGACAGGTCGGTCATACAGTTGTGCGCATCGATGACCGCCACATGCGGGAACCAGCGATGTCCCTCGGCCATGATCGTCATCCCGACCGAGAAGTCGACATCTTCGGTCCGGAACGGGGACCGGGTGGTGACGAGCAGCACCGAGTCACCAAATCTCTGGTACAATACTTTCACTGTACCGACCGTTGTCCGCCCCGATTTTCCGGCAGCCGCAGAATAGACAAGATCCCCCCGTGAACGCTGGATTGCGTCGATCACTTTATTGATTTCCGACTCGGAGACCAGGTTGAAATCGTGGGTAGCACACCCGTGGGCAACGAGCATCTCGTCATCGAAGTTGTCATGGATGATCTTGGGGAGGTTTCCCCCGCCGATCTCGCCCATGGGGCCGGGATGGAGGTTCGGTACCGTCAGGATCACCTGCTTACCCTTTTCGCGCCTGAAGAAGAAGCTGACTTGCGGGACAAAGATCTCCTCGCCGATCTCGCGGAAGAATTTCTCCATCCCTTTGGATGATCCATCCGTCATGTGGGCGATGAATGCGTTGATGAAGGCGAGCCCCCGGATCTGGAATGCACGTTTGAGGGGAATCTCGATGATCCAGATAAGGATGCCAAACCCCAGCCCGAAAACAATGTGCAGGACGAGGGCAAATATGGCAAATGAGGGTGAGAAAATGAACATACCCACGATAATCCCAACGCCGCTCTGGATGAGTGCCGGGAGGATCATTCGGGGGATCCGGTAATCCGCGATTGCTGAAAGGACGAGCAGCCTGAGCCCGAAGATGAACCCGAGCGAGATCGCGTAGGTGAGGGGGATGAGCGTGACTGAACCGGCGAGAGCACAGAGCGTGATGATGACCCCGGCAACGGTGCCGGCAAGCGCAAGGAGGGCCGACCTGTTCCACGTCATGGTTTTCCCGCTCAGTTCAATGAGCGGCTTGGTCAGGACCAGAGCAGCTATCGCCGGGATCGTGAAGATGATCGTACCCGAGAAGACAAAATCTACCGGGAGCGAGAAGTAATTGCTGACAACCGCCGGCAGGGGAAATGTTATGGGTGCCGAGAGGTTGAGGTTCAGCCACGATTTTGCGCCGGCAGCATCGATGAAAAGACCGAGAAGAAAGATCAGGACGAGGGAACGCCGCCATGAAGGCGCAGTGAAAATAAACCGGGCCAGCTGGCCCAGTTTTACATCGCCTTCATGTGCCATCAGGCAAATCCCCCGAGAACGAGTTCATGCCGGCCGGGCGCTGACCTTTTCTCTGATGTGGCAAACGTGATCGGGCGGGAATAGAACGGGGCATCAAGGGTAAGGCTTTCGTATTCCCCCCCTTCCCCGGCGAGGTTGATGTGACGGCTCGCTGCAACCTGTTTCAGGCGCCGGATGAGATCGTCATCAAAACGTGCGCCGAGGAAACTTTCATCAAGTCCGTCAGCAGCCGTTACAACAATCCGTGCATCCATACGCCCTGCAACCTCCCGCACCAGCATCTCTGTATCCATGTGCCAGAGGGGTGTAAAGAGTGATAAACCCAGCCGGTCTGTGATCGCCCGGACCCGGTCTGCCTGGTAGACGGATGCCACAGCCCCGGCGATCACCCCTTCGATATCGAGCGCTGCAAGTCCTGCTTCGAGATCGACAAGTTCCTCTTCCTTGCGCCCATGGGTTACAATCTCGATATACTCCATGCCGGCAACTTTTGCAATGACCGGGACGGCATCAAGGTTTGCAGAATGGAACATGTAGGAGTCCGGGTTGCCGGGCCGGGCTGTCACGAGATATCGAACGTTCTTTCCGCTGTCGATTGCCTTCTGGCACGAGAGGATGGAATCTTTCCCGCCGGATGTCAGCGCAGCCCAGCTCATGGATCTCACCGGTTCTTGGGTGTTTCAAGGGTCCCGAAATGCACACGGTACCGTTCTTCCATTGCATCCCAGCCCGGGAGGTGTGTCTGGCATCCTACGTGCTCCACCACAAACGATGCCGTGACCGTGCCGATCTTGCAGCAGGTGAGCGGGGTATACCCTCTTACGTGGGCCGAGAGGAACCCGGCGCGGTACGCGTCGCCGGCACCGGTGGGATCCGCAAGGGTGACCGGCACGACCGGGATAAAATGCTCGTGTCCTTCTGAATAGAGCGTACTGCCATCCCCGCTCATCGTGAATATCGCGGTATCCACCTTTGCGATGAGTGCCTCGCGGGTGATGCCCAGCGTCTCGCACATCTGTTTTACTTCATGCTGGTTTGCAAAGAGGATATTTGCATTATTAATAATGGAACCCAGCTGCTCCTTATTGTACCAGAAAACATCCTGGCCCGGATCGAACGAGACGAACTCGCTTCTCTCCGCCACTTTGCAGTTGAAAACCGGATCCGCGGTAGCCATATGAACCAGGGGGAGGCCCGGCGCATCTGCCGTGGCAAATGCCCGCGAGGCACCCCATTCGAAAAATGTCATCTGGTCCCCGTTATCATCGGTGAACATGAATGCTGTGGGGGTGTGGGCGTCCGGGATGACAAAGAACTCACGGTTGATCCCGAGACCGGCCATCCACCGGTCGTACTCGCTGCCGGTAAAATCGCCGCCGATACAGGAATGGAGGGTGACTGCCTCACCCAGCGTCGCGATACCTGCCGCAATATTGGAAGCACCGCCGCCGAAATAGATCTGGCGATCCGTGATATGTGTCGAGCAGTTTACCCTGGGGAGGTGAGGGACTTTTGAGATATGATCGATCGCAGTGTGCCCGACAATATGGATCATTGCTCTTCCACGTCCAGCAGTTTGAGGGGGATGTCCCCGAGTGCCTTGCCGATCACCGATTTGGCGATCCGCCCGGCATGCTCTTTCGATTCCCCGCGGAAGACTTTCATCTCAAGGATCAGGCCGACAAGTGCCGTGTCTGCAACGACTATCGCACTGGAAAGTGTTTCCTCACAGTACGGGCACGTGAGATATCCTGCTTCGACTTCAACAAACTTCGCGGCCGGGTTCAGCCGTTTTCCCGCTTCGCTGATCGCGATCCCTATCGCGTCGTCAAGCGACTTGACATCGCGGACGAGCCAGGCGGATTCCATGGTTACAACATAATCAGGCATAGTTCTTCACCAGGTCTCACGGTGTACATGTTCTCCGATGCCCATACGTTCCGTGTGCTGCGCGGGGGCATGACCCTTTCCCACTGCAAGCAGCGAAACAGGACGGAGATGCGGGGGAAGGCCGAGGACATCGCGGACCTCGTCATCGTCGAATGCGCCCGTCCAGCAGGACTGGAGTTTCTTCGCGTGTGCAGCAAGCATCATGTAGGTACACGCGATGGTCGCATCCTCCAGCCCGTACAGGATCCCGCGTTCCCCGTACCGGGACATGGAGCGGACATAATTTGAACAGACAACGAAAATCACCGGCGCACGTTCCACGTGTGCCTGTGAAAAAGCAGCTTCTGCGAGTGCAGACTTCGTCTCGTCATCGGTAACGACAACGACATCCCATGCTTCCAGGTTCCCGGCGCTCGGTGCGGTACCTGCACAGATGAGAATGAAGTCAATCTCCCCGCTGGTCAGCGGCTCGTCATCGTACTCACGTACCGATGACCGGCCCTGGCAAAATCCGAAAAATTCAGAGGAGTCCATGTTCTGACAGTACCTGCCATGCTTCCTGTGCCGGGGTAGTGGCGGCGCTGATCGCCATGGCGATCTTCGCTGACGCCTGTTCGGGCTGGTTGCTCTCATTGAGGGAGATAGCCTCATTGAGGTAGTTGATCGCGCTCGTAAATTCCCGGTGTCCCGTGCTCTTCTGTGCAAACGCAAGTTCGCTGCGGACTGAGTCCATCATCATGAGGAGCATCTTTCTCCCGCCGGCCCGCTCCTGTTCGGAAAACCCGGTCAGGGCAAGGGATAACTGGGACAGGGTAATCAGTTCTGACTTTGCCCGCTCCCCGTACTGGTAATTCATCACAGCAGTTTTCGGATCCATACTCACCATGGTTGTTGTGGATAAAATATAGTTATCATTTCTGGAATTGCTATCAGAAAACATTGCACACGATGTGTGAAAAACAACAGGGGGTCGGGTGAACCCCGCAACCCTTTACGGGCATTGTTCTGCCTGCCGGTAAATCAGCGTGATGATTTTGCCTTGACACCGAGCGCAGAGACTTTTGCCCGCTTCATGCGCCGGCGGATCATCGGGTTTGCCGTGGACTCGTTCAGGCCTGAGCCGCCGGACCGGTCGCCGCCGCGCCTGCCACCGCGACCGCCGCGGCCACCGCGTGAACCGCCGCGTCCGCCCATGGCCTCTGCCATCTGGTCGATCTGCTTGACATTGGCGCCTGCCTTGAACCGCTGGTTCGGTCCCGGGGTCTTGCCTTCGCCCTCTTTCTTCGGGACGAGCCTGATCTTGCCCTTAACGCCTTTTACCTGTGCCCAGAGGGTTGTACCTGTCTTACCCATAGTTAAACTCCTTATGTAATTCTGCTGCCCCGCTCATAAAGGTTCGCGCCTGATCCGGCCCGGATCAGGTATGAACCGGGAAAAGATCATGGCTGTTTCGGGGTGATTGCAGCAGTGATCTCTCTCTTTAGGATCTCACTGACAACCTTCCCGTCCACCGATCCGCGCACTTCTGCCATCACGACGCCCATGAGCGGCCCCATGGCTGCCTTCCCCTTCTCCGCGACAAAGTCTGCCCGTTCCGTGAGGATCTTCCTGACGATTGTTTCGAGTTCCTCGCGCGAGACCGCAGGCGCAAGTTTCTGCATAGCTTCTGCAAATGTGCTGCCCCCGGCAACATTCCGGAAGATCTCGGGAATTGCCTCGCGTGCCGCCTTCCCGGAATCGACCGCATGCCACGTGTCGAGATACGCCTGGTCCGATATCTTCGTGATATCCACACCATCGCGACGGAGTTCCGTTGTGGTGGAGAGGATGGTGAAAACCGCCAGTTTGGGTTTGATACCTTCTTTTACCGCCCGTTCGAAGAGCGGGAGCTTGTCCGATGCTGCCAGCTGGAGCGCATAATTCCTCTCGATCTCGTATGCTGCAACAAACCGCTCCGCCTTTGCAGTGAGCAGTTCGGGAATAACAACCGATTCCCACCGCGCATCGTCAATGAGGACCGGCAGCACATCGGTTTCCGGGTACATCCGGGCAGCACCCGGCAGCGGGCGCATGTAGGCCGTGCTCCCGGTCTCGAGCATCTTCCGGGTCTCTTCCGGTACCGGCTTGTCCGAGAGGGCGAGTTTTGCCCGGGTGATCACCTGGCCGATCGCACAGGCAGCCTGCTTCTCGCTTGCACCGGCAACGAGGATGACGCAGTCCTGTTCCCCGGCATGCATATGCGAGCTGAGGTGTGCGACCTCTTCTGTAGTGACCCCGTAGGCCGGCAGTTCGTCCGTATGGAAGATGCCCCCGACCCCGCATTTCTTCGCGTAATCCGACATCTCGCTCCCGAGCCGGCGCTCCGGCTGGATCTCGCGCCCGACCATGCCGGCAAAGCCTTTCAGGACAATGGCATGGATCTTTTTTGCCTTTTTCAGGACCGCGGATTTGGTATCCTTAAAAAGCGATGTGACCTCGAGTCCTGCGGTAGCATCGGCCGAAGCCCCGCGTTTCCTGAGCTCGTCCCGGATCGCGAGCAGGCTCTGCTGCCGCTGCACCTCGCGCCGGACAACCTCAGCGATAAGGTCGAGTTCCTGCACGCCCTTGATCTCGACACGTGCACCGGCAGCAATCGAGATGTTGACATCCTGCCGGATCGTCCCGAGCCCCCGTTTTACTTTTCCGGTAGACCGGAGGACCATGCCGATATGCTCGGCAACACTCTGGACCTCCTCCGGTGTATGCATGCAGGGCGATGTGGTGATCTCGATAAGCGGGATCCCGAGCCGGTCCAGAGAAAAGACCTCGTCCTTCACCCGCTGGGCTGCTTCCTCCTCAAGACAGATCGTCTCGATCAACCCGCCGTTCGGGAGTGCGCCGTTGAACGCGACAAGGGCCGTGCGCTGGAACCCGCTCGTGTTGGAACCGTCGATGACGAGTTTCCTCATTATGTGCACCTGCGGGACCGGCGTCATACCAAACATCTTTCCGATGGTGAGGCAGATTGCCAGCGCCTCATCGTTCACCGGTGCCGGGGGTTCCTCGTCGTTCTCGACAAGGCAGGTGGTATCGTACGTATAGTACCGGAACATCCGGTCGTGCTTCATCTCTTCCTTGGCCGCCCGGTCGATCTCGCCCATCTCGCTGACCGTTGCCCGGAGGTAGCGGGAGAACTCGCCGTCATGTTCCGCGATCTCGCGGAGCGTGGTCGGGCAGTGGCAGAAGAGCTTCTCCTTCGTGTCCAGCTGCTGGTGGATCTCGATACCGGCCACGAGGCCGAGCGCCTTATAATCCATGGGCGCTCCTCCTCATGCATTCGCCTTTGAGATCGGCCTGCATCATTGCTGCGGCTTTTTTCCTGTCCTTCTCGTTGCCGAGTACCCACATCAGTTTCACGAGCGCCGCTTCCGGCAGAAGGTCGCCGCCTTCGATAACCCCGGCATCGAGGAGATCGCGACCGGTATCATAGACCCGGTCGCAGACCCGGCCGTTCATGCACTGCGTGGTCATGATAACGAGCGTCCCGCTTTCTGCAAGATGTTTCAGCTGCGGGATCAGCAGGGTACTGGTATGCCCGAGCCCGGTGCCCGCGATCACGAGGCCGTGGTATCCCTCGTATGCCTTCAGGATATCCGGGGACATGCCCGGGTAGAACTGGATGAGGGCACAGTGCGGGTCGAGTGCATCATGGAGCGCGAGCGTCCGGGTACCGCGCCGGACCGCATCGCGTGCAAGGGTAACCTTCCGTGACGGATACTCAATTTCACCGATTGGATCAATCCCAAGACTCCGGAACGCATCGCGGCGGGAGGAGTGCATCTTGCGGACGCGGGTACCGCGGTGGATGGCACAGGTATCGTCGTTGGTTGTCGCGTGCATAACTACTACCACTTCCCCGAGATCGCTTGTCGCGGCTGCTGCTGCACAGGCCGCGTTCATTGCATTGTCACTCGATGGCCGGTCTGCCGATCGCTGGGAACCGACAAAGACAATCGGTACCGGTGTATCGATCATGAAACTGATGGCAGCTGCACTGTACGCCATCGTATCCGTGCCGTGAGTGACGATAATTCCTTGTGCGCCGTTCCTGATTTCCGCATGGATCGCCCGTGCAAGATCCTGCCAGATAGCCGGCGTCATGTTCTCCGAGAGGATCGTTGCAAGCGGGATCGTGCGGTAATTTGCGATCTCCTTGAGTTCCGGGATCGCGGTCAGGATATCGCTTGCATTGAACTGGCTCGTGACCGACCCCGTCCGGTAATCGATCCTGCTCGCGATCGTCCCGCCGGTGGAGACAATGGCAAGGGTAGGGAGGCTCTTGTCCTGGACAACTTCGGCCTGCTTTGGCGATATGGTGACCGGCCGCTCCGTAAGCGTGCAGGATGAAGGTGGCACCCCGATATTATACCCGGAATCGAGCTTGACGACCGCCATGCCGTCGCGCTCGGTAATGTACACACCTTTCCTGCTCATGCCCTTGTAGGCGCACTGGATCCGGTCACCGGAGATAAACTGCGATGTTATGCTACCATCCTCCGTGCATCGGTGATGAGTTTCTCCCTGGCTTTGGCCAGCAGGGCAAGGCGCTTGTCGGTGAGATCCGAGTCAGTATCGATCTGTAATTTCCGGTCCTTAATCGCCAGTTTTGTCGCAGCCGGTGCGGGACCGCCGGGAACTTTGCGTAACGCAATGGAGTAGTTCACGTCAAGGACCTCGTCAATCTTCTTCTGGGTGAGCCCTTTCTTCTTTAAGGAGATCTTCGGGCCGATCTCCTGTGCCGCCGCTTCAAGGGTTGCAAGCGAGAGGCTGCCTTTCTGTACCGCCCTTCCTACTATAGTGTGGGCGGTGCGGAACGGGAGCCCGTAGGAACGGACGAGAGTGTCGGCAAGTTCGGTTGCCGTTGAGAAGCCTTTGCCTGCCTCGTCCTTCATTCTCTTCGTGTCAAACTCTGCACTGGCGAGCATATCGGCAAGGAGGCAGACGCTCACCTTTGCATCGTGCATCCCGCGCCAGATGTTCGGCGTCAGTTCCTGCAGGTCGCGGTTGTAACTCATGGGCAGGCCCTTGACCGTCACGAGGGCGCTGGTGAATGCCCCGAAGACCGACGCACTCTTGGCCCGCATGATCTCGGCCGTGTCCGGGTTCTTCTTCTGGGGCATGATGGAAGACGTGGAGCAGAAGGCATCGTCAAGGCTGACGAACTTCACAAACGAGCTGGACCAGATGACAAGTTCCTCGCAGAGCCGGCTCGCGTTCGCCATCATGATGGAGAGATCGGCAAGCGTTTCGAGCGCGAAGTCCCGGGTGGCAACAGCGTCCATGGAGTTTGTGATAAGCCCGTCGAACCCGAGAATGGATGCGGAGTACTCCCGGTCGATGGGGTAACCGGTCGACGCGAATGCTGCAGCGCCAAGGGGGGAGAGGTTGACCCGTGCATAGGCCTCCTTCAGCCGGTCAAAGTCGCGCGAGAATGCCTGCTCGTACGCGAGAAGGTGATGGGCGAGCGTTGTTGGCTGGGCGTGCTGCAGGTGGGTGAATCCAGGCATCACGCTCTCCGTATGTTTTGCGGCAAGAGCAACGAGGACCTTGCGGATTTTTATGAGCGCCGTCATCTGCTTGAGCAGTTCCTCCCGGAGCTTGATCCGGATGCAGGTTGCAACCTCGTCGTTCCGCGACCGCCCCATGTGCATCCGTCCCCCGGTTTCAGGTCCCGATAACCCGATGAGGACCGATTCGATCCCGGCATGGACGTCCTCGAACCGTTCGTCAAAAACTTCCTCGGGGACGCCTTCATTATGCATCTCCAGCAGGGCAGACAGGATCTGCCGTGTTACGTTACGGTCATTGATCTTCTGCCTGTCCAGCATCATGACATGCGCGATATCCACAAGGATATCCGCGTCCGCGATGTGACGGTCAGCCTCCATCGATGAGAGGAACTGCATCATCTCACCGCTTCGATCGCCCGAGAGGCGCCCCAGTCGTACAACGTCTGTTCGCATCCGTTCACCCATCTTTTGAATACCGGTATTATTGGTCATACTCTGATTAAAGCCACGCCTTACGTGCGGCAAGCTCGATCGCCCGCTGGACCGACTCGCGGGGGATGATGGTTGCCACCGGGATGTGGACCAGCTGCTCGATGATGCTCGACACGATGGGGGCGCAGACAATGGCAACCGCTCCCTCGCGCTCGGCCCGCACCGCTGAAACGATCGCGTCTTCCATGGTATGGACCGGGTACTCCCGCACCTTCACCCGTTTTGAGTCCACGTCTGCCGTCCGTTCTTCGATGGTCTCGAGCACCGGGCGGGCAACGATAAGCCCGATAAACTCTCCCTCGCCGGCCCGGTAGAACCGGCGCATTGCCCGGATGATAGATCTGAGCGTGGAGAGATTGGGCGATCGCTTGCCGTGGAGGATCTTGTATAATGAACTCTGGGCTATTCCGCTGGCCTCAGATAATTCCCGGATACTGATCCGGAGATCCCGGCGCAGGAGGTCGTCAAGGGTAGTGACAAACTCCTCATCCGAGGCGAGTGCGGCGCGCATGAGTCGTTCGATCGGGTCGGTCTGTACCATATGATTGATACAATCAGGCTAATTTTTTAAAAGTTTTTTCTTTTTGTCCCTAAAACCGACCCTGTCCTTTGCGGGTTTTTGGACAACTATACATTTTTTATTTTCCTTTTGTCTAATTTTTTTCAATTTTTTTTCACAAAAATAGAGAATATTTGCCATAATCGGGCCCTTTTTAATTACCGGCAGGACAATATTGTCCTCATGAAACCAATGAGAATTATGGCAATTGCATGCATCGCCATTGCCCTCTTACTGTTTACCGCCGGCTGCACCCAGCCTTCAGGCACGACCGGGACAACCCCGTCAGCAACCGCTGCTCCGGTAAAGGAGCTCGTGATCGGGTACCAGCCCAGTACCCACCAGATGGCCTATATCACCGCGATGGATAAAGGCTGGTGGCAGGAGGACCTTGCCCCGCTCGGTGTTACAAAAGTCTCCGACAAGGTATTCCCGAGCGGCCCGTCCGAGATGGCGGCCATGCAGGCCGGCGAACTCGATGTTGCCTACGTTGGTGCAGCACCGGTCCTGACCTCGCTTGCCACCGGGCTCGATGCCAAGATCGTTGCCGGTGTCAATACGCAGGGCTCGGATCTCGTGGTCAGGAACGACCTCGACTACAAAGGCCCGGAGAGCCTGAAGGGGACGACCATTGCAACGTTCGCGGCCGGCAGCATCCAGGACACAATCCTGCGGGACTGGCTCAAGAAGAACAATGTCAACCCGGACAAGGATGTCACCATCAGCCCCATGGCACCGGGCGATGCAGTCACGGCCATCCTGGCCGGCAAGGTCGATGCCATATTCCTGCCGACACCCTCCCCGAGCACGGTCGTGAACCAGGGCAAGGGTAAGATCGTGGTCCACTCCGGTGAGATGTACCCCAACCATACCTGCTGCGTCCTGGTTGTCAGCGGCAAACTGATCCGCGAGCACCCGGAGATTGTTTCCCAGATTATCAGGACCAACGAGAAGGCAGTTGCCTGGAACGAACAGAATATTGACGAAGCAGCCGTGATCTATGCAAATAAGACCGGTGCAAAACTCGATGACGTCAGGGCATCCCTGCACGAGTGGGACGGCAACTGGAACAGCGACCCGAACCTGATCGTGAGCCCGGTGCTTGACTACGCAACAATCCAGTACAATCTCAATTACATCAAGGTACCGCTGACGAAAGACCAGATCTTCGATCTCACCTTCTACAAGAAGGATTGAGGATCCAACCAACCTTTTTTTCCCTTGGGGTTCTTACTTATACAAAAGACTAGATGGACTCCGGCAACCGCAGGCCGTCCTGTCAGGACTCCAGTATCCATGGGAAAACATCCAGAAGAAAACGGCCGGAACCGGTGGCTCGGTGCGCTTGCGATCGTATTCGCGCTCGCGCTCTGGCAGTTCGTGGCCGCGGTCATCATCCACTACCCCTTCATCCTCCCCTCGCCCACGGATGTTGTCGCTGCGTTTGTTACGCTTGTGCAGAACGGGACGCTCCTGCTCGATGTCCAGGTGAGCCTTACCCACTTTGCCATTGGTCTTGGCATGGCGCTCCTCGTTGGCATCCCCCTTGGGATCCTCATGGGATGGAGCCGTCGCGCTGACACGTTCCTCGACCCTCTCATCGAACTGCTCCGCCCCATCCCGCCGCTCGCCTGGATCCCGTTTGCGATCATCTGGTTCGGGCTGACGGCTTCGGCTGCCGGGTTTATCATCTTTGTCGGTGCGGTCTTTCCCATTATCATCAACACGTACAGCGGGTTCCGGGGGGTCCCGCGTATCTTTGTCGAGGCCGGGCGGATGCTCGGGTGCACGAAGAACCGCGACCTGATCCGGTACATCGCGTTCCCCGCAGCCCTCCCCTCGGTTGCTGCCGGCATACGGATTGCGACCGGTGTTGGCTGGATGTGCCTTGTTGCTGCCGAACTTTTCGGGGTCTCGAATTACGGCCTTGGCCAGAAACTCTGGTGGTACTACAACCTCCACCAGATGGACAGCGTAGTCGTCTATATGATCATCCTCGGCCTGATTGGCCTTGCGTTCGACATGATCTTCCGGTATTATATTGACCGGCACTTCCTGAAATGGCGGACCGGGGAGGTGGCATAACATGGGCAAGCTTGAGATCCGTGACCTGAACCAGTCGTTTGCAAAAGACGATGGCAGCCGTCTTGTTGTCCTCGACCACGTCACGTTTGACGTGAAGGACAAGGAGTTTGTCTGTCTCCTTGGCTCGTCGGGCTGCGGCAAGACCACGCTCCTGCGCATGATCGCGGGGCTCGATACTGCGGAGTCGGGCTCGATCGTCCTTGACGGTACGGAGATCCGGGGTACCAGCCCGAAAGTGGGGATGGTCTTCCAGGAATATTCGCTCTTCCCGTGGCGGACGGTTATCGACAATATCGCGTTCGGCCTCGAGATGCAGGGTATGCCAAAGGCAGAGCGGTACCGTATCGCGGAACATTATCTCCGGCTGGTCAACCTCACGCAGTTCCGGGACAGTTACCCCAACGAACTCTCGGGCGGGATGCGCCAGCGCGTGGCGGTGGCGCGGGCGCTCGCGCTCGATCCGGTCCTTCTCCTGATGGACGAACCGTTCGGGGCGCTCGATGCCCAGACGCGGAACATGCTCCAGCAGGAACTCCTCGAGATCCAGGAAAAGACGAAAAAGACGGTTATCTTCATCACCCACAGCGTGGACGAAGCGGTCTATCTCTCTGACCGGATTATCGTACTCACACCCCGCCCGGGACGGATCAGCCGGATTTTACCGGTCGACCTTCCCCGGCCCCGCGACCGGACGAGCCCGGAGTTTGCACAGCTCAGGCGCGAGGTCCTTGACCTTATAAACCAGAACTCATCAACCCAGTAAGGTTTAATACGCCACATCCCCATTTTACTAAAGCAGTTTCGAGAAGCGTACCGGCATCAATATCGGATAAATACCTGATATTCCAGCCCGCTTTTAGCAAATTTCACAGGAGTAGGACGCGATGGTCAGAAAACCAGCAAAGATGTACAGGGACATTTCCAAGAAAGCCTATACCCGGCGCAAATATATGGGTGGTGTCCCCGGCAGCAAGATTGTGCAGTTCGAGATGGGCAACCTCTCGCAGGAATTCCCGCTTGAAGTTGATCTCCTCGTAGATGAAGCCTGCCAGATCCGGCATTCTGCCCTTGAGGCAGCACGTATCACCGCCAACCGGCGGCTGATGAAGGAAGTTGGCAGGTCTAACTTCCATTTCAAGGTACGCGTCTTCCCCCACCATGTCCTGCGCGAGAATAAGCAGGCAACCGGTGCCGGTGCTGACCGTGTCTCGGAAGGTATGCGCCTTTCATTCGGTAAGGCAGTCGGTACCGCAGCACGGGTTGACCCGAACCAGAGGATCATGACGGTCTATTCATCTCCCCAGTACCTTGAGAAGATCAAGGACGCGCTCCGGCACTCCGGCCACAAGCTCCCGACACCCTCGCACCTGAAGGTTTCCACCCTCAAGGTCAGCGGCAGGATCATCGCGGCACCAAAGCTTGTTGGTGAGAAGGTTGTTGCAGCACCGGTTGTAGCCGAAGAGGCAGCAGCAGCCGAGCCCGCCAAGGAAGCAGTCAAGGGCAGCGGTGCAATCCACGCAAAGGGAGCAGCACCGGCAGCAAAGGGCGGCAAGGATGCAGCACCGGCGAAGGGTGCAGCACCCGCCAAGGCCGACGACAAGAAAGGCGCGAAAGGCGGCAAGAAGTAATTTTTTTACAATTTTTTTACAATTTTTTTCGGTTTTTTTGGTTGTTTGTAAATGTTTTTGAGGGGTTCGTTATGAATCCTACCGGTATTGTTTTGGGTTTATTCCGGAGGATTCTGGAAGATCCGGCAATCCCCGGTTTATTTCCGGAAGGATCTGAAAACGGTTATGCCAATTTCATTTTTTTTAAAAAAAAGCGTGGAATGATTACAATTCTAATACATTCACCGGATACCGAAATGGTACTCAGACCTGTTTCTTTGTTTTCCGTTTTTTCTCCCATTCAAGAAGGCTGCCCTTTACATCATCGAGATTGTCTGGCAGCCATTCGTGCCGCTCTTTTGTATAATCACCGGATCCGGTTTCAAAGCTCTGGATGAACCGGGCCATATCAACCGGTCCGAGTGTTTTGGTGAGCGCCTGGATGCCTTCTTTTCGAACTTCACTGATTGTTTTCATCGGCTGGCACCACCATGAGCCAGGGTACCGGATTCTCTACCCGTATCGTGATTGCAGGATTTTTTCCTGAGAGATTAATAATCCTATTGTCTGTGGGGGGCAGGTCCATAAGGCCAACTGCTGTGCGGGGTGAAAATGAGGGGAAATTGTTCAACGCTGCAGCCAGGACTCACGGTTTCTCTCGATACTCACAATCTCCTCTTCCGTCAGCCCGTACAGCTCGGAAACCAGCGTATCAATCGCCGCCTCCGTCGCCTCGATCTGACGGGACAGCAGCGTCCTGTCGTGATCGAGTTTGGCGTCCTGCAATTTCTTGTTCAGGTCGAGCACCCGCGTGACGAGCGCAACCATGCGGTCGTGACGGGCTTTGTCGAGGGGGTCGTTGGGGTTGATGAGGCGGACACCAGATGCGAAAAATGGTTGATCCATGTATCGTTCATCTCCCGATAGATACGACGAATGTCCCATTCATGTCCCCTTTATGTCCTCTTTGGGAGGATTGCAGATAACAGGATATAGTACGTGCCTTTGCCTGTGGTTCCAATCTGTGCCAGAATTCTGTTATCACACAATCCCTTGAGATCCCGGGACGCTGTTTTGGCAGTGACTTTCAGGGGTGTGAGCGCAAGGAACTCCTTGTTGGTAATTCTGCCATATTTTTTCACATGCAGGACTGCTTTCACCTGCCGCTCATTCAGTCCCATCAGCGCAAGATATTCTTCTGTGAGGATATCTTTGCGCATTGTCAAGGTGAGACTCCATGCATCGGTCTGGAATTCAGGCTCGGGTAGCCCGGCATCCGCAAATGAGGTGACTATCCTCTGGATGCCGGAACCGTACCGCTCGATATAACCGGCGAGATAGAAGATCCTTGCGATCAGTGGATTTCGTGGAATTGACTGGGGCTTTGCTTTCAGCTGTTCGATGGAAAGGCCCTTTGGCAGGCCACCGGGATTATGGAACCAGATCGCATCGTTATAGATTTTTATCATGATCTGTTCGTTCTTTTTAAAATAATCCCGGTGGACAAGCGCATTCATGAGTGCTTCACGGAGTGCGGGGAGCGGGTAATCCCAGTGCTCCTTACGCTCTGGTGTTTCTCCCGTGATCTCGTACCGGACATTGATGAAATTCTTGAGCGCTTCCTCCCCTTCAGCAAACTGGTGGAAAAGGTTCCCGTCAATCCAGCGATCTCCTATGATGGTTGCTCCGTCTTTGAACCGGCCTATCCGAAGTACCGCGTCCGACAGATATTTGTCCTGTTTTTTCCCGAAAAGCAGGAATGCTGCGTTGGTCAGTTGATCCCCGGTCACGAGCCCGAGCCGCGTAAGTATCGCTACAACCGGCTCGCGTTCATCGGCAACGGGGAGCCTCTCGGCACGTTTTGCCTGACGCATGAAGAGCCTGACCGTTTCTTCGTTAATATCCGCCAGTCCGCGCTGCGACGGAAGGCTGTCCCATTCAATGCCGGATATGAGGAATTCTTTGAGTTCTTCGGTGTCCATCAGCCGCGTGGTGTTTCCCACCCGGGTGTAATACCGGCCTTCGCGTGCGACCGGAGTTTTACTCTTTTTTACCTCAATCCGGAGAACGGTTTTCCCATCGCACTTGACCGGCTCGATGACGGGATGGATTGCAAGTTTGTTGACGATGGTATCGGAGAGTTCCTTGAGATCGGCGTTTGAGCAGCGGTACCCGGTGATCTCTTTTTTATCAGATACACCGATGAGCACAACTCCCCCATTGGTGTTGGCAAACGCAGATAATGTCTTGAAGAGTGCGGGATTCGGCTTTTCTTTGAATTCGAGTTCCCGTGATTCGATGTCGCTGAGGAGTTGGTCTAGGGTCATGACGTTCCGGTTCTTTCCGTGATGTTCGGCTCTCATCTGTCAGCCCGTGTAAACGTGCCGATTGAATATCAGAAAAATTAATTTTTGTCCCAGCTGCAGGCATTGCACCTTGGGCATGGGGGTAATGCATCGGAGTTCTGATCCAAAACGATGGTTTCCCCACATTTTCGACAGCTGTACGATCCTTTGCCGGGTTTTTCGCCACAGGTGTGTGACATAGACTGCTATCGGATTCCGGGAATTATAAAAAAGCAGCCATGCGGTGTGAAGGTGTTATTTCACACCGGTTCCTTCCACATTCTTAATTTCTTCCTCAGTCAATGCGTAGAGCTCATACACAAGTTTATCGATCGCCGCATCCGTCGCCTCACCCTGCCGCTGGATGGTTTCGGGTACTGCCATTAATTGTTTGTTGCTCTTCCTGTCGTTAAAGATGCTGAAATTTATTTGCAGGGCTTCGCAGCCCGCGCTCCGCACCGGATTATCCTGCTCACTGACTCTGCGATAATCCTCCTGCTTACTCTCTGGTGCAGTGCATTAATAATTCAAACCCAATTCAACCACGAACTATTTATTCTGCTTTTATCAACCTAAATCCATCACAATGCAACGCGAATTCAGACACCTCGTGATGACGAAGATCCGGCGGATTGCACACTCGCCGGCTGAAGCGGAATGCATCGCGAGGCTCCTGCTCATGCAGGTGATTCTCGTATGTGTAGCGCACGCTGCACGGAAAACGTGGATGAAAGGGAGAAAGGCAGGCGGAGATCCTGGTGTGGATGTGATGCCAGAAGAGATACCAGCAACCGCGACCAGTGAGCTTGGGACTTGTGAAGAGGATCCCGCTGCCGTGTCCTCGATCCCGTTTCGTACATTGTGGGAGTCTGTTGCCGGCATGGGAGAGCGCCCGTACGCTTTCCCGGCCGGACCTGTTTTTTTGGTGAACACCGGGCAATGCCATTGACCCATCGGGGAATGACTGCAGGATAGTGATTTGTACGCAGTATATCCGGCCGTGAGATCTCCTTTGAACCGGGCAACCTGAAGATTGCACCTGGTGATCGCATTCATAAGAGCGGATGCTCCGCCGGTTTTGCTGGAGAACGTGAATCGAGGAAGGCAGAAGAACACATGCAAAAGGAGGAAGGAAGTGAGAATTGTTTTTATCGACCCTGTGGGTCTCGATGAACAAGGCCGGGTCCCGGTATGGCCGGGAATGCGGACTCCCGGTACCCATCTATCCGCAGGCAGCGGGTGGCGGGTGAAAAGGATCTGTGCGGGGTGCCGCCCGTGAGGCGCGGCCCGAAGATCTCCTTGGGATTCGAGCTCGCGATCCCGTTTGCCCTGCGGCGGGGGCACGTGATGGACTTTATGACTACGCTCCTGAACCTTGCAGAGTTCCTGATCACGGGCAACGGCCTGTTCGTGCTGGTCCGGATCCGGCTGGCCCGGAGGATCCGGGCGGGGATCGCGGATATCGAGAGCGAGTTCGCGGATGCAATCAACGGCCTCCGGCTCGTCCCGCGTACAGGGCCGGTCTCCTGCGAGCTCTGGCTGTACTCGAAGCACGGAATCCTGCGGCACTTCCGGGTCCTGGATACCCGGCTCGTGGAGATCGATTGCTATGGCACGCCCCTGGACCAGTTCAGGCCGGCAGCGGTTCCGGCGCTCACGACAAATACGACCGGCGCTCTGCCCGGCCCCGCACCCGCGGGAACTGCCAGCGGTGTGGAAACCGGTCTCGATCCGAAGAGCCCGATACTCCGGTACCTGAAGAAATGGAATGCCGCGGGGGGTGCTGGAAAACCTGGTGGTGCAGATGAGAGCAGCGAGCTGAGAAAGATCCTGGAATCCGTCCGGCCGGGAGATCTGGCAAAACAAAAACCCGGGAAAATCTCCGGAAAAAATACCGGAAAAAAACCGGCCCGGAAAAATGCAAAGGCTGCCAGCCCGGACAATGCGAAAATTTTTCCGGAGCCCGGGATCCCGGCAGCAGAGACCGGAGATATGGTCGTGGACCCGGCGCCGGCATCAGTGCCGAACCCCGTCCCGGTACATGAGGGATCGCAGACGGAAGTGGGACGCGGGCTGGCAGGCCCGGCGGAGGAGAACTCCTCTCCTGAACCGGGGGAGGCCGGGGAGTCGATCTGAGATGCCGTCAACAGAGCCCATTTCAGCCCCCAATTACCCCTTTTTTGGGACGCTTTGGCCATAATTCATCAAAAAGCGGCCACCTGAATCCGGGAATCGGTCATTTCAACCCCTGATTGGCAGTCTTGCCATCATTATGTGCCCGGAAAAGGCAACATTTAGCAACGATGCAGGGCCATTTTTCGGGACCCCTGGACTGGTGGACGGATGGGGATACCGGCAGGAAAGAACCGGGCGGGTGACCCGGGGCCCGGAACCGGGGGATTCGGTATGAGATGCAGTCAACCGGGGTCATTCTCGCCTCCGATAACCCCTTTTTGGGAACGTTTTGGCCATAATTCAACGAAAAGCGGCCACGTGAATCCGGGAATCGGTCATTTCAACCTCTGATTGGCAGTCTGGCCATCATCCCATGCCCGGAAAAGGCCACATTTAGCAACGATGCAGGGCGGTTTTCCGGAACCCGTGGGCAGATGGATGGATGGGCGGTCCATGGTAAGGAAACCCCTTCCACCCGCCGGTCGGGACAGTAGTCCATAATAACGCCGTTGCCGGCAGCCGGAACCATCCGGTGAAAAATGTACCGCTGGAGAATGCGCAAATTTGCTTTGGAGATGAATCCGTTATGAAAAATCCGATACAGAGAAAAAATTACGGGAAATATTCCGGGCCTTTCACCGCCACCGCATTCCGCCGCGACCTGCGAACCCCCCACCATTTTATCGATCAACGCCCTATTCCGGAATTGTAACCACGACCCGGTCATACGGT
The DNA here is from genome assembly GCA_041652515.1 of Methanoregula sp. Classification (GTDB taxonomy): domain Archaea; phylum Halobacteriota; class Methanomicrobia; order Methanomicrobiales; family Methanospirillaceae; genus Methanoregula. The sequence continues at coordinate 26,518 of JBAZHD010000035.1, forward strand.
GGCGAATGTCCATGAAAAAAATTTCGGCAATCCCCGTGATTTGTTCATCGCTCATCTTTTTTTACCTGTATCTCCAGTTCCTCATTTCAACCCCGGTAATAATATTCGCAGGCAGGGATCTGTCCGGGACCCTGGTTCCGGAAATTACGCATATAGTCCCGGTTTTCATCGGGATCGTGTCTTTCACCGGTTCGCTCTGGTCGATCAGGGAATTACGGAAGAATTCTGAACGCTGGTATTTTGCAGTGCCGTTCGTGATCTCTCTTGCCATTCTCTGTATCTCGAATCCTCTCGATCTCCTGGGGGGAGGTCATAACCTGGAATTTTTTTATATTTCACAGGTACTTGCTGTGATAACTTCCATCGGGTTCTTCCTTTCATTCCCGGAACCTGAAAGAAAGCTGACCCGGTACTGTGCCGTATTTTCGGGAGTTGTCAGTATGTATGCGATCGGCAGCCTGTTCGCGCTTGCACCGGTTATGCTCCATGGTTCTTCGGATGCACTTTTTGTCGTATTGATGATCATATCGTGGGTGATTGCAATGCCTCTTGTTGGCGCGTGTTTTATTGGTACTGCATTTCTGGTCAGGGAGAAAGTTCCCCCGGCCCCGCAAACCTGAGATGGTTGCGGGTGCATCGGCCATCCCCCACGCTTATATTGCCCCCCGCTCCCAGTATAATTAAATGAAACCGCCGGCCCCCCTCCACAATGCCCTTGCCGATGCCACCTTCGCGGCATACAAAAGCGCCGTCATCCGCCTCCCGCCGGATGTGCTGCGGGTCATCAAAAAGGCAGCCGCAGCCGAGACCAGTCCGGTTGCCCGCGGGGAGTTTGAAAATATCTTAAAAAATATTGAAATTGCCGAACGGCTCGGCGTCCCGATGTGCCAGGACACCGGTGTCCCGGTCATCTACCTCACCCTTCCCCCGGATGTCCCGCTGAGTCAGGATTTATACGACGCGGTTGCCGAAGGTGTCCGCAGGGCAACATCTGAAGTCCCGCTCCGGCCCAATGTCGTGGACCCTCTCACCCGGCACAACACGGGCGATAACACCGGCGCAGGAATGCCGGCAATTCACGTGAAGCCCGGCAAAAAACTCGCGGTCACCGTGCTCCCCAAGGGTGCCGGAGCGGAGAACATGTCCCGGATCGCGATGCTCCTTCCCTCCCAGAAAGACCAGATAGTGAAGTTCGTGGTCGAGACCGTGTACCTTGCCGGTTCCCGCCCCTGCCCCCCGGTCATTATCGGTGTCGGGATTGGCGGGACATTCGACGGCGCCGCTGCACTCGCGAAGGAAGCCCTGCTCGAACCGGTCGATACAATGACGGATTACGAACAGCAGATCCTCTGTGTCGTGAACAAGCTCGGGATCGGGCCGATGGGTCTAGGCGGGGACTTCACCGCGCTTGCCGTGAAGGTGAAGACGGCCGGCTGCCACACGGCATCGCTGCCGGTTGCCGTCAATATCCAGTGCTGGGCGAACCGGCATGCAATGGTGGAAGTGAAGCGATGAGCAAAAAAATCGTCCAGCTCAAAACCCCGCTTGGCGCTGAAGTCCTTGACCTGAAAGCCGGCGACCCTGTTGAACTCTCCGGCATTGTCTACACCGCACGGGACGAAGCGCACCTCCGGATGCAGGAGAAGGGGATCCCGTTCGACCCGGAAGGCGCGGTCATCTACCACTGCGGGCCGGTCATCCAGGACCGGAACGTCATCGCGGCCGGCCCGACCACCTCTGCCCGGATGAACGAGCTCTCCGGTTTCCTCATCGAAAAAGGTGTACGGGGACTCATCGGGAAAGGGGGCATGGGGGCAACCGTACGGAAACAGCTCACGGGAAAGGCGGTCTATTTCGCTTTCACTGGCGGGTGCGCAGCCCTTGCATCATCGCATATGACCCTGAAAGGCGTTCATTTCGAGGACCTTGGCATGGCCGAGGCCGTGTGGGCGATCGAACTCGATCACCTGCCGCTTGTTGTCGGGATCGATTCGCACGGGAACGATATCTTTGATGCTGCCCGGAAAAATACGGACGATGCTTTCCGGAAGTATACCCCGGGGTCGTGCAAGGCAGAACGCTGATCCCCGGCCGGAGACCTGAGGTCTTCGAAGAACTTCGTTCAGGATAAGATACCGTTCATCTCCTGCGTCTTGTCCGATGACCTGGAGCATTCCTGTCTCACAAGACTGATGACTCATCCGGGTCTCCGGCTCCCGAGTCCCGGGAGGTTCGCCAGATCCTTGAGAACGAGAAGGGAGGCTTCTGCCGGTCTTTGCCGCTGATACCCGTCAGCATCCCAAGGGACATTTGTACCCGTTATCGCACATCGAATCCTGCATGACTCTGACCCGGGCCGATCTCCCCGATGAGAACCGGTGCAGGGGATGCACCCCTGTTTTTCCCACTCCTGTACATCCTCTCCAAATCATCGTCATTTATATCGGATCCCGCCAAACGCACGATCCATGAAACCGATCCTGATCACAATTATCCTCGTTATCGCGGTGCTCGCTGCCGGCTGTACGGCAACAACACCCGCTGCAGCACCGGCAGAACAGGGTACACAGGTACCTGAAGCAGCCTATCCGGGTCTCACTGGCAGCTGGACCGGCCCGATGGAGGGATATGACAAGGGGACCGGGTACTCCACCTACCCGGGTATTGGCGTCACGCTCAATATCACGGAACAGCATGGCCGGATCTTTGGCGGCACGATCATCGTCACGGCAAATGGCACGGAGAATATCTATGGGTTTGCCGGGACCATCGGTCGTGACGGACGTACGCTCTATATCGCCGAGGAGGACGGAACCTATTCCGGTGAGATCGTGGGAGAGAACGAGATCGAGCTCATTTATATTCAGCCCGGTCCGGAATACAGCGTTGCGGTTGATACGTTCAGGAGGGCATAACGGCCCGGCACTCTTTTTCTCCGGATTTTACCGGCGCGTAAACCTGTTTTCCGATCCGCTCTCGCGCACCAATGATGACACGTGCAGGTTCCTGCATGCCGGACTTTTCCTGCACCGGGTGCAGGAATGCGGTCAGGGGCCGGTCCTCCCCTGGAGTACTACACCCGGTTGTACCTTTTTCCTGCCGGCTTTTGCAGCGATATGTACGTTCTGATCCTCATCAGGGCGTGTCCCTGCCATTATTTTATTTACTGTGTCACGGCATTCTCTCCCGGCTCCGGGAACCGTACAGGTATACGAGCCCCCGCCCCCGGTATAATTGAATGCAGGGCACGGCCCCCCACTACGCGGCGCTCTCCTCCGCAGCACCTGCGGCGTAACGGGGCCTCCACCCCCGGTTGATGCACGGGCTGCGATCGTGCGCTCTCCACCTTCCGCGATGGCAACTCCCGGTTGCACTGATGCCGTAGGATCTCTGAACAATAATGCGGGAAATTCCCGGGACCGCAATGGTCGGGGTATTGCACGCGCCCCCCCGCGGTCGAAGAACGCGACGCGTTCTTCTTCTGTTCCGGGCAGATGACCATCAGTACCTCAACGGGGGCAGGGCTGGCGCAGGGGCGAAAAAAAAAATTTCGATAATCAAGAGAGCCTCCAGAGCGATCCTGAAGAAGAGGTTTTTTGTAACAGTTACCGTATAAGTACTAACGAAAAGGACTGCCGATCCATGAAACTCGCCATCGACGAGAACCGCTGTAAGGGCTGCAATCTTTGTACGAAAGTCTGCCCGTATAAGATCTTCCGCGAAGGAAAGAAGCTCAACCGCAAAGGCGTTGCCGTACCTGAATTGGACCGGCCCGAGCGCTGCACCAACTGCCGGCTCCGGAACCTCTATGGCCGGCAACTCTGCGGCGTCTGCCAGCTTACCTGCCCGGACCAGGCAATCCACTGGATCGATGAGGAACCCTACGAACCCCATAAGGTGGCGATTGAATATTGACGCGGACTGAATTCTGGCAGGGGAATACTGCCTGTGCGGAAGGAGCGCTTGCAGCCGGCTGCACGTTCTTTGGCGGGTACCCGATCACCCCCTCGACCGAAGTTGCCGAGCTCATGGCAGCAAAGCTCCCGAAGAAAGGCGGGGTCTTCATCCAGATGGAGGACGAGATCG
>JBAZHD010000036.1:0-28203 GCA_041652515.1 Methanoregula sp.
TGTTTTTTACCCGTGATTATCCGGAGAGTTTTGAGGAGAGGGCACCGGGGCGGGGAAATAATGAAAAACCGGGACATTTTGGTATCGCATGCATCCCGGATCCCGTCTCCGGCTCCGGAGCGTTCCTTCCAAATCGATATCTGTAAAGAGGCAATGGCTGTCTGAAGCGCGGCATCTCCTGAACTATCAAATAGCCGGCAGACAAACGGGTAGTGATGGCAATTTCAGATACCATCGGGACCGGTCTTTCTCTCTTCCAGCGGCTTTGGGAAGCCTGGTATTATTTTGTCGCGGTCCTGATCGGCCTGTTCATGATCCTCTGGGGGATCTTCCTCAACGGGTGGGACTGGCTGTTGATCGGCGCGGGGGTGGCGACGTCCCTGATATGCGGATGGTATACGTACAGGGTGCTGGCCATGAAAGATTATGAGTGACCGGCAGCCGCTTTTTCAGCAATCCGGATGAAATCCAATAAAAAATCTTTTTCCCTTTTTATCACAGAATCTGTATCGCTGATACAAAACCATGTCAAATCTTAAAATCCCCCCGGAAAAAGCGATCGATCTCATCAGCGGGAGAATCGATGCGATGCAGGAGATGGTAAAAAAGGCTGACCGCCCCGGGTACTACGACTTCCTCGGCTGGTGTTCGAAAACATACTCTGCGATCGATGAATGCTATCCGGCTGACGATTTCCATCCCGCAGAGATCCGTAATATCGGCCTTCCCACGTGTTCCTGCAATTCACAGAACGTGGCACCGATGCTTATGGAGGTCTACCATTCCCGCCTGCTTTCCTATATCGATGAGATCCGGAGATCGGTGAATACACCGGAATAAGGGAGATCAGGGACAGCCGGTGATCTGAAAAACCAAAATAAAGGTTTTCCGGCCAGGCGGGGATCCCGGTACCTGCGATGGGATCGTCCCCGCCATCTGCGGATGCGTCAGGTCCAGCCGGATCGTGCAGTCTTTTGCGGGATTGGCTTAGATATAATCCATGAACCCACCCGCTCCTCCCGGCATGTGCGATGAGGTGCGGGACAGGGTACTTCCCGCCAGGATTATGGGGGAAATTTCAGAAGAAGAGAAACTCTTTCCAAACAGTATAAGGTGACGGGAAACAGATATACCCGGACACGAGTCAGGACTCCTATTGACCTGACGATTCCAGTTTTCCGGGGGATATATAATACTTCAACAGATCCTGAGCGAGTTCCTGCAGATTGATGGCGTAACTACCGTTGCACTGATCTCGCACGATGGTTTTGTGATCGAATATATCCAGAAAGATTCGCTGAATATTGAGGCGCTCGGCGCACTTTGCCTCGACGCGGTACGGTTTTTTTCCCTGGACCGGAACACACTCGGCATGGGGGGTTTTTTGCAGGTCGTCTTTGAGCAATCCGGGGGTGCCATCATCATAAGCCGGATTACCGATGAGGAATTCCTCGTGCTCGTTGCCAATACCAGGCTGATGCTCGGGCGCCTGACGCATGAGATCCCGAAGATCAGCCTGCGTATTGCGGCAGCGATTTAGGCTTTCCGGTGTGCCAGGCTGAACCTGCCGGACCGGTAATTTTGTTTTTTTTCCGGACGGGAACAGGTACCCGGTTTTTTCTCCTTTCACAAACCCGCAATCATTTTTTGGTTATACGGAAACAATGGTAGGACACCATCATGACATACCTGGACTGGGGCTGCGATCCCCTGGGAGAAGAATGTCAATCCTGTCTCGATGCCCTGTGTAACGTATGTAATGAGGAATTTAAGAAAAAACCCGGGCTGAATGAAATTCCCGGTGGCGCCGGTGAAATGGACCGGGACTCAGATGAACCGGATTGTGATCATTGTGAGCTGGAAAAAAAGCCCGATTGTTCCCGGTGTGAAATTATCCTGACGGTCTGCAAAAACTGCAGCCAGAATACTACGTGCGAATTCAGGATCTGCTGACCCGGCCGAACAGCCGGGTTGTCCGGGATTTTTTTATTTTTTTTACCGGGATTATGGTGTGAAAAATTTTGCCGGAGAAAATTACCGGCATGGGATGATCTCCTGAACGCTATCCGCCGCGCCGGAAGCTTACGCGACATCACGTCCCGGTCCCGGGCGTACAGTTTTGGAATTCCAAAAAAAAGTACCCGGTATTCTTCACACCCGAACCCGGGTCGTTATTCATGATTTCGCACCTCTGGTCACAGGAATGGTCGGCAATCGGGGTGGCCGGGGCAGGGCATTCCTCCCGGACACCATTCCTGCCGTCTCCCGGGTGCACCGTTGGCGGATTCCTTCGTTTTTCTCCCGGGAACGATCGCAGTTCTCCCGTCCCGGGAACCCCGTTTATTTTCGGCCACAGGGGGCACCGGATGCGCCCGGGTCTGCCCCACAACTACCGGATAAGCCCTTACTTTGCGCAAAATGGCGGGCCGCTAAAGAGCACGGTCTGAAACCGTTTAAAACGCATCTTTTTGAAAAATACGGCAATAAAACAATATTTTCCTCCGGTGTTGGCACCGTTTCCCCTGCCGAATTTCCGGGCAGAAAAACCCCTGTTCCCCCACCATCGGAGAGCAGATCAGGGGAGACTTACAGTCCCCTGGCCGACCCCCGTTTATAAAGGGGCGGGGGCGGGGGACAAGTAAGGCGGCGGGATTGTCACGTGCACAACCTCTATGAGATCCTGCAGAAAATATCCGGGTCACTGGACATGACAGGTTTTTTCCCGGATAATTTTTTTTGGGCAATCCCGGCACATGAAAGGAGTTCAGGCGCATGAGAGACGAGTCCGCAACCATCGATGAATACATTGCAGCATTTCCCCCGGACGTGCGCCAGAAACTCCGGGAGATGAGAGCCGCGATCCACAGGGCCGCACCGGATGCGGAGGAAGCGATCCGCTACGGGATCCCAACCTTCCGGCAGAACGGAAACCTCGTGCATTTTGCAGCATTCAAAAAACATATCGGATTTTATCCAACGTCATCCGGCATCGGGAATTTCCGGAAGGAATTGTCAGCATACACGCTGAGTAAGGGCACCATCCGGTTTCCCCTGGAGCAGCCGGTCCCGTACGATCTGGTGGAGAGGATTGTCCGGTTCCGCGTGCAGGAGATCACCGGAAGAAGCAGCCGTAACCGGTCCCTGGTGAAATCCTGACTGCAGAAGCGATCAGTCCCGGGCGTACGGGTTCACGTAATCGTCCGGCGTCCAGAACCCGATCTCGCCAACTGTCACATCGTACACCCGGAGCCGCCGGAAGGTCCGCTCGTGCTGGGTGCGGAGCCAGATCTCGCGGGGCATCCATGCCGGGAACGGCAGCGCACGGACCTCGTGGAGATCGTCTGCTAAAAGATCTTCGTAAAATGCGTCCGGGCTGATGTGGTTGCGGACCACCCGGACCTTCAGCAGAAATGCACTGCCCGGCTTGAAGAGATGGAGGTCGTACGCAAGATCCGGGTTGTCCGTGTTCTCCTGCCACCGGTAGCCCATCTTCTCCGCGAATCGTTTTGCGTCGCGGATGGCTGCCAGGGGTTTGTGGCCGCGGGTCATTCTTTTTTTATTTTTGTGGCCGGGGGGTTGTAGGGTTTGTGGTTGGGAGATAAAAGGGAGGGAAGAATTACTCTGAAAAAACATATCATGGCATTCATCGATATGTCATTTGTATGACAAAACATTTTTGCGATAGTTGTGGTGCAGAACTCATACCGGGCAAGGAGTTCTGTCCTAAATGCTTGCTGCGTGTCGCAGTGGTTGTTCCGGCTGGTGAGAACGCAGAGAACAAAAAGCAGTACCCAAAGGATACACCGGAAAATCGCGCAAAGAAGATGAAGGAGTATAAAGTAACCGTTTTTGAAGAAATCGCAAATCTCTCAAGCAGGGGAAAGTATGACAAAACAAGATTAGAAGACACACTAAACTCTATCGGTGCGGAGGGGTGGGATTTGAAAAAAACCATGACAAGACAAATACCTGGACTTGCATCCAACACGATTGAATTTATCATGATTTTTGAACGGGATATGCCATTAGAACCCTAATCAAGAAAAAAAGATTTTTTTTACATCAAGAAGTTCCTTGGGATTCTGGAAAATGTTTTTTGTCATCCCGACAGGTTCCGGACGATACGGTGCTCAGCAGTCACTTCCCCGCATTCCGCAAACATAGCGGCGATCGGGCAGAGCCGGGCGAGCGTCTGTTCAATGATTGCCGAGACCATCGCGTCATCCGCGTCGGCATGGAGCGTGACGACCAGGTGGACATGATCGAAAAACGCCGGCATGGTCTTTTTCCGGGTCCCGTGGATCCCGATCGACATCTCGTCAGGAACAATGCCCTTGTCGGAGAGCGCCAGGAGGATCTTCACGCCAACGCACCCGCCGAGCGATCCGATCAGGTACTGGATGGGGTTGGGGATCTTCCCGTGCCCGCCCATGCCGACCGGCGCTTCCATCGAAAACGAGATGCCGGACGGTATGCGGGCGGTGAACGCCCCGTCGCCGTTGTACGTGACGGTCATGTCAACCGGTTTCCATTCCATTCGCGATTTGTCCCAGGGAATCTCCGTGCTCATGCTATACCGGTTGTCCCTGCTGCATAATTAACCACGCAAGAGCGATTTGCCGGCACAGTTACCGGGCAGGGAACCATGCCTCTCACGGAACCTGGAATCCAGCCTGGATGAGCAGGGACGCGGGTACCGGACGGCATCACAGATTTTTGGACGGATCGATCGCAGGCCGGAAGATCGTATCGCCCGGTCAATAAGAGCCCAGGAAAAAGAGCCCAGGAAAATTGTTTTTATAAAAAAGTTCTCAGCCAACCGGAATCCAGGACTCCTGCCTGCCGGGTGCTGAAACTTCCCGTGAAGTCAAAGGCGGTGTCCGGGTAGGGACTGGCATCGGACAACTTCCGGTAATCTCCACGGGCAAAATCAAGTTTTTTCAGATCTATTTTCCCGATATTCTGGTTTGTCTGGGTTTTCACATAATAGACCTTCCTCGCATGGTCCCGCACCAGGGAGAACTGGGTAAAGATCTGGATTGTTTTTACCGATCCATCTTCACGCAGCTGCACCGGATCCTCCCCGTTCATCACTTCGACGGAGTTCAGCAGGTGGAACGCCTGCACCACGGGTGCCATGGGGTTGTCGGTTCGCATATCCAGGGGGACGTTGTACCGGTTGAGTTTCGTCAGCCTGACGAACCGGTCCTGCGGCGAGGCCCCGCCAGGAAGACCGGCAAAGGAATTTTCCGGAGTCGAACCATTGTAGAGCGCAAGGTTTTCGACCTGGAGCGGATACGGAGGGTCGTTCGTCAGGACTCCGCTGATCCCGTCAACGCTCTCGCCGTCATAAAGATTCATGACCGCAACGCCGGTCCCGTTCTTCACCCATTCCACGATCAGGGTTTTTCCCTGCACATCGTGGACCACCAGGTGAAGGGGATCTTTTCCTGCCAGTTCCGGGGGACACCAGACCCCGACATCACGGAGCCCGGCTTTCACATCCTGAACGGTTTTGAAATTGCCGGCAATATACGAGACGACATCCATGAAGAACAGGGCTTTCTCCGGGCTTGTCACCGATGGGGGATAATCGGCACTGAGAAGCGTGAGGTAGGCAGCCGATAGTCCTTCTTCATTCAGGGTTTCCACGTATTGCGGCCGGGCACTTGCCGGAAGCCCGGCAACCTGCGGGTAGCTGGATTCGATGCCAACGAAACCGTACTGGTTTTTCCAGGACAGCCCGGGCTGTTCGGGCCGGATGGATGAGATGGATGTCCATTGCTGGCCCCTGACCTCGACCATGAACGATCCCTTCACCCCTTCGCGTTCGAACCAGTCGATGGTCCGGCCGGAGATGACCTCACCGCTGCAATGGGTATTCAGCAGGAAATCGGAGCATCCCAGGACAGGAATGACCAGAACGGAGAGAATAACGGTCAGGACCAGAAGACAACGTGATGCCGTAACCATGTCCTTCTTTTTTTCCTGCCAGCAGATATAGGTGTGCAAAGCCAGCGTGCTCCGTGGAAGTGGCCGGTTAAGCCTGCCTGCAAACCACCGGTCCGGTGGTCCGGCCGTGAATGGGCTACCGGGGTGGAAAACTCTACCAAATGCGGTGAAAACACTTCCTGTTATACGGTCCGGAACCTCAATGGTGATTGGGCGAGGATCTTCTCGCCTTTCCGGTCAGTCTCGATAATCGAGATTTTCACGTCCGTACCGTACGGGATTGCCACCGGCAGGCTCGCCGCCCTGACAATGAAATAACCCTGCTGGTTGAACTCCGGGGGAACGGGGATCCGGTAATTCCCGGGATCGTTCTGCAGGCTGATCTGCACGAAGTACTTCGGGTCTGCCCTCGGTATGAGCCCCTTGCCGTCGACCCGCAGCGATTCGGGATACGTTTCCGGTGATTTCCTTTTCTCATATTGTGCAAGGATCCTCAATCCGTTATCTTCCATCCGGCTCATGCGGGTACATGTGCTGCCCGGTGTTTTGAAGTGTACTCAATGACCGGGATGGGGATGGGGGGCCGGGCGGTGTACTTTTTGCGGGGGCAGGAATTGCAGGGAAACCTTCCGGTCCTGGCATTCCGCACAGGAAAATTCCCGGGCCGTTTTTTTCAATTCCGATTGTTACATTATCCTCCAATCGCACATGATGAATAACAGAAAGAAGGAGTGTTTCAGGGTGCAGGAATCCACACGATCGCCGCTCGCCCGGCTCGTACTGTTCATTGTCTGCCTTTCGATCGCAGGGAGCATTGTTGCCGGTGTTCACGATTATGCCGTCGACCTGCCGCAGCAGCAGGACGTACAGGCACCGGCGAATAGTTGCGGTAATTACCAGGAAAAACAGATAGAGTGCAGTTTCCGGTGCGGCCAGGATCCGGTCTGTTACGGCAGCTGCCTGACTGAAGATTGCTGACAGGTGACAGTTACCGGAAATCCTTCCGGCTGATCCTTTTTTCCGGAGAGAAGCCCGCGGGACATGCCATGCTCCGGCGGGAACCGGGGCTCCTGAAATGCGGGAGCTTTACCGGGTATTGCATTTCTTCCGGTATGCCTGAAAAATAATTCCAGAATTTTTAAATTCCCGGACGATATTATGGATAGTATTGGATATTGCTGGAGTGTGTACATGTCATCGCCATCATCCGGAAGTTCGCCGCTTGCCCGGCTCGTACTGTTCATGGTCTGCCTTTCGATCGCAGGAAGCATTGCTGCCGGTGTTCACTGGTTTGTGATCGACGCCCCGCAGCAGAATGCACTGCAGCCGCCGACGAACTCCGACGGCTGTTCCGATGTCTGCCGGATGCAGTCCACCGACTGCGCCGAGTCCTGCCCGATGGATGGCAACTGGGAGACCTGTGTCGATGATTGCACGAATGCCTATTATTCCTGTACGTGCATCTACTGCAAACTGTATTGTTAAGCAGGGCGCCCGCATGCTGCCGGATTCTCCTGCAAGGGGAGGGACCGGCAGTTACTTTTTTAAAAGAGTTTTTTATCCCGGCAGGTATTCTTCACGGACCGGGTAAAATACTTCGATTGCCACGGAGTCCTCGTGGATCGCAGCCGAATGCCCGGCATTAGCGGGGATATTCCAGCTGTCGCCCGGCCGGATATCCGCTTCTTCATGTTCGATCCGCAGGGTCATGTGTCCCGAGACGAGATACCCGGTCTGCTCGTGGGGGTGGGTGTGCTGCGGGAGCTGCGATCCCTTTTCGAGCCGGAACTCGGTCATGAGCGTGTTCTTCCCGAAGACGAGGGTCTTCTGCCTGATGCCGGGCAGCGAGTCCCGGAAACCGGTGTTGGTGTGGCGGGTAATCATGAGATCCGGAGGTTGGGCGGGGGGCGGGATAAAGGGTGGGGGTTTAGTATTGCACAACCCTTTGAGTTGCCCGAGGAATGCATAGCCCGGTTTGAAGAGCGGTGGTCATACGCAAGCGACGGATTATCCGGGTTCTCTCGTCACCGGTAGCGCATCCTCGACACAGATGCCACTGAAACAAATTAAAAAAAAAGATCCCCCGGGGCAAAAAAACCCCGGCAGCCTAAACCCTGACCCCGTCCCAGGTCAGGTTAGAAGTCGCGAGGGTATCGGCGCTCTCAGTAGAATCAATCCACCGCCCGGTGAACGACTTCGCATCAGCGGCCTGCACGAATTCGAACATCCCGGAATAATTCCCGGTCGCATCGCTCTCGGACCAGTTGCCGGTCAGCTTGTTTTCCGCTGCGGTTGCAGCGATCATACCGGTGCTGATCTTGCCATAGGTCCCGGTCACGGATGAACCGGTCTGGTTCATGACAATAACCTCGGTCACCGGTTCGCGGTCCGAGGAAGTGTACGTCGTGTTCCATGTGCCGGACCATGACGGGGCCGGTGCGGAAACGACAATCGTTGCCTCTGCTGCGGGGGCGGTCGTGGCTGCCGGTTCGGTTGTGGCAGCGGGGGTTGTTGCCGGTGCTGTACCGGAAGTGTTCGTGCAGCCGGCTGCGATCATCATGATACAGGCAAGGCCGGCGAGAAGAATGAACAGTGATTTTTTCATAAGAAAACCTTCAGAATGTCGCTTCGCCGGTAAATAATCCTGCTGAAACGTGAGGCCGGCGACAGTATACTACTGCTCTGGTGAAACGAGCATGAACGGGAGTTCAAACCCGACCGATGAAAATCATGTAAATACTGGATATTGGGAGGGCTCCCCAACTCAGGGCCTCGGTACGGCACGGCGGGGCAATCTCTTGTCCGGAAAAACGGAAATGAAAGCCGCCGCGGGGCGCCCTTTTTGGTCGGCGGCAGGAATCATAACCGGGGGTATGGGGGCTTCAGCCCCCATCATCATATCCTGACAATGATTTTCCTGGGAAAACATCCATGGATCGGTTTTACCGGAAACGAGAATCCGATTTTGCGAGCAAAATCGGATCGCGATTGATCCGGATTTATTTTTAATCGCGATCGTGATCGCGATTGCAGTTTCAAAATCGCTGATCGATTTTCGTACGAAAATCGCGATCCGATTTTGTGTTCCGTCTGTACTTATGGTCCTGAAACTGCTTTTCAATCGCTAATCGATTTGAAAATGAAAACCGCTGATCGATTTTGATTTGAAAATCGCTGATCGATTTCGGGATCAAAATCGATCACCGATTTTTCCGGAACGGTTTTCGATCGCGATCATGATCGCGATTGCAGTTTTAAAATCGTGATCTGATTGCGAATTGATGCTCTGAAAAAACAAGTATGAACCGATCCGGTTCACACCCAAACTATGAAAATCACAACTTTTTGAAAAATTGGCTCTTCGCTGATCAGTGTGGGTAACCTGGATCCCGGCAAACAAGTTGAAGGGGGCATCAACCCCCATCAAATATCTTCTGGCGTTATTTTCACAGGAAAACCCGTCGCCCCGGGCTATCAGTACCCGCCGAGGTCCAGCATCCCGGTCTCTTCCAGGTGGTAAAGCCGGGCATACGCCACTTTCCGCCGGAATTCCGGATCCTGTTCAAGGTGCACCAGCCAGTCCCGGACCGCAGGATCCGAGAGCATGGAATGACAGGCCTGGCAGGTGCTGCCGGAAACGAACGACGCGGGAAGGTGGTCGCCAAGGCCGGCCTCCTTGAGCATTGCATGGAGCCGACCCGGGCCCCAGAGCCGGATCGCGTGCAGGACGGCATTTGTTTCCGAGCGGTCGAAGATATCGGAGACCGTCTGCTCCCGCACGTTGCCGAGATACAGCGGCTGATCTTCCTTAAGATCGAATAACGGGCCGATGCAGCCGTACACCCGGCCGTCGGGAAAAATACAGGGCGAACTCGCGGCCTGGCAGACCTCAGGGCAGGGCTCGCTGCTCAAATGATAATTGAGGTTCTCCTTCATGTCGGCAGCACGCCCGACCGGGAAGGTGATTCCCGTGCGGATCCTATCCGGATCGCCAACGAGTTCCAGGAGCTCAGCATGGATGCACCGGTATTCGGGTTCCTCCTTGTTTTCCGTGACGACCGAGACATAAAAGGGGATGTCGCATTCGGTAGCGGCCCGTATGGTATTCTTCACATTTTCCAGCGGAATGAATTCCTGGTGGTATATGTCCGTGCTGATCGAGAGAAAGCAGATCTGCGGCAGGCTTTTGAGCAGCCGCACGGCCATCTCCTGCGAGGTCGCCCAGAACCCGTTCGTCACCACGGAAATATAGAGATTTTTTTCGGCAGCGAACTCCATGACTGCCCGGAGCAGTTTTACATTCGAGAAAGGCTCGCCCCCGGTAAGCGACAGGACCCAGACGTACCCGTCGCGATAGGCCGCAATCTGGCTGATCCAGTCGCGGGCATCCTCAAGGCTGACTTCTTCATGCCGGTCCGGCCCGGCCCGGAGGATGCAGTGGGCGCATGATGCCGGGCAGTGATAGGTCAGCAGCAGTCCTACATTCCGCAGAAATGGCGGGTCCTGGATACTTTGTCGGGGATCCATTTTTAAAAAATGATAAAATGAACTGGTCACACCTGCTGCGTCTGGTGCTGCATGATGACCATTTCGGCGCCGGCGTCACCCAGTTTTTTGAGTGCATTCACCATTTCCTTTCGCTGTACATCGGTCCCGCGCTCAAGAACGGAGATCAGCATCTTCCGGTCAAACAGGATATAGCCGTTGGGGTGTAATTCAACGGGGAAAAACCGGATATCTCCCGAGAATGTTTTCAGCAGGTCAGCGGGAATGGTAAACTGTTTGGGTGACAATGTTACCGTCTTTTTAGCTACTGTTGCCATCGTGTATCCTCCAATACGAGAGTTACAGCAAGGTAACTCTAAAGTACAATAATAATTGTACGTCTATAAATAGTATTTGATACGTTTTTTTGTCAGGATAGCGGGAGACTGGAGATTCCAAAGACAATGAACCAAATTAAAAATTTATGACGAGAATGTGGAGGAGAACGTCCAATCCCAAAAAACAAATATTCGACGATGTATTAAAAAATATTCATGATCAGTAACCGACCGGTCTCTCGCGATTGTACTGCTCCGGGAACTCATCCGCTGCATGTGAAATTTTATTCAACGGAGGAATCGCGTAGCCCTCAGCAGGAATACCGGCACCTCCTTTAAACCGTCTTTCACAACGCCGGAACAACTGCCGGAAGTGGTTGCAGCATGGATCCTGCAGCATTCCCGATCACGGAAAATTTTAAACAAAACCGGGAGGCAGATCATAACCGCCCTCCATTTTCAGGAAGGGGTTATGCCCCGCATACCTTCGGGTAGCCATTCGCGTCACAGCACTGGTGGGTGATATCGTTCCCGTTCTGGTCGTAGACCGGCCCGCACGTTGGCCCGATGGCCCCATTCACCGGCGCCTCCACGTTCTGCTGCTACGGAAGGTCCACAGCAACATAGAGAGCACCGGCCGCCAAACTGCCGGCAATCGACAAGCAGATTATAAACAATACGAGCCTGGCGAGCGGCGATGGCGCGGATCCAGACATGAAAAAAACCCATCCTCAAAAATTCGTTATTGGTTGTTTGCAGGAAATGACATATCAATTCCGCGAACGTGGAGCATAAGCAGGGAAATTTTCCTGAGGGGGGTCGGGCGGTGTACTTTGTGGGGGGGAGTGTGCTGGCACGACCAGAAATGGGAAGATCAGCGCCGGCCTTCAGCGCGTTCCTGACCGCGCGGGTGCGGGTACCTGCACAGGTGCATCCCCGGCCACCCGTGCCACAACCCATCCGGACTATCTCGCACGACCTTGCAAAAATTGCAAATTATCAGAAAGACTATACCGGAACATCCTGTATTACTCACAATCGGATGATTGTATGACTTTCAAAACGTTTTCGGATTGCTCCAGGTGCAAGCATCTGGTCACCTGCGATGCCCATATTTTCGAAGGGTCGCACAGGCACAGCGCCGGACCCGATACCTGTGAACTGGACCTCCGGCCGATACGAGCTGTACCTCCCGTGGAAATATCCTGATAAAAAATTTGGTATCTCCCACGAGCACAGATTACCGGAAGCCACCGGTGCTCTGTTGAAAACCCGGCACCATACTAAAAAAAACCCGGCTAAACGCCTTGCCCGGGTACCCGGTAAAAACCAGATTATGACTGCCGGCGGGTTTTTCCCACCCCGGTTCACCGGGTCAGACACAGAAAAGAAAATGGTATCCGGGATACGGACCCGGGATCTACCCGGGCCTCGCACGATAATTGAGAAGATACGCCGTATCCCGTTTGCGATCTTCCCGGCCGGCCGTGATTCCGGTTATCGTTGTCGGATTGCAAATCCCTGTTTTCCCGCTGGTTCGCCCCCGGCCTTGCCCTGAGAACCGGTTCTTTCCTTCGGGACCGCCTTTACCGCAATCTTGTCATACCGGAGCGGACAGTTCCCGACCCGGGATAATTCCCTCTGCACCATGAGACACTGGGGAAACGACCCGTCAACAGAATGGATGTACTGATCGCAGTGATTTGCTTCACAGAACTCCTCAAGCATATACCCCAATGAGACGAGTGAGGGCTTAAACTCATGCTAATATAAAAAAATCCGCTCATCAGTCCTGCCGCTTTTCCCGGCGATACACGTAACCATTGCCATCTGGTGAATTCAAATACCACCAGTCTGAAAGATGGATCAAGCGTGTGCAGGACTGTACCGGCCAAAAAAGCCGGTTCAAAAAGGGGGATTACAACAATGCTGAAACAGATTTTAACAGAATTCCTGGATATCGAGGGAGTAACCACGGCGGCCTTGATCGGACGTGACGGTTTTTTTATTGACTACGTCGGGAGCGAGCCAAAAGACAAGGATGCCCTTGCGGCCCTTGGTTCCTGTGCCATGGCTTTCTTTTCCCAGACCGGGATCGCACTGGGAATGGGCACGGCCCGGCAGTCCGTGCTCGAGCACGAGGACGGCACCATCATCTTCACGCGAATCAATGAGAACGAACTGCTCGCAGTCATGACTGAGGCACAATCCCCTTCCGGGCGCCTTGCCTATATCATTCCCAGGATCAGCACGCGTGTCGCTGCAGTGATCTGACCGGCCCCATCCTTCTTCTTTTTTCACGTAGATTTATCAATGGTTACAAAAACGTGGTGTTCCTGCCATAATGCCTGGCACGAGGAATGTGATCGTGACCGGTATGTCCGCCCGGGAACAGGAAAAGAATTCCGGATTTCAGAGATCCGTCATCAACCAGCACATCAGGAACTCCTGCAACCGCATGATACCCGTGCGGTAATTATCAAAGTACCCTGCCCGACCCCCTCCCGCCAGGTCCGTTTCCGGGCCGATCCGCAGCAGATTTACTTCAGAGATTTAGGGCAGGAGTGGCACCCGAAAAACGGGTGGGTCGGGCAGGGTACGTTGGTGCGGCCGCAGGAATTGCCCTGGGATCATCCGGTCCCGGCATCCGGTCCGGGAAAATATTCCCCCGGTTTTTTTCCCGGATCATCAGCGCTTATATACCCGTCACTCCAAACCAGAAAGGAACGAGGCTGGCTTTTACCATGACTGCATCCCCACCAGGAAAATCACCGCTCTTGCGGCTTGTTCTGTTCATTATTTGTTTAGCGATCACCGGTAGTATTATTGCCGGAGTACACTATTTCGCCATCGACCTCCCGCAGCAGCAGAATATGCAGGCGCCGACCAACGCGGGCAGTTTCTGCTCGTATGCGGTGGCGCAGAACATCTACTGCTCCTGCCTCGACAATGCATATGGCCAGGAAGGATTTACCATCTGCATGGAAGGGGGACAACAGGCATTTTCGTGCACGTTCGATCCGATGCAGTTTACGGGCATGACGTGCAGCTGAACCGTTCGCATTTTTCCCGGGTCAAAGGTGCAGTCAGTACCGTGCGGTAACGGCAGCATGGACGAGTCATCGTATTTCGTGGCGGACCTGCCGGAGCAGCAGAACGTGAAAGCGTCAGCCGATTTTTTATCCTGCCCTCAAGAAAGCGTTACCTGCACGGAAACTATCTCCTGAGTGCTGCGGGATGAATCCCCCGGGCATGACAATGAATGGGAAAAAAGTGTTCTTGACCGGATTTCAGAAATCCGTCATGACCCTGAACTGGTCGATCTCGTCCCGGTTCAGCTGGTCAAGGAACTCGTCGGCTGCATGCCCGATATCCTTCGACGCGGTGATTGCACGGCCGACAACGAGGATGTCAGCGCCTGCCTTGAGTGCGTCCTTCACGACATCGACACGGATGCCGCCGGCGGTTGCAACAAGGAGCTTGCCACCGGCCGCTTTCTTGAGTGCCGAAATGTCGCCCCATGCGTGGGCAGTCTCTTCGACATCGATTGCACGGTGGAGTTCCACGATGTCCGGCTTGACTTTCAGGCTGGTGATGAGCTTGACCGGGTTGGTCACGTTCAGCATATCGATGATCGAGTAGATACCGACCTTGCGGGCTTCGGAGACTGCCTTCTCGATAGTCGAGAGGGGAGCAAGACCGGAGACAACGACCGCATCGGCGGTTGCATCGGCTGCCATGCGGGCCTCGAGGTTGCCGGTGTCGAGGATCTTCATGTCCGCGATGATGAATGCATTCGGGCGCAGCTTCCGGATCTCGCCGATGACGCCGAGGCCGAACTTCTTGATCAGCGGGGTTCCTGCCTCGATGATTATGTGGTCGTTCTGGGGCACGCACTTTAAGACTTCGGCGACCTTGCCCATGTCCACGAGGTCCATTGCGACCTGGAGGTAGGGTGCGTCCCAGAGCCGGGTTACCTTGAATCCCATGATCCCGTGAGCTGCACGGTCTTTCTCGAACACGAGCGTCTTGGTGTCCGGGAACTTGTCGAGTGCACGGTGGATGGCAAGCTTGGTTGCGCCATAGTTGTACCGGTAGATCTTGTTGTAGTCCTTTGCATCCGGGTGGACAAACGCGGACACCATGATAACCGTGCCCTCGATATCGATCCCCGCAAATGCGTTCTCTTCGACACAGTCCGCAACTGCCTTTGCGACAGCAGCCTGCACGGGGCCGAACATCTCGTTGACCTGGCTCATGTCCTTTAAGGTGACCTTCGGGATAACGATGGTTGCCGGTTTCGTGAGCAGGTTCGGGCGTACGACCGCAAGAAGGGGTGTGTGCCCCATCGAAAGCTGCGAGATCGAGTTTGCAAATGCTGAACCGATGGGACCTTCCTTATCGCCCATCAGCAGATCGATATGCGCCAGTTCCGCGCCATCGCCAATAAGTGCTTCTCCAACAAGATACATGGAATTCTCCGTATGTTCAATTATGTGCCGCCAATCTATGATAAAGTTGCGAGCCGGTACCGGAACAATGTTCAAAGGTCATCCTGTCCGGCATTACAATCCGGCACTCCCGGCCGGATGAATGCCCCGGGTTCGAAGCCCGGGGGTTCCTTTACCCCGGGATTTTATTACCCCGCCCCATCCGTTTCTGGCCGGGCTTAACCACCATACAAAAAAGAGCACCGCTCCCGTTACTGTATCCCCTTCGCATCCCGCTCCGCAAAAACCTCTTTTGCTGCCGCCATGCCGTTCAGGGCAGCCGGGAACCCGGCATAGACCGCCATCATCATGATGATCTCGACAACCTCGTCCCGGGTGACCCCGACATTCAGGGCCCCGTGAATATGGACCCGAAGCTGCGGTGCCGCATTACCCAGTGCCGTGAGGGCCGCGACCACGGCCATCTCGCGGGACCGCAGGTCGAGGCCCGGGCGGCTGTAAATATCGCCGAACGGGAACTCGATGGTATACCGGCCAAGATCGGGAGCAATATCCTTCAGGCTCTCGATGACTTTCGTCCCTGCCTCGCCGTCAACTTCCTTCAGTTTCTCCCATCCACGCCTGTAACGTTCATCCGTCATGGTTATCAGAAAATGGATTGGGAGCGGGAGATGAAAAACCGTATTATGCCCGCACCGGGAACCGCCGGACAGCGTCAGACCGGCAGGTTCCCGGACCGTATATGGATCGCGTGGCCGGAAAGGATGACCCGGTCGTCCGTAAATTTCACCCGGGCCGGGCCGGCCCGTTCCGGGCAGACTTGGAACGTTTTCCTCGCAGTCCTTCCGGCATCCCAGCGCTTATATACCCTTCACCCCAACGGGAAAGCAACGACCGGTTCGTAAGGATGGTTTTTTTAAAAAATGCCTGAAGCAAAATCGCCGCTTGCCCGGCTGGTATTATTCATGGTCTGCTTATCGATTGCCGGCAGTTTTGCTGCCGGGATACATTACTATATCGTGGACCTCCCGGCGCAGGCCAGCCTGCAGGCACCGACCAACGAATATGACTGCGAATGTTACAGTGAATACACCGCGTGCCTGGCGCCCTGCCGGGGTGCGGGGAATTACGCTGGTTGCGGTGCAGCCTGCTATCCCGCCTACCTTGTCTGCAAAGATGGGTGTGGCAGATTTCAATAATATTCTTTCAACGAGCAATTTTTTTGTTCCGGGCAGAGTGACCGTAAAAGAGAGGGCTGCACCGGAGTGCCGGTCCGACACCCGTTTCTGCCTGCCCGGTATCCGCGACAGGTCCGGGAACCGGTAAAATAAACGGAGCAGGTGCAGGATCTGCCTGACAAAGGTTCCTGGATCTGTTACCTTTTTCATCCTGAAGCACCAGGAAAGGGATGAAAAAAATTGCCCTGGAGAAACAAACATAAACCGATCCGGTTCACACCCAAGTTGGGAAGAATCCGAAGGATTCTTCGAATCAGGACTGGCGCAGGGGGGGACGATCATATCTTTTTTAAAACATGTTTTCTCCGGAATGAAAAAAATCAGACCAGCAGTTTTCCCAAAAACACGGGGACCGCGTGGCCGGAGAGGATGACCCGGTCGCCTGCGAGTTTTACCCGGACCGATCCGCCCCGGGCCGAGCACTGGAACCCGGTCATCTCTGTTTTCCCGAGTTTCTCTCCCCAGTAGTGCGCAAGGCAGCAGTGGGCCGAGCCGGTCACCGGATCTTCCGGCACTCCAACTGATGGCGCAAAGAACCGGGAGACAAAGTCGATCTCCGGGACATCGGACGCGGCCGTGACGATGAAACCCCGGGTGTGTATAACCGCGAGGGCTTCCATGTCGGGCTCGAGGCTGCAGACATCGTCCGCAAGGGGCAGTTCCACGAGGTAATCGAACCGGTTCCGGCCGGTATACCGCGGCTCGACCCCGAGCGCCGCCCCGAGACCGGGCACCGGCATGGAGGTGGTTGCCGGCTCTGCCGGGAAATCCATGCTGATCCAGTCACCATCCTGCCGGACGGTCAGTTTACCGGAGAGCGTCTCAAAGACGATTGCCTTGTCAGGGAGCACACGGCCGGTCGAATACAGGACGGATGCTGCGGCGAGCGTGGCATGGCCGCAGAGCTCCACTTCCTTTGCCGGGGTGAACCACCGCAGGTTCCAGCCGGGATCCTCCGGAAAGAGGAACACGGTCTCGGAATGTTTCAGCTCGGCGGCCACCTGCTGCATCCACGCTGCATCGGCCGGACCCTCCAGGATACAGACACCGGCCGGGTTCCCGCGGAACGCAGACCTGGTGAATGCATCAACAAGGTGTAGTTCTGCCTGCATGGATGAGTGATTGTGTACCAGGGATTATTAACAATTCCGGCGATGATGTGCATCCGGGGCCGGGTGGTGCACACGGTTGAGAGGGAGCATTGAAAGTTCAGGATCCGGGTACCGGCAAGTCTCTTGGGGTATCGCACGGATAATGATAGTGTGAGATTCACGATATTTCATAATCTTAAAAATCCTGCAATCCTTGTCCCGGGATTCCTGTCCGGTTTCATCATATGGGCCCTGTTCTTCCTCAGCCATACCGGCATGATCCCTGCCGGAACACAGGCATACCGCGCCGTCTTCATCGAACTGGTCCTCGGTCCGCTCCTGCTTGTGATCGCCGGGGCGGCTTCTGAAATGATCCGGGACCGCGATGGCCGGTACGACTGGACACCATTAATCCCGTCCTGTGCCGGGTTCCTTGGCGCGGGGACCACAATGGTCATGCTTTTTACCGAAACCGCGATGACCCAGTACCTGCCCCTGCTCGCACCGGGCATCGCACCCCGGCTCGCGTATGTCATCGGCCACATCCGGATGTACATTCCCATCATCATCGTTTTAAGCGCATTTGGTTCCCTGTTTTCCCTCATTGCAGGAATCTGCACGCATTGGATCCTTACGAGGGCTGATACCACGAAGACTGACCGGTAATACCCGGACAAAAAATCGACGGGCGGGGGCGAAAAAAACTACCAACCGATTCTCTTCCGGTAACCGGCACTGGGGATCGGGCACGATTTTTTTAACGCGGGTATTCACCCGAACGATGGCAGGGAGACGGCGACTCGTCATGATGTACCGGTTTTCAGTAAAAACCAGAGCAATCACGGACCATTATGAGAAAGAGCAGTATGAGAAAATGTGGGGTTGGTGAGATTTGAACTCACGATCGACGGGTCTCTCCGACATGCATCAGTGCTCCAACGGGTCATCATCTTGTATCAGTAGACCCATTGTTCATCATCTGCGAGCACAAAGAACGCAAAGACCGCTGGAGCCCGTCGCCATACCGGGCTAGGCCACAACCCCGTTCTGTATCATCAGGACATTTTTTCCTGACTCAATAAAATCGCAGTGTATAAACTTAAGAGTTGTGCTGTCTGTAGTGTCGCGGGAATGTTCCGGCCGGGGAAGCTGAACCGTAAAAAGAGTAAACCCCGTCCTGCATGCGCAGATCCGGATGGCTCGTTCCGGAAACCCGGTTGCAATCTCCCGTGGTGCACCAGAATGGAAAAATTACTGCACCAGAGCGCCCGGTTAAATCAGTATCCATATATGATCCGGTTTCCCATCATTTACCAATGATTGAGGGCAGTTATATATGCGGGACTTCGGGAGTTCCCCTGCTGGGAATGACTATCAGCGAGATGGTCGACAGTATCGCGGAGAAATACCCGGACACTGAAGCCATCGTGTCCGTGCACCAGGACATCCGGTGGACGTACCGGGAATTTGCCGGGCAGGTGAACACGGTCGCCCGCGCCCTGATGGGGCTTGGCGTTGAGCGAGGCGCCCGGGTCGGTATCTGGGCCATGAACTATGCCGAATGGGTGGTTGTCCAGTTCGCGACATCCAAGATCGGCGCAATCATGGTGAACATCAACCCGGCGTACCGGACCTATGAGCTCGAGTACGTGCTCAAGCAGGCCGAGATCTCGACCCTGATCGTGCAGGGCCGGTTCAAGACCTCGGATTACGTGGGGATGTTTTACGAGGCATGCCCCGAGGCGTACGAGTGCAAGCCCGGCAAGGTCTCCAGTGAAAAGTTCCCGTACCTGAAAAATGTGGTCTTTATGGGTGACATCCCGTATCATGGAATGTACACATGGGGCGATTTCTTAAAAAAGGCCGACGAGTGCAACATGGACGAGCTTGCCGAGCGGGGCGAAGGCCTCTCGTTCGACGACCCGATCAATATCCAGTACACGAGCGGCACAACGGGATTTCCCAAGGGGGTTGTCCTGACCCATCACAATGTCCTCAACAACGGGTTCATCATTGGCGAAGGAATGAAATTTACCGAGAAAGACCGGCTCTGCATCCCCGTCCCCTTCTACCATTGCTTCGGCATGGTACTCAGTAACCTGGCCTGCGTCACCCACGGGTCCACCATGGTGCTGCCCTCTCCTGCCTTCGATGCCGAGGAAGTCTTAAAAACCCTTGAGAAGGAGCGCTGCACGGCGGTCCATGGTGTGCCCACGATGTTCATTGCCGAGCTGACTCACCCCAACTTTGACAAATACAACCTGTCGACCCTCAGGACGGGCATCATGGCCGGATCTCCCTGTCCCATCGAAGTAATGAAAGAGGTGAACACCCGGATGCACATGAGCGAGATCGTGATCGTGTACGGCCAGACCGAGACGAGCCCCGGGGTTACCATGACAACGACCGATGACCCGGTCGACCGCCGGGTGAGCACAGTCGGAAGAGCGTTCCCGCATACCGAACTCAAGATCATTGACGACAAGACCGGCAAGATTGTCCCGTGCGGCGAGATCGGGGAGATCTGCGCCCGCGGTTACTGCGTCATGAAATGCTATTACAACAACCCGTCGGCAACCCATGCCACGCTCGACAAGGACCACTGGAACCACACCGGCGACCTCGGCACCATGGACGAGGAAGGTTACTTTAAGATTGTCGGCCGGCTCAAGGACATGGTGATCCGGGGCGGGGAGAACATCTACCCGCGGGAGATCGAGGAGTACCTGCACCACCACGAGAAGATTGCCGATGTGTACGTGGTCGGCGTCCCGGATATCAAGTACGGCGAGGAACTCTGCGCATGGGTGAAGATGAAGCCCGGCCAGACCATGACCGAACAGGATATAAAAGATTTCTGCAAGGGAAAGATCGCCCACTTCAAGATCCCGCGGTACGTCATGTTCGTCAATGACTTCCCCATCAACATTTCCGGCAAGATCATGAAGTTCAAGATGCGGGAAGAGTCCGTTAAAGTACTCGGCCTCCAGGAAGCAGACAAGGTCGAGACTGCGTAATTTTTTTTAGAAGATCTTCAACAGGTTTTTTATTCATTATTACGATATACTGGTCAATGAAAGTCGGGTCACGGCATTCTTTCCGGTTATTTTCCGTTGTAACGTTCGTTATCATCGCTCTCATCCTCTGTGCCGGGTGCACGATCAATACCACGCCGAAAAAAACACAGGCGAATACGACTCCGGCGGATCCGGTTGTCGGTACCTGGAACGGGTTCACTGCAACATCCGGCGACAAGGTCATCGAGGATCCTGCGATCATTAAGGACGTTGAAACAAAACGGCTGAATGTTTATCCGGACCTGGCATTTGCCTACACCACGGACTTCGCTATAAGGAACGGGACGCTCACCCCGACGGGTAAAGGGAATTACGTGGTGAAAGGCAACGAGACCGATACCGAACGGAAATATTTCCGGTATAATGAAGGCCTGGACACCCTGAAATGGGAATCGCGGGGTATGACCATCGAGTTCCGCAGGAATGACCGTTCACTCAACTCCACGGAATTATCTGAATACAATACCCGTATGCTGGAAATTTACCAGGCTGAACAACTGGCTGCATCAGCCACACCGGTTCCCAAAAAGGCTCTCGCGCAAATCCTGTCCAAGGGATTCGGGTACGATCCGACAAAAAGTACCGTTTACCAGATGAACGGGAATATCGAGATTCAGAACGGGGTTTATGACTCAGTCGGCGTTATCATCCGTTACCCGGACCGGGATACCTACCAGATCGATCTCGGGGGAATGGGGGGAAGTAATATCACGAGAAAAGATTTTAAGATCGTTTTACATGAACGGGTGATCAACCAGACCCCGAATTTCTTCGTACGGCTTGGTTCAATGGAATACCCGGTGGTCAGGACCGGGGAAAGAACTAACGGAATTGTCTATACTGCATACGAGAAATCCCCATAATTCTTTTACCGGCCCGGTTTGCAGGTTTTGATTATCCTTAAAAAAGTCATGCTCCCTGCCGTCCACCGGCTATTTTGTGCAATAATTCCGGTAGTCCATCTGCGCCTGGATCTTTTCCCTCACCTCCTCACCCGCAATCTTCCCGCAGAGATAAAGACCGAGATCGATTGCGGAAGTCACGCCCCCGGCCGTGATGACATTTCCCTCGTCCACGATCCGGTCCGGCGATACTTCTGCTGCAAAGCGGCGGAGGAAACCGGCCAGCTGGGGGTGCGTTGTCGCCCTCTTCGTACGCAGCATCCCGGCAGCTCCCAGCAGCAGTGACCCGCCGCAGACCGCGACCATGGTCGTGGTACCTGAAGCAACCGTGATCCAGCGGAGGAATTCCTTGTCCTGCATGAGGTCTTTGATCCCGTCGCCGCCGGGCAGGATCACGTAGTCATATTCCGCGAGATTGTTGTCCGTCCGGTCGGGAATGAGCACGGCTCCTTCGGCTGACCGTACCTTCTCGTTCCGTGCGCAGATATCCCCCTGGAGGTTATCGAGAAAACCCATAGTCTTCAGCCGCGTGACCGGGTCGTACACCCCGCCAAAGTCCAGCAGGGTCATACCATCGTAGATGACAAACGCGATCTTCATGGCAGGTCCTTTTCCTTTCTTAGATCTGCGTTTTTTATGATGAAAAAGCGTGCCACGTGATTGAGTACCAGAGGCAATTAGAGGTACACGGACATTCCCTGCCGAAAAAAAGAGGAGATCAGAGGGTGAGATCCTTCTGATACAGGATCATATTCGTATCTATTTCTTCTGTGATGATCAGCTTCCAAGTGCCGTGAGGGAGGAAAGGCTGGACATTTGAGTTAAAGATCCGGTCAGGATCATTGGTAATCCAGATCCAGGGGTATTCGGAACCCCCGGTATCGTAATGGAATATGTAAAGCGGCTCTCCCTTTTCAATAGTCTTGCCTCGCATCGAATCCGCGGTAACGGCAGTTAGAATTTTCCCATCAGGATCGACAAGCTTGACCTTTGTCCCGTTGATTACTGAATGAATCTCCTCATGATATTCCTGGATCAGGGGATCGCCCGCCATCTGGGACAGGCGAATGACCGGGATATTATAAACACCAGGACTCCCCCTTCCCATCACCGTATCAGTCGAGAACGCAGCCAGCACGGGCTTGTTCGGGAGGAGCGGAATACCGAAGATAAGTGCGGCGATGATCGCTGCCAGGAGCACAACAAGAACGATAATCAGGGTTGTTGCAATTATTTCAGAGATAGCAGAGTCAGGACGGGATCGCATTATATCAATATCAGAAGACCGGATGAAAAAAGTTACCAATTTATCCGGCAGTGAGAACCAGTAAGGATAACCGGAAAACGGTATTTTACCGTCCGGGAATTCCACGGTCCAGCCACTCGTAAACCATGACATCCTGCCGCCGGGTGCAGACCACTATTAATTAATAAGATTCCCCGGATATAGTACCGGTATGCAGTGTCCCGGCTGTGGCTACGAAGCGGATGAGGCCTCCATCTTCTGTCCGCAGTGCCGTTTCCAGTTCAGGGACGTAATTGACGTACCGGCCCAGACCGGAGATACGTTTATCGATCTGCCCGAACGGGGGATGATCGCTGACGACGCGATCTTTGAAGAGCCTCAGCCTGCAGGGACACACCAGGTGTTCACGGCAAAGGAGATCAGGCAGATGGAAGTCCAGCTGATGCAGCCGGCGATCCTCATCGTCCTGATGATCTCCCTGGTCACGTATTCAGTAATTTTTGCGATTCCTTTTGTCCCCGTCACTTTTTCCGGGCTGGACTTCGGAGTTACCGGGATCATCTGTCTTGCCTGCGGGCTTTTTTCCGGCAGTGTTTTTTACTTCATTTCCCGGAGATCTCTTGTGAAATTCCGGTGCCGGTAGCGAGCCGGGCGGTCCGTTACCGCACGGCTGTCCGCCGGGTTTTTTTGATCCCCCCTGCACGGCACCTGGAAAAAAAGCCGTTACAGGACGCCGAACCACGCAACGTACGAGATCACGATCATCACAATGAACGCAACGATAAGAATCTTGTACACACAGTGATGGCAGATCCCGAATTGCGATACTTTATGGTCAGGGTCGACGGCTGATGTACAGATCCTGCAGGGTGCAGAAGAACTATGCGGTTCATGGTGTTCGAAGGATTCATGATGAGACATACTACCCGGTGCAGGGTTGAAACGTAAAAGTATATCGGCCGATCATTCGGAATGCAATCAGGACCCGGGCCCCGGCCGGGTATGCGGCCCGGGTGTTCCGGCACAGCGAAGAGTGCAGCACATAAAAGCCGGAATTATCGCATAATACAGACGGGGACAATACGTTCCTGGAAAAAACCAGGTTATAACCGCCGGGTTCATCCATCGTCCCCCGCATTTCAATCCTCGAACCCGGGAGGTTTTTCCATTATTTAATGCCGGATACATAACAGGTCATCCATACAGGGCATGCGCACGGTACGCATGCCGCCATCTGCCGGAACTGCTGAACGTGCCACCACCGGAAACTGAAATATTTCCATGGATCCCCGGTATCGCAGTAAATCATTTACGGACCGGCGAATTTTTACGAGACCCTGGCGTCCAGGGAGGTCAGACCTGCATGAACCCATCCCCCATCCACCGGTTTTCTTTCATTGTACTGCTGCTGAGTTCCTTTCTCCTGATAATCCCCCTGTCTGCAGCTGACGTTGCAGACACTTCAGTTTCCGGTGAAAGCTGGAGGGTACTGCCAATCCGGAGCCAGGAAGAATACAACCTCGGCCTGACCGGCGGGGAAGCCGAGCAGCATTTCCACGGGATGGCCCGGAGCCTGTACAACCCGTCGTACATCTACCTCTCGCAGGATGTTGCCGGGCCATGGAAGAGCATTGATTCCGGCGAGACCTGGGCCAAGACACTCGATGATGGGCTCTTTGTGAACGATGGCGAGTCCATCGAAGTCGATCCCGCGGACGAGCAGACCGTTTTTGTCATTGAGCACGGCAACTGGCTGAACGAAGATGCGCAGGGGCTGTACCGCTCAACGGACGGCGGCGACTCATGGAGCCTCGTCCTCCAGAAAGACACGAATTATGACAGCAGCAGCCACCGGATGTACGCCCACAATATCGCATACGACCTTGGAAGCGCAACGACAACAACACCCGCGACACGGTGGTACGTGGCGTTCCACAATGACGGCCTGTACCGCTCTGATGACGGGGGAGTTACATGGAGCACATCGCCCGTGAGCAGCCTCTCGGGCCATGCAACGGTTTATTCTGTATTGACCCATCCCACGGACGGAATGACAGTCTACGTCGCCACCAGCAGCGGCCTGTACCGGAGCACCGCCCGCGGCGCGAGCCTTACAAAGATCGGTAACCTGCCTTCAGGAGCGGTCTCATCAATCCAGATCAATCCGCAGAACCCGCTCGTGATGTACGCAACGGTCAAAGGAACCGGACTTTACCGCTCGACCGATGGCGGCACAACATTCTCGCTCCTCAAATCGTTCGGTGCAGCACGGGTCTTCATCAACCCCGGCCACCCGGAAGTGATCTATCTTGTCGCGGTCAGCAGTCCCGATGCGATTGTCAGCCATGACGGGGGAGCAACCTGGATTACCGATATGACCGTGACCGGGGCACCCGGGCGCGAGTCCGGCTGGAAGGGCGCCATGACCGGTGAACTGACAGGGATCATGCCCGACCCGGCTAACGCGGACGAGGCGGTGGCATATACCCATGCTTCGATCTTCAAGACAACTGACGGAGGACAGACATTCACCGACCATTCCACGCTCTTCACCGGGTTTGCCTGGAGCTGGTGGAACACCGGCATCGCGTTCGACCGGTTCAGTACGGATCGTTTTGCAACCTTCAACAATGACGTGGCTGTCCATATCACGAACAACGGCGGCGATTATTTCGAGGACGACACAACAACCGATATCTGGGGTTGGTACACGGGCGGGAAGATCGAGTGGATCGGATCGTATTCAGGGGATATCCAGCCGGTGGAGGGCTCGCAGGTGATGGTGGCCTCGATCGGGGGCTACTGGAACAAGCGGCTGATGCGGACCACAGATGGCGGCGTTACGTGGACGCTCCTCGAGGGCACGGCCGGAGAGGTGGAGAACAATTACTTCATCGGGTTTAACCCGGATCATCCCGAAATCGTCTATGCCGGCAACAAGATCTCGCGGGACGCTGGCCTTACGTTCTCGAAGATCAACTTCGGGACCCTCGATTTGGGCTCCTCTGTCCTCGGCATGTGCCGGGCACAACCGGATACCATCTATGCTATGAACCCCGCCCGCACCGGGATCTACCGGTCGGACGACCAGGGAACAACATGGCGGTTGTACACGAGCCCGGGCTGGCAGTTCCGGAAACTGGACTCCGTGCCGACCTTCACCGCAGACCCGGTGGACCCGGACAAGATCTACACGATCGACAGCCGGGGCGATGTTGCGATCTTTGACGGCACGAGCTGGACCCATACCGGTGTGATCGACGAGGCAGGGACGGGATACAACAACTTTGTCCGGACCATCGCCGTCGACCCCCGGCACCCGGAGGTTATCTATGCCGGCTTGATGGCTGGCGGCATCTCCTGCATCTGGCGGAGCACGGATGGCGGTGCAACATGGGAAGACATTACCCTCAACCTGCCCCGGGACGGCATGTCAGCAATGGCGGTAAGCCCGATCACCGGGGAGCTCTTCAGGGGCAGCTGTATTGGAACCTGGATCTTCCCGCCGCCGTATGCGGGTGACACTCCGGTGTATGACAAGGCTACCGTCCGCCCGTTCGATACCGATGCGGGAGCCGGGCAAATCCAGGCGCTGCCGGGGATATCAGCACTGCCCACGGACCCGGACAGGGACGGGATCTATGAAGACCTCAACGGGAACGGCAGCGAGGATTTCGATGACGTGGTCCTCTTCTTTAAGCAGCTGGACTGGATCGCGGCAAACGAACCGGTTGCGGCCTTTGACCTGAACGGGAACGGCCGGCCGGACTTCAACGATATCGTCCTCCTCTTCAAGGAGTTGTAACCATGATGACACACAACCTGATACGTTACAGCGGGATATTTCTCATTCTCATGTTGGCTACCGCGGGAGTACAGGCAGGCATGATAAGCGGGGTCCGGATCTTCCCGCAGGACCATGTATGGAATGTACCTGTTGATGATCTTCCGGTGGACGCACGTTCGGCAGACTATGTCAGTTCTATCGGGAGGACGGGTTCCCTTCACCCGGACTTCGGGGCTGACCTGGACGGGACCGGGCCGTTCGGGATCCCGTACAATATTGTCAATAATACCGTGACAAAGAAGCCCGTGATCTTTGAATACCGCGATGAGAGCGACCCCGGCCCCTACCCCATACCGGCCAACCCGCTGATCGAGGGCGGTGCAGCGTGTACAGGGGACTGCCATATCCTGATGCTCCAGACGGATGAGAAGAAACTCTACGAGCTCTTTGCTGCTCATAAACTGCCGAACGGCACATGGGAGGCTGGTTCAGGAGCGATCTTCGACCTCACCGGCTACGGGCTCAGGCCGGACGGGTGGACATCGGCAGATGCCGCGGGTCTTGCGATACTGCCGGGCCTTGTACGGTACGAGGAGGTCGAGGCCGGTGAGATTACCCATGCCATCCGCTTTACCGTAAAAATAACACAGAAAGCGTATATCTGGCCGGCACGCCACTTTGCGTCCAGCCAGACCGGCCTGCAGTATCCCCCGATGGGGCAGCGGTTCCGGCTTAAGGCATCGTTCGACACGTCAGGATATCCCTACCAGGCGCGGGTCGTGCTTGAAGTCCTGAAGAAGTACGGGATGATCGTATCCGACAATGGAGGTAACTGGTTCATCTCCGGAGTGCCGGACACACGCTGGGATGATGATGCGCTCAACACCTTAAAACAGGTGAAAGGATCGGATTTCGAGGCAGTGGACGAGTCATCGCTGATGATCGACCCTGACTCCGGCAGGGCGGATACCGGAGTGCAGGGTCCGCTGGCATTGCCCGGGCAGGCTGCCCCGCCAGCCGATCCCGACAATGACGGTGTTTACGAGGATCTCAACAGCAACGGCCGTAAGGATTTCAATGATGTGGTTCTCTTCTTTGACGAACTGGACTGGATTGTTGACAATGAACCAGTTGCGGCTTTCGATTACAATAATAACAACCGGGTTGAGTTTGCCGATATCGTGCTGCTGTTTGGGGAACTGTAAAAAGATAGTGCCGTGTATTCCTCTGATGAACTGGCAAAAATTCTGCGCTGGAAAAACAAGCATGGACCGATCCGGTTCTCACCCAAGCGATGAAAATCTTATAAATACTGGAAATTGGGAGGGCTCCCAGATCCAGGGCATCGGCACGGCGGGGCAAGTTCGGGTTCCGGAAAACAGGGATTGAAGCCGCCGCGAAAGCCCCCGCGGGGGCATCAGCCCCCATCATATATCATCGAGTTTGATTTAATATGGAAATGTCATAAAAATTTCCATTCTGTGTGCCTGTGGCCGCAGGCATCGTGAGCGTTTTCATGGGAAACGGACATGATGCCGTAAGCCACAAGCACACAAGATGAAAATTGAATAGTCCGGGCCCTGATGTAAGAACGTGGGCAGGCAAGGCTGCAGTGATTTCGGGACATAGATCCCGT
>JBAZHD010000037.1:0-27656 GCA_041652515.1 Methanoregula sp.
GCCCCGTAGGGCCTGGATTCGTGTCTCAGAATCCATCTCCGGGCTCTTGCTCCCACAACCCGTACCGATTACAGGCTTGTTGGGCCGTTACCCCAACAACAACCTAATCGGCCGCAGACCCATCCTACGGCGGCGGACCTTTCGGCTACAGAGCATTCCAGCTTCCATAGTCTATAGAGTATTATCCCCAGTTTCCCGGGGTTATCCTCTTCCGTAGGTTAGATTGTCCACGTGTTACTGAGCAGTATGCCGAGGTCTTGCACCTCTCGACTCGCATGGCTTAATCGAACTCTGATAGCAGTGGCCTCTGGCAGGATCAACCAGAATTAATTGTACTTTCCTTTTAGTACGCACACGTTATCTGAACTTCTTTCGAGGAATTAGCGGTTATTAAACAAATTTCCGCATTGCCAGTATCAACGTCAGAACCAACTCCGGTCAAGCCGGGTCTCGTTGGATCTCCATCAAAGAAATTTTGCCTTGTTATTCGTCGTGTTGCTTACTTGAACACGGGCTCATAATGTATGTTTCAAGGATATTTATACCTTGTTACATGAGCATTTTTCCCATCGGAACCAAGGCAGGTAAAACCTGCGGGTCTGGTCCTTCATCAAGGGCTGCTGAACTGTGAACCTTCGTCGTATTTTCCGACCAGTTCACGGGCTTACAATATAGGTTTCAGGGTTATTTATACCTTGTTGCCTGCATTGTTTTTGCCTCGGAGCCGACACCCGTTCCCGAAGGGGGGTTTCGTCGGTTCGTCATCAGATTTTGTGGATCTACATATAACACAGCCGGACATTTAAAGATTGCCCCCATGTTTTCGCCGTATATTGCGCCACGATCTATTACCAAAAAATTATTCGGGATCCGGATAGTCTGGAAATGGTTTCCAAAACCAGATTCATTCCGAAAATTCCCGATTCCTGATCATGGATGGACACCCTGCGCGAACAGGGCAAAATCCCGGACCGGTTACGGGAACCTGCAGCGTT
The DNA here is from genome assembly GCA_041652515.1 of Methanoregula sp. Classification (GTDB taxonomy): domain Archaea; phylum Halobacteriota; class Methanomicrobia; order Methanomicrobiales; family Methanospirillaceae; genus Methanoregula. The sequence continues at coordinate 996 of JBAZHD010000037.1, forward strand.
TTTTAGGAAGCGCAGATCCCCGAAAATGTTATTTACGTCGTAAGTTGCCGGATCCCGACAAAACCTGTCCGGACCCTTGCGGCAATCGCGCATACTCAGGAATCCTTCGGAATTTGTGTTTTCGGGAGATTTGATCGATGATTTATGAGCCAGGTCCGCGCAATCGCGCAGGTTTTTCCGGCCCGGGACACTAAAATGGGGTAGAGGTGCGGCACTTTTCCATGCGCAGTATCATGGAACCCTGCGACACTCTGCCGGTGCAAGAGTGAAAAGGGATTCATTCCTCCGGTTACTGGTGAGCGATCTGTTCCAGTATCCGGTAAAACCGCTGTGGCATTGTCGCCATCGGCACGTGGGTAGTGGGCAGCTCAACGTACGTCCATCCCCCGCTACTGGAAGCAATTTTCTTCCTTGCACCATGCGTGACTATGGCAAACTCGCTCCTGGTACAGAGGATATAGGTTTTCTTCAGCCGCTGCAGAGGCCGGGGATCGAACTGCAGTTTTTCCACGTATGCAATAGCCGCTTCCAGCCCGGCAAACGACAGGGGATTGGCCCCGTTTTCGGTAAACAGATCGAACAGGGACTGGCCCGGGTCCGGGAGTGCTGCATCGATATATATCATGCTTCGGATTCTCTCAGGCATCCGTGCCCCAACGCCGGTGATCACCATCCCGCCATAACTGTGTGCAACGAGGATAACATTCCGGAGATCCTGGCCATTGATAATCGAGCAGACCAGCTCAATATGATCGCTCAGGTTGTGGGTGTGCTCATCCGGAAGCGTTGGGGCAAACACCCGGTGGCCATGCGTCCGGAGGTACGCGGCAGTCCCGTCCCAGGCACGGGCACCCAGCTGGCCGCCGGGCGGGTATAGGTTCCTGTTCGTTAACCGGTTCCACGTTTCCGTGGAGATGTTACCACCGTGGACGAGAATGAAGGTTGCCATACGAATAATACTCCTTTGCGGCCGGGTCTGCATTGTCCGGTTACTTCCGGAACCAGGGAACTATCGCCAGCCGGCCCCGAAAACCATCTCTGATGCCTTATTCCATTCATCATTATTTCAGGTTTTCTCCCCGCTTGTCATAAGCCACGTAGCAACAGCGGCACAGAGACCGGTAACAAGAGCGATAACGAGCGGCCGGCGATAACGAACCGGCTTTTCTGCCAGCTGCCGGAAGAATATGTCCGGCTCGATAAGGAACGTCCGGATCCATTGGGGTAAAGATTCCTGGTCGGTCATGAAACAACCTCTGATGAACGGAAAAATTACGGGACCTGATCCGTGTCCCGTACCTGTGTTACACCATGGTCATAGACAAGGGAAATGAACCGGGCGCTGAATACCACGAAAAGGGGACCAAGGGCCAGCGGGAATAGCCACCCCATGAACGGGATTATCGCAAACATACCGACAGCAAACGAGAAGATAATCTCGATCACAAGCAGGATAATAAGCGCGATGATGTAGGCGCCCCACCCGATCGTCCGGATCAGGGGGGTGATCGCGGAAAACCGGATCCCTTCCCGGATGCTGCCGGTGCGGGCAAAGCGCACGCTGCCCAGGATACTGTAAAGGATCGTGACGATTGTCAGCACGACTGCAACAGCGAGGAGGATAAGTGTTGCTCCCAGCGCCAGGAAAAGTGATTCCTTACCAGCGGTAAATGCGAGGAAGATGAGGGCAAGCATGGCGGCAAAGACGAGTATAAGCGGAATACTCCAGAGGATGTCGACAATCATGAGCCTGATCCCGTCAAGGTAAAGAGAGCCCGGCTCTTCAAACCCAGGCGGCGTGGGTGCCCCGCGGTACACCCGTACAATGTATCCTGACACGATGAAGGAAAGGAGGAATCCTGCAAGGATGAGCAGGATGATCTGGGGCCACGGGATAAGTGACAGCATATCCTGCCAGTCCGTGGGTTTTGCCGCTCTCAGCTTTTCCGGGTCGAACGTGAACTGGATAAGGGCACCGGGCAGGCTGCAGAGGATAAAAACCAGCCACCGTGTCCATTTTCCCGCCAGTGCCTCCCGGGTGTATTCAACCGATTCCGAGATGAGGGCTCCGTAATCCATAGGTAACGGTGGAAGGCGTTCTTTATAAAAACAGCGAAATGATTGTGCGGGAAGAGCCGCGTACGGATGCCTTGCGGTCGACGTCGCAGGCGGATCAGGATCCGGCAGAGGTGGTGGAAGTACTATCATTATTGGGAACCGGATCCAAACCTGTCAATTCTATATATAATGCCTGAAAAATAAATCTGAATGCGAACCCTCGCAGAATTCCTGGCCGGATGCCCCCGGTCACAACCTGATACAGGCAAAGAGATGCCATGGGGATCTCTCCGGAATTTTCCCGGTTTCATGTTCAACCGTATGTATATCCTCCTCACGCGGCCGAAACAGGCCATCGGGGAGTTCGGGGCAGGAGATTACCGGACGCCGGTTTTGTTCTTCCTGTTTTTTACTATCATATTCACTTTTTTACAGGGTATTGCCTCCGATCTCCGGTTCGCGGTGATCATGGCCTCCTGGGGCCAGGGAGCCGCCCGGGCAGATATCTCTGAAGTCCTTGACATTTTTATCCAGTTCAGCCCAATGAATATGATCATTCCGCTCCTCGAAAGATCGCTGTATTCCTGTCTGGGCCTGGGATTTACGGTCCTCGTCCTTGTTCTCCTGCTATGGGCTGTTACCGGCATCAGGTCATGGAATCCTGCGTTTACGATTAGTGCATACAGCCTGCCGGTCTCCTCGCTCATTTTCACAATACACGGAATCCTTGCAATCCCGATGCCTTTCAATAATCCAGTTTTTGACGGGATATCCCTCATATTTATCATTGCGGGGTTTGGAGCGGCGGTCATAATCGCTGCATACGGGCTCAGCATACTGGGAAAAATACCGCTCACGACAGCAGTTATCGTTGCCCTGTCCGGGATACTCATCGGTGTGTTTATGACCAGCACATTCTGGGTCATGGTAATTCATCCCGCCATCAGCAGCCTGGACCTTCTCATCAAGCAGGTATTTTTCCCCCCCATTGAGGGGTATCCCACGGCCGCGGCCCTTGGAAAAAACCCTTGAAATTCCCCTTTTTGCCTGACATACGTTCCGGTCGTCGCTGGTCAATTATCCAGACAATCATTCCGGTTATTGAGAGGGTCATTCCCATCAGGAATTGTTTCCCGGACACCATTCCCGGCCATGCTGCATACGAAAATGTACCCGTACGACCCCCTCCTGCATCCGGAGCCGGTCACAGCATCCAAGCGTCACATTTTTATCGTCGTAAAATCTACCGGTTTGGCGCATAAAAACCCGGTAAAAACTGATAGGGGCGGGAGGGGGTCGCATGGGTACAAACATGATCCGGGCGATCCGGACCAGTGTGAATGAAACCCAAAAACCGCCAGCAATGGTTCTCATTTTTACGACAGCCAGACAGGAACAGCCACCAGCAAACCAGCACATCCGGATCCACGGGTCGCAATGATTAATTGTACCCGCCCGACCCCCTCCTGCTGCCGTGACACTGACCACCAAGGATTTATCGGTCGCTCTCATTCTCCTTTTTTAAATCCGGCCCTTTGCCGGAATACAAGACAGGAGACCCTATGACACAATTCCGCCAGAGAGCCGGAACGAAGAGTGCAGTCCACCATCTGCAAAAACCATTGCCGGACATTACGGTATTTGAGAGCGTCATCCAGTCGGTCAGACTGAAGAACGCTCTTGGTTGTTCATCATACCGGAGTGCAAAGAAGTATCACCAGCCGGTCGAGATCGTGCGGGAGATGTATACCGCGAAATTCATCTACCAGGACACAAAGGGTAAACGCATTGGCAGCAGCTCCGAGATATACGACTCGGTGGAAGGTTACCAGACCGGCATCGCTGCTATAATCTCCAACATGGCCAATATCGCATCGCACCGGGGGAAAGTGAAACACCTGCCGGAGTCCGACCTTTTCTCCGTTCTGCTGAAGTGCCATGACCCGGACGGGGAGTTATACTTCCTGAGCCTTGCACGGGACCGGATCACCTTGTCATCTTACACTGATGACGGAATAAAAAAACGGGTCGAACAATGGTCAGACTCAGTGCCGGCACTTGCCTGAACCATCCCGGTGAACCTGCCGGCGGGATCCGTTTCCCGGAGATCCTTGCCGGAAATCAGGAAAAACAGGACCAGGGGAATATTCATCCCCGGTTAATCGTATTCCGCAAACAGCGCCGGGTTCTGCCGGCGGATCCACCAGCGCCGGGCAAAGTATCCGCCGCCGATAAGTCCCACGCAGCAGATACCGATCAGGGCAGGAACAACCGGGAAGCCGGATGAGCCGGCCGGTGCCTCAGCGGCCGGCGGGGCTTCGGTCGTCTCCGTAACAACGGGTGCCTGCGTTACCGTTGTCCGCACCGGTCCCGGCTCCCTCGCCGGGGTGCTGACATCCACCGGAGTAACTACGGTCGTGACCGGCAGAGCCGCTGCCGGAGTCCCGGCAATCGCAAAGAGCGAGAAGCCCGGGGACTGCGCCGAAAAGTACGCCATCCCGTCCTTTGTATACAACACCGAAGTCGGCAGCGCCTCCCAGCCATCTGCGGTCTGGTGGTAGAGGACAACACCGGCCGGGGCGATCCCGTTCTCCTCCAGCCATGACTGCGGGACCGTGAAGTTGATCACGGTGCTGCTGATGGTCGTGTACCCGGCAGGGACGAGACTGATGTACTGGTACACGATCCCCGGCGGGGCGGTCTGGTTGGAACCCGGGCCCGGCTGAACGGTACCCGTCACGACCAGCCCGGACAGTTTCGTGCCGGTCACGGTTGTCTTCCCGGCTGCCGAGTTTCCTCCAATGTTCACGGTCACGGTCATGGGAAGGACCGTGGACGGGTCAGCGGTGGGGACCGGAGTAATGCCGGGGAGGGAATCATCGTCATTGAAGGGGCCCATCGTGGCGGGAGGGTAGTTTATCTTTTCGGAGACGCAGACCGTCTGGCCGTCAACGGTCCCGCAGATCTGGGATGTCCCGGGAGAGCCCGCGGTAAACGTTGTTCCCGCACAGCCATCAACCGTTCCCGCGGTAACAGGCAGGACCGAACCGGAACCTCTGACGGTGAACCTGTTGATGATGCCGTCCGGAACAAACAAGCCTCCTGCATATGTATCTTCCCCACCAGAATTCCCCGTGAGATTCGTCCGGATGGCAGCACCAGTTCCCGACATGACAGAACCTGAAGATGACGATATGCCGAGCACGAGCCATGGCGAATAATCAACGTTTCCGGTCACGGATCCCGCAGCCGGGCCGTTATTCGAGCCCCACCAGTTGTTCCGGGCATTGAACGGGCTGGTGGGACTGTACACTGCGGTAGGAGTATTGCCGTAAATCCGGGAGAAATTCATACTGGTGTTGAGACCGCCGTAAGACCAGATCGCGCCGCCATTGGCAGACGCGCTGCAGCCGGAGAATTGGGAGGAGATGATGAAGGTGTCGGCAACACTGTCGGAATAGACTGCACCGCCGCTGCCCCCGGCCGTGCAACCCGTGATTGTTGCGTCATCGATAAGGAATCCAAAAACGGATCCTAAAAAAATCAATGGCGTGGAAACCGTGGAATATACTGCTCCTCCGTTGCCGCCGGCCGTACAGTCCGAGATCATCGAGTCCTGCAGGCTGAATATCTGGTCGGCGGAATAGACTGCCCCCCCGTCACCTCCGGCAGAACAGTCTGTTATCGTTGAGGTCGCGATCTCTACACCCACAGAATCGGCATAGGCTGCACCACCGTTGACTCCGGCCGAACAGCCCGTGATAGCGGAGTACATTATTCCGACGCCATATCCGGAATAGGCTGCACCGCCGCTGCCTCCGGGTGCGGTACAGTCAGAGATCGTTGAATAAAAGATCATAATAACATCATCCGCATAGACTGCACCGCCGCTGCCCCCGGCCGTGCAGTCAGAAACCGTTGTGTACATCAGATAGACCAGATTTTCGGAATAGACTGCTCCTCCGTTGCCTCCGGCCGAACAACCCGAGATCGTGGAAAATGCGACCAGAGTTTCCACTTCCGACTGGATCGCACCCCCGCTGCCAGAGGCCGAACAGTTCGTAAGAGTTGAGTAAGTGATCAATACATTCATACCATCGGAACTGATTGCACCCCCGTCACCGGATATCCGCCCGTTTCGCAGGGTCAGGTGAAACAGGTAAAACCTGGAGCCGGGCCCTCCGGTCAAGGCAAAAATCCTGCCGTTTCCTTCGGCATCGATGATCGTGTTGTCCCGGTTGCCGCCCAGTGATTCGTTGGCCGCAATCGTGAGGTTCTTGTTCATGATGACAAGGTCGTGCTCGCGATAGATCCCCGGGGCGAGGTAGATGGTATCCCCGTCTGCGGCATTGTTTATGGCAGTCTGGAGCGAGTCGGTGGGACCGATGCTGACGGATTCCGCGGATACGGGACCAGGTGCGATCAGGTCACCTGCGGCTGCACTATCGAACATTTCCCGGACTGATGCGTCAGGAATCACACCTGCGGAGTCAGTCAGATTCAGTATCGAAAGTGCGACGGAACCCGGCGCAACTGAACCTGCTGATACCGGTACCGCCAGCACCAGCGCGACAACCATGAATCCTGCAAGAACCAGACCATATCGTAAGAACACCATCATCCACCCCTCAGAGAATGCATATCGTGATGCAGGAAAGACCTTCCCCGTTCTCTCCGCGATCCGTATATCTATCGGAATATCATGCGATCTCTCTTTAAGATTCCGAAATCATTCCGGTAGTACGCGATCTCCGGGATGGATGGGATACATCGTTCAGAAGGGCCGGGCGTCCCTGCCGGTTACGGCAGGAACCGGCTGACCGCCCCGAACACCAGCACCATCGGCGTGAAGCAGAGGAACACAAGCACCGCAAGGATGAGAGTCCACAAAAGGAACTCAGGCACCAGTGCCCGGATACTCTCGGGAGCGGGAGCACGCACGATCCTGGTTTCGCCTTCCGCCACGCCTCCTGACAACCGCTCCTCGTCACAGAAATGGGCCATGAACCGGAAGCAGTACACGGTCGGGACGGGAGAAAGACACAGAGAGATGGCCTGGCCGGCAAATGGCACAAGCGCAATCCCGCGGAGGCAGAGGGAGAAGAGCATCCAGACGATAGCGATTACGCCGAGGGCGATATAATAATGCACAATTCCTATCCGGCCGATGGTCTTTTTGACCTCCAGTACGGCCAGCCCCTCACGAACACTGCCGGTCCGGGCAAAGCGGATAGTGCCAATCGTTACGTACTGCACCGCGATAAACAGGATAATGATCTGGAGGATCAGCAGGACGAGGATTATGATAGTTGCGGGATCCGGTTGCCACAGGTTGATGGACACGGTGCTGCCGCCGGCAACTGAATACTGGGCAAAGGCAAGGACCGAGGGCACCAGCATCCAGACCAGCGGGATGGAATAGAATTTCATCCCGTCGAGGCAGAGCATCAGCGGATGGTCAAAATCCGGCGGGACAGGGTCGTCCCTGAGCAGGCGCACGATCCAGCCCGAGACGAGGAGATTGCACAGGACACCGGCACCGATCAGCAGGCCGGCTTCCTGCCAGGGAATGAGATTCCAGTGAATGGTGGTCCCGTCAAGGAACATCCAGCTCTCCGCAAGCGATGACAGGGCCATCCACGGCAGGCCGAGCAGGATGAAGATCAGCCAGCGGGAAGGTTTTTCCCAGAGGGTTGCCCGGGTAAAAGTGGCAGACTCCACGATAAACCGTCTTACATCCATTGCATATCCGGTCAATCATTCGCAGTGCTGGTATAAATTGCATGAGCCGGATTATGAGATCGGGTAAGAATGCCGGGTTACCCTGCGACAAAATGATCGGCGGCGTGGAAAGCGAGTCCGGCTATGTCGATAACGTAGGACCGGATACCCGTGAATCTGAGGCGGCAAAGTGCGACTACGTGAAGTCCCACGACCTTGCCGGCCTTTTCGTCTGGCGCATCGACAATGACATGCGGCCGGACAACAGCCCGCCGACATACCAGGTCACGGGATGGATGAGCGACTGCATGGCCAGGTAGATTCATTCCGTTCCTGTTTATTATTTCCCGGGCGTCCCGGACACATCCGCAGCCGGGTTGGTGTACCGCTCTGCACCCTGCGTGTACCCGAAGAGGGCAACCGGGCAGTCCACCGGCGGTCGCTCCAGCCGGGCATAGATGATATCGAGGACGGCTATGAAGAGGGGATACCCGACAATCCAGCAGGCAAGGCCGCCGAGGAACGCGGGTATGCTTTCCGTGGGCAGGACGATCCCCGCGTATGCGAGCACCGGGAAAAAGAGGCCCGCATACGGCACAAAGATGAGCGCGATGCCGGTCAGGGCCCGCAGTGCCGATCCCTCGATCGCTCCCTGCGGACAGGTATTGATGCACCGGTGGCAGCCCTCGCACTGGTAATTCCAGCGGGGACGGTTGCGCTCCATCCGGATGGCTCCTGACGGACAGGTCCGGGCACAGGAACCACAGGAGTTGCACTTCTTTGATGCCACGAACATCTTGCCAATACTCCGCCGGCCGAATGTGTGATAAAATACCTCTGAAAGGAGGACCCATGCCTGGGGAACCAGCGGGAGGTAGTGCTTGATCTTCCTCTCTTTTGCGATAATCGCATCCGCAATCCGGTTGACATGCTCGTCGGACTGCCGGAGTATCCCGGGTACCTCCTTTTTTCCGGCACTGAGCCGCCCGAGAGTTACATTGGCAGGGAAAGGAACTGCATCGGTGATAGTCACATCGTATCCCTTGCGGGACAGGACACCACGCACGTGTTCCACTGCCCCGCCTTCATCGCCACAATCTCCGGGCAGTGAATGGCCGGCCCAGAGTTTTCCTATTGTGGCAACCACGACAGATTCAGCACCATTTCCCGGGGGAAGGCGTTTGAGATACCGGAGCATGATCTCCGGGACATCGAGGGCATAAACCGGAAAGGCAAAAACATGGAGGTCATACGATCCTGACGGAGGAGTGTTCGCATGATCAACCCGGACGAGCGTCGTGGACCAGCCGGTGCAATCCAGCCGGCCTTCGATAATGTTGGCAGCGTTCAGCGAGTTCCCGGTACCTGAGAAGACATGGATGCAGGCGGAGGGCATAATTTTCACAACTTTTACTAATTATTAAAAGTAATATGACATCCCGGTATTTATCCGTTTTCAGGAAATCATGGAATTGCTCCGGCAAACAGGAACAGGGCCGGGAAAATTACAGGTGAAAACGAATTCTATTTCTGCGGTTCCTGGTTCATTTGTGCAAGGAAACGGGTAATCATCTCATCAAACATCAGGGTGTCGGCATAATATTTTTCCAGGATCTCTTTCTGCGCCTTCCCGCGTTTGCCCAGCTTCTTTCCCTTTAGCCCTTCAAGCAGCCGGGGGATCCCGGTTTTTACCATCACGACCTCCCCCTGCTGGTACTGGATAAACGAGGACAGGACGATCTTCATCATATCCTTCTGGGCATAGACATAAACTTTCCGGGTGCCGGGCCGGGTCCGACGGACAACCACCCCGCAGGTCTCGAGGAGCTTCAGCTTGTTGCTGATCGAGGCAAGGGAATAGCCGGTCTCCTTTGCAAGGTCCTCCATGGCAACCTCCTCCGGATCGATGAAAAGCCGGGCATAGATCAGGGTAGTGAGATCGTCGAAATTGTAGCTTTTGCCGATGACCCGGTAGAAGTCGGTGAACTGCTGGTCGAGGGGTTCCATTGCTTTCAGGTTTTACTTGATTTTAAAAGTAATAATAGTATAGATACGGTGCAAGGAGCGGATATCATATATTCAGAATACAGGATTCCCGTAGGAATTCCTGCTTAAAATAAACGGGAATAATCAGATCATGCATGCCCGGCTGCCGGATACTCCCGGGCAGGAACAGGGACAGCGGCCCGGATCTGCCGCCGCAGGTAGCCGGCAACCGGTGCAGGGATCTCGTATGCAGTCGTCCTTCCCTCGCGCCGGGGAATAACAATCTGGTCCTCTTCAAGTCGCTTCATATGCCATGACACAGATGGACCGGTGACACCGGCCGCATCGGCAAGGTCCTGCCGGGTCGCTGCCGGACGATCGAGCAGTACCGAGAGGATCTTCTGCGTTGTTGCGTTCCGGAGGTGCTTGTGGACCTGCTGCTCATCCATGCTGTAGGTACCATTATTCTCGTAGAACCGAACCATTGCAGCATCGCCATTCACCGCGATCTTGTGGGTCTGACGGAGCATATTGAGGTGGTACCGCAGCGTCCCCATCTTCACCTGCATCTCGGAAGAAAGGCCCCGGAGGTGGATGCCCGGGTTCTGCCGGATATACTCGTATATCCGGGCACGGACTCCCTGGGCGAGGACGTTGCTGCCCGAGACACGCCGGATCCCCATTGCAGCCCAGAGTTTAATGGCGAGGAAGAGTTCCGGGGGGAAGAGGGCAATCTGGGCAAGTATCACCCAGAGCGGCAGGGCAGAGAAGGGAACTGGCACGGGCGTCCGTACTTCTGCATCGAAAGGTACCGGGCTCTCGTATCCTGACCGCACAACATACTCCTGTGCAGAGACGGGCATGACCACCAGAAGGAGAAGGAGGACTGCAGCCACACAGAAAAATACAGGAGTCTGTTTCATGGGTACGCTCACGCGGAATAGGTGTTCAGGATATACGGGAGATACCCCTGCTGGTTGTTCTGGACCTTGAAGAACCATGTGCCAGGAGTCACGTTCAGCAGGCTGCTTATGTCAAGAAAGATCCGACCATCTTTCTTCCCGTCTGCCATGTCATTATAGGGGCCGAAGGTCTCGTCCGGTGCATAAACGGTAAGGTTGAGATCCTTTGACGGGTTCTTCCAGTCAAGGTCGATCCATTCGTGCTGCTTTCCTGCCGGGACCGTGTCCATGTAGTAGTTCGCAGTCGGCGGAACAACCGCAAAGGACAGATCGTTCTGCAACAGCGGTTCGCTCTCCGTTGCAACCGTGATGCTCTGAACAAGATAGACGCCATTCCCGTTGTTATTGTCCGACAGGGAAAAGGAACGCCCGACGGGGGTACCGTCATCCATCGTGACGGTAACGATGCCGGTTTTCTCATCGGTATATACTGCGGACCCGGAGATCTCGGATACATCTCCCACACCATAGGCAAACGCGACATTCTCCGGATTACCCGTGCCGTTGATATCAGTCATCGTGACCCAGACGGTGCCGGTCCGGACTGACGGGATATGGGGGAGAGCCCCGAGATCCGGGAGGGCTGCAGCAGGGAGGGTATAAAGTGCCAGGGCAATAAAAAAAAGCCCTGCAATATGCCGGAAATTCATGTACAAATATCCGGTGCCAGGGATAAATAAGATATCTGGCACAACTGTCTACACGTTTTTTCCTGCGGCGGGACCGGGAAAAATAGGCATCGTACCTCCGGATCCGGGCGCGGGCAGCGTGCGGTATTTGAATCATCCGGCACACCCGTTTTCCGGTCGGTCAACCCGTAGAGAACTGTGCGACAACTCCTTTTTAACCACACATTGATTTCCCGTGCATAATCCATGCGCCGGAACACGTTCCGGCCCGGGAGAATACCATGATACAACTCGAACACCTGACAAAGGAATACAGCGGCGTACGAGCGGTTGACGATGTCAATGCGGAAATCCCCGACGGGGAGATCTTCGGCCTCTTAGGCCCGAACGGTGCCGGGAAGAGTACGACCATCCTCATGCTCACCGGGCTCATCGAACCTACAGCCGGCCGCTGCCTCATCGGCGGCCTTGACGTTGCCCGCGAACCGATCACCGTCAAGCAACAGATCGGGTACATGCCCGAGGACGTGGGGTTCTATGCCACCCTGAACGCTGAAGAGAATCTCACGTACTTCGGGAAACTGTACGGGATGGACAGCACTGCCTGTAAAAAGCGGTGCAGCGAGCTGCTGTCGCTTGTTGGTCTCGAAGGCGTAACCAAAGAGGTTGGCGGGTTCTCCAAGGGGATGCGCCAGCGCCTCGGGCTTGCAAAAGCGCTCCTCAACGATCCGACCGTGATTATCCTTGACGAACCGACCGCAAACCTCGACCCGCAGGGTGTTGCCGACTACCGCCGTATTATCCGGGACGTGGCTCGTGAGGGAAAGACCGTCATCGTCTCCTCCCATATCCTCGAGGAGGTCAGCAGGGTCAGCACAACAATCGGCATCCTCTCGAAAGGAAAACTCGTTGCACAGGGTTCGTGGAGAGATCTTGCCCGGGACCTCTCCCACAAGCCGGATGCACATGTGACCATCCTTGTCGAGACACTGGATACGATGCCGGACATTGCCTTCCCGGACATCATCTCTGTCGATTATGAACCTGACCGGTGCAGGGCTGTGATTACAGCCTGTTCAGATATCCGGGACGCAATCGCAGGCCACCTGGTCAAGAACAATGTCCGGCTGCGGGGACTCTCCTGCGAAGGGCTCTCGCTCGAAGAGACGTTCCTCTCGTATTACCAGACTGCGGGGTGATATAATGGCACAGAACAGACTTATCACGATAGCACAGAAGGAGTTCTTCGATCATCTCCGGAGCAGGAAGTTCCTCCTCATCTTCGGCATCCTCCTCATCGTTGCCGTTGTCGGATTGATTGGCGGAGTCACCGATTATAACAAGAGCGTAAAGAACTACAACGAACACCAGTCCACGGTCGATTCGCCGCTCAGCAGTTACATGAAGGAGAAGCCGTCCATCCTCTCGGTCTTCTCTTCGGTCGCCACGTACCTCGTCTTCGTGGGCGGCATCCTCGGGATCGCCATGGGGTTCGACATTGTCTCCAAGGAAAAAGAGAGCAAGTCGCTGAAGATCCTGCTTTCCCATCCCGTTTACCGCGATGAGATCATCAACGGGAAGGCACTCGGCGGGATCGCTGCCCTTGGCTGTTCCCTTGCCGTGGTGCTCGTCATCGCCTTTGCAACCCTGCTCATCTATGGCATCGTCCCGGACGGAGGCGAGATTGTCCTGATCGGGGTCTTCATCGCTGTATCGTTCTTCCTGATGTTCTCGTACTTCGCCATCGCGCTCTTCATGTCAACGGTTATGGATGAGAGCGGCTCGGCACTCATCTACACCATCATCGTTTTCATCCTGCTCTCGGTCCTCGTGCCGACGCTTGCCAACGATACTGTAATGGAGTATGTCATCGGCAGCCAGCCGGAACTCCCGCAGGAGCTCCTCGACCAGATGCAGCGATCGGTCAATGCAAGTGACGGGTCAGCGGCTGTCTCGGTTATGTTCTCCGATAAGGGAAACAACGGGGCTTGGGATGAATTCAACGGGAAGATGCAGGCCTATTGGGAGAAGCGCCAGAGGGTCCATGATACCCTTGCCCTCTTCTCGCCGACCATGAACTACGAGATGATCACCTCCGCGATCACCGCAGGGACTGCGTTCGACAGCGTCGTAACCGGGAGTACGGGCGGTGTAGCCACTTCGTTCAGCATGAACTCCGCGGAGGGTGCCGACACCGGGGAGATCCTTGGAGGGATCGTTGCCAACCTCGTCGCCCTCCTCCTCTTCCCGGCGGTCTTCTTCGGCCTCGCATACCTGCGGTTCCTGCGGCTTGATGTGCGATGATGAGAACAGCCTCCAGGGAGCGGAGAGGGACAGACCCCCTCTTCATCGCCGCCCTTATCCTTATCGCAGCAGCCTTCTTCTTTCTCTCCCAGCCTGCTGCAGCCGAACTGACCTCCTCACCGGAGACGTACATCGTCGTCACCTGCGGCCTGCCCGGCCAGATCATCGAGGCCGGGGAGACGGCAAAGTTCCAGCTCGACGTGACCAACCGGGGGATGGAGAACAACAAGAAGGTCTGGTACGAGTCCTTCGATTCAGAGAAGTATGACTGGGACATCCGGTTTATGGACGGCGATACCCGGGTGAACAAGATCTGGCTGCCGACCAATGGCTCGAAGACGATCACCCTTGTTGTGGAAACGAGCTCCGATACCCCGGAAGGGGAGTATGCGGTGCGGGTCCATATCGGGGACGGCTGGTACTGGGCGTACGTGACCATCTCGGAGACCCACAGCGGCGAGAAAGGGACACTCCAGCTCAGCGTTGTTGACAAGGACGGGGAGAAGATCAAGGGAGCGAAGGTAGCGTTTGTCCGGGAATCCGACCGTGTCGCAGTCGAGCAGGTGATGAGCTCTGCGGACGGGAAAGTCGCAGCCGATGTCGAGCCCGGGAAGTATACGCTGAAGATCGGCCGTGACGGGTACAAGGAAGTGGAGAAGAAAAATATTCAGATCAAGGGCGGGATCACCACCGACGCGGGAACGGTGATGCTGGAAAAGTCCCTGTTCGCCGCTGAGGTGACCATCAACTCGCCCGTCCTGACAACAACAGCAGACAAGAAGCCCCGCTATGACATGACTATCCGGAATATCGGGAAGAGCGACGATACCTTCCGGCTCGGGTCCGAACAGCTCCCGCAGGGATGGTACGTGCGGTACGAGGCAAAGGCCGTGCCGGGCACGGATATCTCGGAACTGTTCCTGAAAAGCGGCGAAGAGAAGGCGCTCGTGGTCGAGGCAATCCCCCCGCATGATGTGACGGTGGGTGATTACCCGTTCCTGCTTGTCATCGACTCGTCGGCTGATACCTATTCCGAGAACCTGACAGCGAAGATCAAGGGGAACTACGAACTGAAGGTCTATGCTGAGAAGTACCAGTATCCAGTAAACAAGGGAGATTCCCTCACCTTCAATATCCGTGTGACCAATGCCGGCAATGCAGGGACACTGACCAACGTGAAGACCACCGTCTCGGCACCGGACGGCTGGAACGCCGAGATCTCACCGGAAACGATTGCCGGTATCCCGCCGGGGGGGTCTTCAGACGTGCAGCTGCGGATCGTGCCGCCGGGAAACATCGTGGCAAGCGAGTATAAGATCACGGTGAAGGTTGCATCAGACCAGACCACGGTAAAGGATGATTTCCGGGTTGTGGTGAAAGAACAGTCGCTGGTTGCAGTCTTCGGGATTGCGCTGCTCCTCCTCATCAGTGGCGGGGTGTATTATATGTTCCGGAAGTACAGCAGGAGGTGATCGGGGATCTTCCGACGGATTTAAAGAGATATTCTGCCTTTTCACAGGGCCGGGGAATATCATTATCCCATCCGTCCCTCTACCTTTTTTATGGATCCCGATTCTCCACCTGCCCCAGTACGATTTATCCCGATCCAGGAATCCGACCTTCCCCGGATCAATGAACTCTCGAATATTCCTGAAATCGCCGAACATTTTGAGACCATTCATCCCGTTTCCGTGAAAACAACGACCACTATGTGGTCATATATGCAGCTGGGAATCATCTCACTCTGGGGGATTCATACAGCCGGGCGGATTATCGGGGGAGTCGGCTATTATACACAACCTCCGGGAACCCGGCTTTCCCACAGCGCAACCTTTTTTCTCTCCATTGAACCCGCACACTGGGGACGGGGAATCGGCACGGAAGCAATATGTTTCCTTGAAAACGAGGCCAAAAACCGGGGATATCTCCGTATGGAATGCATGGTGGCAGCAACAAACCCGGGTGCAATCCGGTTGTACCAGCGGATGGGATTCGAGACAGAGGGGGTCAAGAAGCAGGCGGTTCAGATCGAGAATACGTACAAAGACCTGATCATGATGGGTAAAGTTTTCTAAGCAGGTGTAGTGTCTGTCCCGACTGTCTCGCTCCCTTCAGCCGCCCGGCAGATCCGCACGAAAATATCCCCGAAGAATTCCTCCTGCCGCAGGTTGCACCGGCCATCCAGCGCAAGGAACAGGAGCGGGATGTAGACTTCGGGGATCCCCCACTCCATCTTCTCGCATAACTCCGCAAGCGTCATCTCCTCGTCGATCTCCAGCCCTTCAAGGTATTCCGCGAGCCGGGTCAGGGACGATTCCTGGAAGCCTTCTTCGTGGGCGATGCTGACAACGTCATCTGCATCGATCAGGGAATCGATCAGGTCGTTATGGCCATCAGCCATCCTCCGGCGCCGGCGCTCCTCCTTCTCGATGTTCTTGAGCTCGGTGATCAGCTCGAAGAGCGTGATCGGGCTCTTCCTCATGCTCTTCCGGTCGAGGCGGCGCTGGATCTCGTGCTCCAGCCGTTCGATGGGGCCGAGCCTGCTGCCGAAATCGATCTCCTCGTCAGCTCCGCCACCGAATTCGTCGCCGAACAGGTCCTCCCCTTCGCCATCATCAGCCGGTTCTTCAGGAACATCCAGCTGCTCGGACTTCATCCGCAGGAGCGTTGCTGCGTAGAACAGGGTACGGCCCGAGAGCTTGAGATTGAGCTGCCGGCGCCGGTCCAGCTCCGAGAGGAAACGGTCGGTCACCTCGATGATGTTGATGTTCCAGGGATCGATCTCCCCCCGTTCCGCAAGGCCGACAAGGATCTCGACCGGGTCCTCGACCTCTTCCAGAACCTGTGACCCTGGCGGGGATGCTTCCCCCGATCCTTGATCCATCTCCGTTTCCGGCCCGGGTGCAGGCCCGGAGTTCGCGGGCTCACCGTCGTCTGGTTCGGGCTGCCCCGCAACGGGAGCCTCTGCTTCCCCCGGTACCCGGCCCTGCTCTTTTTCTTTCTTTTCCTTCCGGCCTTTCCCGGGATCAGCCATTCGCCTTTACCCCGGTTACGAGCGTGCTCTTGTCCGGCCGCAGGGTGACACCCATGATCCGCTGTGCGGCATCGATCATCGGTTTTCTTAAGGATACGATGATGAACTGCGATGTCGGGGCGAGATCCGTTACCATGGACGCGATCCGCTCCACGTTCGCACCGTCAAGGGACATGTCCACCTCGTCGAAGGCATAGAACGGGGCAGGGATGTAGCGCTGGATGGAGAAGATGAACGCGAGGGTGGTGAGCGATTTCTCCCCGCCGGAGAGGGATGAGAGCAGGTGGACCTTCTTGTCCCGCGGCTGGACGGCAAAGGTCATGCCGCCGGCGAACGGGTCCTCCTCGTTCTCGAGCACAAGGTGGCCGCTCCCGCTCGTGAGCCGGGCAAAGATCTCGCGGAAGTTGGTGTCGATCGCCTTGAAGGATGTCGTGAACGCCTCGTACTTCATCTGCTCGAACTGCTCGATCCGCTGGATTAGGGTCGCACGTTCGGTCGACAGGGTCTCCTTGCGCTCGGTCCGTTCGCCTACCTGCCGGTCCACCTTCTCGTACTCATCGATGGCAAGCATGTTCACGGCCCCGATCTTCCGCAGGGCACCGTCAGCTTCCGCGATCTTCCCCTCGATCTCCGACAGGGAAAGTGTCGTATCCATCTCCCCGACCTGGTGTTTGAGCATGTCCACCTCGATCCCGAGGGTCCTGGCCCGCTCCTCGATAGCTCCCAGCTGGACCGTGATCCGTTCGGTATCGGCATCGAACTTCATGATCCGAAGCTCGGATTCCTGGATATGCTTTGATACCTCGGCCCGCTTCCCCCGGAGTTCGTCGAGTTCGCCGGAAAACTCCTTCTGGCGCTCCTCAAGGACAACGATCTGGGTTTTATGGATAACGATCTGGTTGTTTGAACCCGCGATATCGGCATCGACCTGGCGGTTGCGTTCGTCCTGCCCCTTGCGCTCTTCGGCAAGCTCGGTAATCCGCTGGGTGAAGTGCTGGCGCTCACGCTGGGCATCGGTGATGTCGCCATCCTTGTTGCGGAGACGGCGCTCGGACTCCTCGATCTCCCGCCGCTTCTTCTCCATCTGCTCGGTGAGGGCCGGGATGTTCGTGTCGTCAAGGCGCTTCTTGATGGCATCGAGCTTCGCTGTGGTCGCATTGATCTCCCCGGTCATCCGGTCGAGTTCCGCTTCCAGTGCCGTGAGTTCCGCAGCCCCGTTCTTCGTCTCCTCCGACTGCCGGGCAACTGCCGCTTCGATGGTCTGTTTCTCGACCGTGATCGCATCGAAACGGCGGGAGAACTCCTCAGTAAACATCCCGAAACGGGCGGTCTTCTGGTCGATCTCGTTTCGCAATGTCCGTTTTGCGTCCACTTCCTCGGTGAGCCGCTTCACGCCGGCCTCGAGGGTCACTGCTTCTCCCTGCAACTCCCCGAGATGGGACCGGATCCGGATGATCTCGTCGTCAACAG
Source organism: Methanoregula sp. (assembly GCA_041652515.1). Classification (GTDB taxonomy): domain Archaea; phylum Halobacteriota; class Methanomicrobia; order Methanomicrobiales; family Methanospirillaceae; genus Methanoregula. The sequence continues at coordinate 19,160 of JBAZHD010000037.1, forward strand.
CTGCACCGAACCCGCGGGGCCCGGACTGTTTCCGTGATGCACCGCCCGTGATCGCCCCGCTCTTCTCGAGCAGTTCCCCGTCAAGGGTAACCATGCGGTACTTGCCGATGAGTTTCCGGGCCCGCTCCAGCGTATCGACAACAACGGTGGAACCAAGCACGACGCCAAATGCCCGGTCGAACTTCGGGTCATACTCAAGAAGGTTGACCGCGTAATCGACAACTCCCGGCTCCTTGAGCGGCGGGAGCACAGGAGGCCGAAGCTTGTTGAGCGGGAGGAAGGTCACCCGCCCGAGGCGCTCCTCTTTTAAGTACCGGATCCCGTCTGCTGCGATCTGGTCGTCGTCGCAGACTACGAAATGAAGCTTGTTTCCCGCGGCAACGTTCAGGGCTGTGGTATACTCCTTGGGAGCTTTCCCGAGGTCCGAAATAATGCCGTGGACACCCTCCATGGCAAGGATAGCCTCGAGTGCTTTTCCTCCCGACTCACCCCGTGCCTGCTGGGCTGCCTCAAGGCGGATGGCGTCCTGTTCGCTCTCCCGGATCTCATTGCGGAGGCGTTCAAGCGTGTTCCGCTGGGCAAACATCGCCCCTTCCAGTTCCGAGAGGTTACGGTCGAGCTGCTTCTTCTCTTCGGCAAGGGAGGTGATGCTCGTCTCGCTGTCGGTGAGCTGGGACTGTTTTGCCGCATACTCCTCATCGAGCTGGCGGAGGAGCCCCTGCAGGCGTTCAAGCTCGCTCGTCCGCATCCGGCTCTTCTCGATCAGCATGTCCTGCTGGTGGAGGATGCCCGACCGCTGGCCTTTCTTCTCCTCGGATTCCTGCATGAGGGCGAAGAGCTGCTCGCGGGCCCCTTGCGTATCCTCGCTGTGCTGCCGGATCTCCGTCTCGATCTTTTCGAGCAGGGCCCGGGACGTCGCGATCTCCATCGCGATGTTCGTCCGGTCAATGGTCAGGGTGCGGACCTGGTCCGTGCACTCGGCAACCTTCGTCTCGGCCCGTTTCGAGTCCACGTACACGCGGTTGATGATCTCGAGGTTAGCTTCCTTCTCCTTTTTCAGCCGGGCAATGGTCTGTTCGGCAAACTTGATGCCGCCTTTCGCCTCTTCGAGTTCGGCGATCAGTTTCAGGTACTCGGACCCGCTCTTCTTGTTGATCAGGTCATCGATATCCTGTAAGTCTGCCTTAAAGTAGGAGAGCTCGTTCTCCTCAAGACCCTTGTCGGATGCAATCCGCGTGAGCCTGAGCTTGTGGTCCTCGGTTGATTGTTGGAGGGTCGAGAGCTCTTTGATCCGGTCGTGGAGCTGGGCCGCAGCCCGGCAGTTCTGGAAATAAGCGAGATCTTTCTGCCACTTCTGGTATTCAAGGGCATGTTCCCGCTCCTTTTTGAGCTCGTTTGCCCGCTTGGTGAGTTCAATGAGGAGGAGTTCCTCGCGCTCGATCCGCTCCCGCACGATATCGAGCTCGGCAAGGGACTGCTGTTTCTTGGTATCGAATTCTGATACCCCCGCGATCTCGTCGATGATCTTCCGGCGCTCGAAATCGCTCATCTCCATGATGCGGGTGACATCCCCCTGCATCACGACATTGTAGCCGTGGGGGATGATCCCGCATTTTGCAAGGTGGTCAACGATATCGCTCTGTTTACACAACCGTTCGTTGAGGTAATTGTAACTGTAGTACCCGTTTGCGGTCCGCTTGATCCGGCGCCGGATCCGGGTGCCGTCGGAGAACTCGAGCGCGACCTCGGCAATGTTCTTGCCGGAGTTGAGGTTGATCAAATCCGTCAGCTTCTCGGCCCGGAGGTTACGGGAGCTCGAGAGGGCCAGGACAAAAAGGATGGAATCGATGATATTGCTCTTGCCGGAGCCGTTGGGCCCGGAGATAACACTGAAACCCTCTAAAAAGGGAATTTTTGTCTTTTTTGAAAAAGACTTGAAATTATCGATCTCAAGTTCTGTGATATGCAAAGATCCGGCTCCTTACTTTTTTGCAGGATCCGATTTTGTCTCTTCAGTGGCGTAGATGAGGTCGCTCTGCTTGCCTTTACCGGCGGCACCTTTCTTCTTGCCGTACCCTGCGGATGCAACAATGTAACTTTTGTCACCGCGCCGGGGTTCAAGTTTCATGGTCCCGTCGGGCTGCATGATCATATCCATCGCAGGTTCAGGAATGGCTGCCGGCGGGGCTTCAGGCTGCCGTGCTGCCTTGGGCCGGATTACGGTGCTCCCGCTGCTGGAAGGGGCTGCGGAGGGAGCTGCAGACTGGACGGGTGCACCCGCTACAATGGGGCCCCGCTTCAGTTCCTGACGGCTGCGTTCCTCGCTCTGCTTGTTCATCTTCATGGCAACCGACTTAAGGTCCAGCAGCTCCTGTGTCAGGCCCTTGACAAGCGCTTCCATCTCCCTGATTTTCTTTTCCAGCGCTGCAATCCGGTCCTCCGTTGCAGCCGACAATGAGGTTTCCATCATGGTTAATCAGTTACTCCTGTTGATCTCGTTCGCGTTCAAGATATTTGATCTTTGCATCTGACTGCGCCATACACTAACAGATGCTCACCTGTACTGGTGCGGCGCACTCCGTATTAATAACAGTGATCGCCTGATGAACAAAAAAGGGTTGTGGTTGTCCGAGCGGTTCGAAGAACCACGAACACGAGAAGAATTGCACAGCAATTCTTCGCTGCGCCGGAAGTCCATCAGGACATGTGGGGGGATTCTCCACATCCCCGCAGTCCTCCGGAATACCCGGATCGCGGAAAGAGTATTACCCCAAAACAACCTACCCTTCTCCATATGTCGTATCTGTCAAAAACGGATCCAGCAATCGCAGATATCATCGAGAAGGAGCGGCTCCGGCAGACAAATGGCCTGGAGCTGATCGCTTCAGAGAACGTCGTCTCCCATGCGGTACTCGAAGCCACGGGATCGATCATGACCAACAAATATGCCGAGGGCTACCCCGGCAAGCGGTACTATGGCGGATGCGAGTTCCACGATATGGCCGAGAACCTGGCCCGTGACCGGCTGAAGAAGCTTTTCGGAGCAGAGTATGCCAACGTCCAGCCCCACTCGGGTACCCAGGCAAACATGGCGGTCTATTTTGCCACCATCAAACTGGGTGACAAGATCCTCTCCATGAAACTGAACCAGGGCGGCCACCTCTCCCACGGATCGCCGGTCAGTTTTACCGGGAAGTTCTACCAGGTTGCCCAGTACGGTGTCGACCCGAAGACCGAGATGCTCGACTACGGTGCAGTAGCGGAGCAGGCAAAGAAGGAAAAGCCGCAGATCATTGTCTGCGGTGCCTCGGCATACCCCCGTACTATCGACTTCAAGGCATTCCAGCAGATTGCCGATGAGGTCGGTGCCATCTGTATGGCAGACATTGCCCACATTGCCGGCCTCTGTGCAACCGGCCAGCACCCGAACTCGGTCGGTGTGGTCAACTATACCACCACCACCACCCACAAGACCCTCCGCGGCCCCCGCGGCGGCGCCATCATGTGCAACGCCGACCTCGGTACGGCTATCGACAAGGCAGTCTTCCCCGGCATGCAGGGCGGCCCCCTGATGCACACCATCACGGCAAAGGCGGTCTGTTTCGAGGAAGCGCTCAAGCCGTCGTTTGTGGAATACAACAAGCAGATCATAAAGAATGCAAAAGTCCTTGCCGAGACCCTGATGAACAACGGCATCCGGCTCGTCTCGGGCGGTACCGACAACCACCTCATGCTCCTTGACCTGACAGACCAGGGCATCACCGGTCTCGAGGCAGAGACCGCACTCGGGAAAGCCGCGATCACGGTCAACAAGAACACCATCCCGAACGAGACCAAGAGCCCGTTTGTCACGAGCGGTCTCCGCGTCGGCACTCCCGCCGTCACCTCCCGGGGTATGAAAGAGGCCGAGATGCGCCTCATCGGGACCTGGATCGCAACCGTGATCAAGGACATCAACAACGAGAAGACCATCAAAGACGTGCACGGGAAAGTCGAGGCAATGTCCTCGAAGTTCACGATCTATCCCGAATAATTATTTGGAATCATTATGGCCACGGTCCTCGACGGAAAAAAATGCTCGGAGAAGCGTCTTGATCTCGTAAAAGAGCAGATCGAGGAGTCCGGCCTCCACCCCCACCTTGCAACGGTCATCGTGGGAAGCGACCCGGCTTCGCAGATGTATGTCCGCATGAAGCACCGGGCGTGCGAGCGTGTGGGAATTGGATCCGTCGGGATCGAATTGCCGGAAGATACGACGACTGACAAAGTGCTGGAGAAGGTCCGGCAACTGAACGCAGACCCCGAGATCGACGGGATCCTCGTCCAGCTCCCGCTCCCGAAACAGGTGGATGCGGAGCGGGTGATTGAAGCGATCAGCCCGGAGAAGGATGTCGATGGCTATCACCCCGAGAACATGGGCCTCCTCTTTTCAGGAAAGCCCCGGTTCTCGTCCTGCACGCCCACGGGGATCATGACACTCCTTGCAGACTACAAGGTACCGGTTGCCGGTGCCCATGCCGTCATTGCAGGACGGAGCATCGATGTCGGCCGGCCCATGGCAGCCCTCCTCCTGAACGCTGACGCAACGGTCACGATCTGCCACAGCAAAACGAAGAATATCGCTGAAGAACTGAAACGGGCGGATATCCTTGTCTCGGCAATCGGCAAGGCACATTTCATCCAGCCGGCAATGGTGAAGCCCGGCGCGGTTGTCATCGACGTGGGGATCAACCAGCTGAACGGCAGGCTGGTGGGCGACGTGGACTTTGATGCGGTCAAAGACATCGCAGGAGCCATCACACCTGTCCCCGGCGGGGTCGGCCCGATGACGATTGCCACCTTAATGGAGAACACGTTCCGGGCTGCGAAGGTGAGAGCATGCGGCAGTGCACCATAAACAAGATCGCCATTGGCGGCCCGGCCCCGGTCCGCGTGATGGGGGTCATCAACTGTTCTCCCGAATCCTTTTTCGTTGATTCGTTCATCCCGACCAAAGAGATCCACACAAAAGCGGTGGAGATGGTAGAAGCCGGCGCCGAGATCCTTGATCTGGGTGCCCGGAGCACCGCCCCCCATGCACAGGCCATCAGCGGGACGCAGGAAGCGGAACGCATTGATGAGGCGCTGAAGGAACTTGACGGGACCGGTTTTACCATCTCGGTCGATACCATGAACCCGTGGGTGCTGGATGTCTGCATGAAGCACGAGATCCATGCGGTCAACGATATTGCCGGGTTCTGCTCGGCACCGTATGTCAAAAAGGTGGCTGACGCCGGCCTGCCCGCGATTGTGATGGCAACGGACTACCAGCCGGGCGATGCGGTGGGTGTTGATGCCACCCACAAGGCGCTTGCTACGGTAATGCAGCGCTGCACTGCAGCGGGCATCGATAACTACGTCCTCGACCCCGGTATCGGCCTGTGGACTCCATTCCGGTCGGTTGACGATGACTGGGAACTCAGCCGCCGTTTCGACGAGTTCCTCCGGTACGACCGCCCGCTCCTTGCCGCGGTTTCCCGGAAGAGTTTTATCGGCAACCTGCTGGGCAGGGAACCGCAGGAACGGCTTTCAGGCAGTCTCGCCGTGACTATGACACTCCTCCAGAAAGGAGCAGCTATGGTGCGGACGCATGACGTGAAGGAGACCGTTGACACCATCCGTGTCTTCGAGCGCCTGGTGAAACGGCAATGAACACCTCGTTTGAGGTATTCGGGCTCCCGACCGGCATCATCCGGAACGGCGATTCCATTACTGACCGGGTCATTGCTGCTGCAAAAAAGACCTGCAACGGCTTTCTTGACGGCGATATCCTTGTTCTTGCCGAGACCGCAGTCTCCACGTCGGAAGGTAACGTGATACTGCTCGCGGATATCACCCCTTCGCCCCATGCAGTGAGGCTTGCGGAGAAGCACCAGATTGAGCCGGCTATTGCCGAGGTCGTGCTGCGGGAGAGCGACTCGATCGTCGGGGGCATTCCTGGCTTTTTACTCTGCATGAAAGGCGGAACACTCCTCCCCAATGCCGGCGTGGACGCATCCAACGCCCCTCCGGGCTGCGTGACCCCGCTCCCTGCGAATCCCGATGCCAGTGCCTGCAGGATCAGGGAGGAGATAAAACGGGCAACCGGATCAAAGATCGGCGTGATCATCGCCGACAGCCGCACCCACGCGATGCGCCTCGGGTGCAGCGGCGTTGCCATCGGGTGTGCCGGTATCCCGTCCGTGATCGATGACCGGGGCAGGTGCGACCTGTTCGGCAGGAAACTCGAAGTAACGAAACGGGCCATTGCGGATAATATCTCGTCCGCAGCAGAACTCGTCATGGGCGAGGCGGACGAGTGCACTCCCGCGGCGGTTATCCGGGGGATCGGCCTCCCCGTTTCTGATGATCGTATCGGCGTGGACACCATTGCAGCCGATGAGTGCCTTTTTATGGGCGTCTTTGCGAAGAGCAGGAAGTAAGGACGCACACGTTTTTCCTGCCCCCTCCCGGTTCACAACCGCCGGCGCCGCTTGAAAAACGCGATCTTCTCTTCGAGCAGCCGTTGTTTGCCGGTGATCTCCCGGTTACCGGGGTTCTCGCTCCGCATGTACTCGATCTCGGCAAAGTCCCGGATCAGGTCCTGCTGCTCTTCTTCTGAAAAATCCTCGTTCGCCAGCCGGTCCATGAACTCCTCTTCGCCATTGAGGGGCGCTGGCGGGATGAACGTCACGCGGCACCGTGCCCTGCAGTAGCGACAGGAAGTGTGATATTCACCGGAATCACGTTCGCCCCTTGAGAGAATCCTGAAATTTTTCCCGGAACAGTGCGGGCATAACCACTCCAGGGTCATCCCCTTCAGGACGCCGTTGGCTTCCTTTTCAAAAAAACGTTCCAGCATGAGTGTTCCTGTCCGCTCTGCGGTCAGCCGGCCGGGATACCTCCCGACGGCCGGGCGGTACGTGCCGGCGGACCTGCATCAGCTGGTCCCCCCGGTTTCATCCAGCGCTTTTTGTGCTGCATCCCTCCGGGCATCCGTGAGGGTTTTTCCAGATCCATCAAAGGTCCTGCCATCCGCGATGCGGACCCTGACGGTGAAATACGGCTGGTGGTCCGGGCCGGTCCGGGATATCTCCTGGTAGACTGGCAGGCATTCGCCCCGTTTCTGGGAATATTCCTGCAGGAGCCCGATGGCATTCCCGCGGGGATTGTACTCCTCGATGATATCGGACATAATGGCCGTGACAAAGAACGTCACGTCATCCAGCCCGACCTCGCAGTACAGGGCGCCGATCAATGCTTCGAACGCACCTCCCGTGATCCGTTCCCCGTAAGTCTCCTGCTCGCCGATGGAGAGCGGGATCAGCCGGGGAAAAATCTCATTGTCGTACTTTTTTGATAGGAAATCGAGCGTCCGGTTCGAGACCACGCTGCCCAGTATCCGTGTCATCTCACCTTCATCAAGCGTCCCTTCCCTCCGGGTAAAAAGGAACTGGGCAATGATCAGGTTCAGGACCCGGTCGCCAAGAAATTCATACCGCTGCCACTCCTCCTTCGAGATGTCCCAGCGGACAGCAGCGGGATTGCCATATACGGCATTGAAACGGGCCACAAAAGTACCGATGATCCGGCTGACATCGGGATTTACGTCATTCAGGAGTTCTATTAACGATTCCCCGGGCTGCCCGCTCATATCATGCCATCTGCAGGGCAGGGCGATAAGCCTATCGCTCTCGTTTTACGCCAACGCGGCCCTTATCGACAGAGAGGACAAAACCCAGTCCCTCAAGATATGCCCTGCTCTTCCCCGTCCCATGGATGAGCAGCTCCGCGAGATCCCACGGTTCATCGATATCGGTATGGAGCCGGAAGGAGTCGATCACCTCAACAGAGAGGCCGGCTTCCTCTGCGATCTTCATGTGCTTTAAAAAACTCGCCCCGTAATAGTCGACGTGGAATTTCTGGGGTTCTTTCATGAAGATCGCGTTCGTCCCCCCCCCGCGCCCGGGCGCGATTGCAAGGTCCTTGTCCGTGGAAAGCAAACGCCGGACTGACGCAGTATCCGCAAGCGGGAGGTCGGCCATGATGATCAGGGTGGGACCGACATTCTGGGGGAGGATGGCATTTATGCTCCCGCTCAGGTCCGTATCGGTGATGGTGACCTGGACATCCTCGGAATCGAAGAGTTCAGAGCAGATGAGGACCGGGCTGCATAATGCATCCTTAACGGCAACTTTGACATCCTCGAGCATTGCAGCGGCAAACTGTTCCCGCTCTTCCTGGCTGAGCAGGGCAGAGAGACGGGTCTTCGGGTTTTTTGGCTTGTACGGGATGAGGGCCGGGGGACACATAGTATACGGGGGTATGCCGGGTGATGAAAAAAAGGTGCTGATCCGAGCCTGTCCAATTAGGATTTTCACATAAAAAAGCATCTGAATTTTTCTGAACCGCGGGAAATTAAAACCCGTGACGCCAAACCAGAATCCCATCGGGCAGATTTCGGTACATTTATATACTC
>JBAZHD010000038.1:0-27501 GCA_041652515.1 Methanoregula sp.
ATGGGACCATTCAATCGTTGAAACGTACTGCAAGAGGATACAGGAACACGGACAATTTCATTGCCATGATCTATCTCAGGTGCGGGAAGCTCGAATTCAATTTACCCACTTGAAATGACGAAGAGGCAAAATTTTAAAGAATTTTTTTATGGTTGTCCCACCTCCAAATCAGACATTCGACGTGATGTGAAAATTTCTCCTGTGGCCTTCTTTCTCACTCGAATTCCTCAACAACCCCCACTACCTGCCCCGACAAAACCTCCGCTGTAAGAGTGCAGCAGCCCGCCAATTTCGGGTTGGGGGAAGGCGGATTCACATCAATCGGAGTCCAAAATGGGCGTTTCCCTAAATAATAGTGTCATTTTTTCATGAAACAGTGTCATTTGAACCGGAAAAACAGGTAATCGGAGTCTGAAATGACCCCTGATGAGTGCATCCCCCCAGGAGCCCCCTGGAAGGACCGGTACTGGACACGTCGGTAATATCTCCGACAGAGGATTACCGATCTTTTTCAAGAGACCGCTATATCCATTCCCCTGCTCCCTTTTCCCGCACAACCACCTGCCTGTGCCCCGGTAAAACCTCGTTTGTAAGAGTGTGGCAGCCCGCCAATTCCGGGCAAGGGGAAGGCTGATTCGAGCCAATCAGAAACTGAAACGGGCGTTTCCTCAAACAATGGTGTCATTTTTTCATAAAACAGTGTCATCCTGGCCGGAAAAATGGGGAAACGGGGATTAAAATGGCCTCCGTTGACTCTAACCCCCCGCCGCCTTGTTCTCTGCAGTTCTCCGGAGCAATAACCCCGGTGGGAATTACCGGTGATAGTCCCTGAGGCAGCCTGAAATGAGCAGGGAGATGACGCAGCTGATGAGCGTTTCGTCACTCCCGGGAATAGTTATCTCCTCCTCATGCAGGATGCGGATGATTGTGTCCCGTGCCGTATCACGGGGGAGCAATCCCCATTCTGCCTCATCCACCACATGGAGCGCTGCCGCGACCCGTGCCACAGTTCCGGGTTCCTGCGCCCGGCGTTCCAGGTATTGCAGGAATCTCCCGCGATCTTCCCTGCCGGTGAGTTCCGGGGAACCGGCCTGAACTGCGGCATTCCAGAGATCCTCTTCCGTTACCCTGAACCGGGACAACCGTACCAGCACATCGCACTGCGAAGCGGGAGAAAGACCGGTCTCCCGTTCCAAAGCAGCGGTTGTCGCCCGGATCACGGCCCGGCCAATCAGCTCCCCGAGTTTCGAATGCTTGCCGGTATTCGTAAGACGGCGGGAAGAACAAGGATCTGCAACGATAACTATCATATCCGTCCCGGACCCGGTGGCGATACCGGTCGAGTAGATGCTCCGGGCCATCAGCTGCTGGAGAGCTGCAGCCTTTGCCTCGGCCGCCGTCATAACCGCCCGTATCATGGCATACTCCGGAAGATCGGCATTGATCAGGAGGATAGTGTTGATCGTACCTCCGACCGGCTCAACAGTTTCGCCATTCTCGCAGAACGAAGCCGGGTCACCGGCCCTCCCGCCATTCTTCTCTATCCCGGCAGTCACGACCGCAGTGACCGTGAGCTCCCGGAACGACTCCGTGACAATGGCCGTGTTCTTCATCTCCGCACGGGTGATAAGGCCGGTGGCGGTTTCCGGGTCCAGCCCGAGATTTCGCGCAACACCATCGAGATACTGCTGCACGCTGCCATTGCCGGCATGGCAGGTATCGCAGGCCTCAAGGGAGATCTGGTGGTTGAAGACCGATACCAGATCTTCGTGATATCCCCCGTTCATCCACGACGTGGAGAGCACGTTCCGCCGGCCGGGGAACCGGATGACGACCGCATCGTCCGTGCGTTCAAGCGTCTCTCCACCCTCAACGCGGACCCGTTGTTTCAGGGGCAGGATACTTTCATCACCGTGCATCATTCACCACACACTCTTGAGAGGGGCCGTGCGACAAGCCCGGTCGCACCCGGCAATCATTCTCCCGGTTCCGGGACATTGTCCGGACTGCATCGTCATCGCCGGGTCCTCCGGAAATCCGCAGCAACAGCAACGAAGCGCCGGCAGAAGGTATCGCTGAAATACGCGTGGGTGTACGTCCCGATGGCATTCTTTTTCATGAGCCCGTCTCTCCCGTTCTTTATCCCTTTCCCCAGCGTGAGACGGATCGCAAACCGTACACCGGGATCGCACGTAATCCGGGAGTAATGGAACTCGTGTCCCCGTATGAGTGCGGTACCTGCCCAGGATCCGTGCTGACCCTGGTATTTCCCTTTCACGTATCCCAGCGCTTCGATCGTTTTTGTCATCTCCACGCGGGCGGGCAGCACGTCAGCCATCCGGTACTCGCGATCAACCGCAACCGATCCGCACAGGTACATGAGTCCCCCGCATTCACCATATATCGGCATACCCTCCTCTGCCCTGTCGCGGACCGATTGCCGGCACCGCGAGTCTTCGAGTTTTCCGGCATGCAACTCGGGGTATCCCCCGCCGAAATAGAGTGCATCCACCTCAGGAAGCATATCGTCCATCGGTGAGAAATACCGGATCTCCGCGCCGGCCCGGGCGAGCCGGTCAAGATTGTCCTGGTAATAAAAGCAGAACGCATCATCGCGGGCAACACCGATGACTGCCCGTTTCCCAATCTCATGCGTTTTTCTGGCAGGGGGAACTGCCAGCAGCGGAGCGCCCCGTGCAACATCGAGGATCGCGTCGATATCACACGATTCCCGGATCATCCGGCCTGCGGTAATCATCGCCCCGGATTCGTGTGCCATAACGAGGCCAAGGTGACGGCTCTCCACTTCCAGTCCCTGCTGGCGGGGTATCCACCCAAGAGCAGGCACAAATTCCTCGGAATCAATCATCTCGCGATGTTTCACGGTCGCAATCCGGTTGTAGATGATACCGGCTATCCGGATATGGGGATCGAAATCCCGGAATCCCCGGACAACCGCGTGGACACTTCGTGATGCTGCATATGCATCAACAACAAGGATGACCGGTGCCCGGAGAATTCGCGCCACATGGGCCGTGCTGGCAAAGTCCGTGCCGTCAATTCCGTCGAAAAGGCCCATGGCCCCTTCGATGACCGCGATATCGGCGTCACCGGATGCCGAAGCAAAGGTCCGCAGGACACCGGCCTCTTCCATCATGAACGGATCGAGGTTACGCGAGATCCTGCCGCAGGTGGCGGAATGGTGGGTGGGATCGATGAAGTCGGGGCCGGTCTTGAACGGCTGGACCCGGAGCCCGCGCTCGTTCAGTGCCGCCATCAGGCCGCTGGCGATGGTGGTCTTACCGCAGCCGCTGTGCGTCCCCGCGATGACAATACGGGGGATAGTTACCGGCATAAAGGACTCCCCCTGCGGAACCTTCGGCAGGTGCCGGCGTGCAGTCTCCCGGTTCTGGTTCCGGCAGACCCGCCGGGCCGGATTCCCCCATGCAGATATCCGGTATTACGTTCCATTAAGGATCCCTTCTCCGCCTCATGGTGATGAGCAGGCAGATGAGCAGGACTGTTCCGGCCACACAGAATCCCGGTGATCTGGCAGTGGGGATCGCAGCGGCCTGCGATGCCATGCGCTCGTCATGTACGGCACGGATGATTCCGGCTACCTGCTCCTCCGCATCGAAGATGCGGGGCCCGGCACGGCTGATGATATTGGAGTCCACGGCATACACGTGGCGGGTCTTCACGGCAGAGAGCGAGGCATACTGCGGGCTGTTCATGAAATCCTCAAGGATTATATCTTTGGTCTTGTTGTCCATCCCGCCTCCCCCGTTCACGATAATAATATCCGGGTTCCTTATCAGAAATTCCTCGAGTGAAACCGTGCCCCAGCCTTCCTTGTCCAAAAAGACATTCGTTCCGCCGGTATGTACGATCACATCGTTCTGCAGGGTATCGTTGCCGCTGATATACAACGGGTCATTCCAGACAACGTGCGCAACGGTCAGGTTGTATTGTGCGGGGGATGACGGGGCTGCCGCTGCACTGCGGGCCGAGAGGTTTGCAGCCAGTTCTTCTGCCGTGAGGTCATTCCCGGCCAGGGTCCCGACCAGGCGGATGTCCCGCATGACATGGTCGATATTCCGTGGCGCCACGACCGCAACCGTGAGGCCCAGGTTACGGAGCCGGCTGACCGTCTCCTGCGAAGTGATATCGGAAGCAAGGACGAGATCGGGCCGGGCGGCTGCGACCTTCTCGATGCTGATGGCAGAATAACCGCCGACACGCGGGATATCCTTCACGGCCGGGGGATAATCGCAGACATCCGTCACCCCGACAACCCGGTCGAGGAGGCCGAGTGCGGCAAGGATCTCCGTGTTTGAGGGAGCCAGCGAGACGATACGCTGGGGCGTTGCATTGATGGTCACTAACGTTCCGGCATCGTCAGTCACCGTGACTGCGGATACGGGCGTGATGCAGAACATCAGCACCGTCGCGAGGAGGAGCAGGACAAGCGCGGAATACTTCGGGAATCCAGGTACGGGTTTCATGTCTTTTCTCCTTTCATGAGTGAAGCCAGGTACCTGAGGCTCCGGTCGGCAGCCGCAAGTTCCCGCGTCTCGATGACAAGGGTTGCCTGCCGGGGGATCCGTTCAAGGACCTGGGAAAAGTCGGTGGTGCCATCGCCGCAGGCATTATGGTCGTCATTCGTCCCGCCATTGTCGTGGAGATGGACGTGACAACATCCGCCGGCGGAGAGGAACGCATCGAGGTTCCCGTTGAGCCGGGCATGGCCGCAGTCCAGGACAAATCCCAGGCCGCGGGAGGTCAGTTCCGGAAGAAACGCCGGGGTCCGGAAATGGCAGCACTCCCACCCGCCCATGTTCTCGACACATGCGATGACCCCATGCTCCTCCTGGAGAAGTGCCAGCGCGTCCAGTGACCGGAGCAGGGACGCACAGGAGCGTTCACGCACCTGCTCATACGCGGAATAGCCCGGGTGGACCACGAGATGTTCTGCACCGATCCGGGCGCAGGCAGCCATCATGTCGCCGAGCACGGCAACCGAGGACTGGCGCATGCGTTCGTTTACCGAGGCTATGTTGATCTCACTTGTAGGCGCGTGAACGGAATACCGGCACGCGTACCGGCTGCACGGGGTTATGTCCGACAGGATGTCATGGGGTCCGTCTGCCACGATCTCGATGTGCCCCGAGCGGGGAGCAAGGATCTCCAGTGCTTCTCCAAGCGGGCGGTCCATGCAGCAGAACGTTGAGATGAAAAGGGGTCGCGGGTTCATGGTTCACTCCGGGGGGTGTCAGGTGTGGGGGATACGGTGTCCAGCAGCGCGAGGATCCCGTTGAAACTGCCGGTGCACTGTGCCCCGGCTGCACACAGGTCCTTACACGCTGCAGCAGCGGCACCCCGGGTAAAATCATAGGATGAAAAATCCCGGTCTTCCGGCAGGTGGATGATGATCCGGGACGGATCGGTCCCGCGGAGAACCGCAAGGACCGGCAGGTTACCGGTTCCCACGGGATGCATGGAAAGGATGATCCGGTCTGTACCGGGGAGCTGTCGCCGGAGTTTTTCAAGTGAGTGGGCCGGTATCTGCGAGAACGGGATGACCGGAATGCAGGGAATATCCAGCGCCCGCGCCGTGAGATAATCGGTGTCCGTTGTTGCAAGAATGCCGGCAGAAAGGCGATATCCCTTTCGCGAAAGGAAGTGCAGGAGATCGGTACCGCTCCCCCCGCCTGAGATTACCAGAACGCCCGGGGCCTTTTCCGGCAGCTTATCTCCGTTTGTGGCAGCGAGGGGCATGAGGAAGGTCCGTCCGGTGGCCGGGTGGAATGACGTGACAACGTCTGCGCCGTACACGTCCCGGATCTTATCCGGCGTCAGTACCTGTGCGGGTGTCCCGTCGGCGACCACCTGGCCCTGCCGGATCATGATGAGACGGTCGCAGTAGAGCGCTGCCATGTTGAGGTCGTGGAATACCCCAATGATGGTGGAGCCCGACCCGGCCAGGCTGCGCATGAACGAGAGGATGTCGGACTGGTGCGACAGGTCGAGATGCGAGGTAGGCTCGTCCAGCAGGAGCACCTTTGTATCCTGCGCAAGGGCCCGGGCAATGAGTACCCGCTGCCATTCCCCGCCGCTCAGGGTCCGGATCGAACGACCGGCAAGCTGTGCAATGCCGGTCTCTTCAAGGGCATGGTGGCACCGGGCATAATCATCCGGCGTGAGCGAGGCAAACCGGCTGGTCCGGGCGTACCGGGCCATCAGCACGACCTGCAGCACCGTGTAGGAGAACGGGCGCCCCTCGTCCTGCGGGACATACCCGAGCGCCATTCCCAGTTCCGCAGGGGTATAATTGTTGACCGGTTTCCCGTCCAGCTCCAGGATCCCGCTCGACGGGATAACACGGCTGAAGGCCTTGAGCAGGGTGGTCTTGCCCGAACCGTTCGGCCCGATGATGCCGGTGAAGGATCCCGGGGAGAATGTACAACTCACGGATTTGACAATTTCCTCTGTCCCGTATCCTGCGCTGAGATTCCCGGTATGAATGCCCTGCGGACCGGTCATGTGACTTCCCCCCGCTGGTAGATCAGCCAGATGAAGAACGGCGCCCCGATGAATGCCGTGATGATCCCGACCGGAAGATCGGAGAAGAACGTGCGGGCAAGGGTATCGGACAGGACAAGGAGGATCCCCCCGGCAAGGATGGCAGCAGGGATGACCGCACGGTTGTCCGGGCCGATCAGCATCCGGACAATGTGCGGGGTGACAAGCCCGATGAACCCGATCGAGCCGGCGATCGAGACGGCGCCGGCAACAAGCAGGGTGCTCGCACCCAGTACCGCCCACCGGGCCCGGCCCGCATCGATGCCGAGGTGGGCGGCCGTCTCCTCGCCAAGCGAGAGGGCGTTGAGGTCCCGGCCCATGAAGAAGAGAAGGGCTCCGGCGGGAACGAGGATACAGGCCGAGAGGATCGCATCGGACGGCGACGCGTTCCAGAACCCGCCCATGAGCCAGAAGATGATCTGGTGGACGTTCTGGCCGGCTACCGCGATCAGGAACGAGACAAGGGCGGAGAAGAAGAATGAGACGGCAATGCCGGTGAGGAGCAGGGTTTCGACCGAGATCACACCCTTTCGCCCGGCAATCGCCCAGACGATCAGGATCGCGACAACAGCGCCAATCCATGCAAAGACTGGGACAAAGAAGCCGCCGAGGTAGACGATCGCAAGGGAAGCTCCCAGCGCTCCTCCGGAGGAGGTGCCGAGGATGTACGGGTCGGCCATCGGGTTCCGGAAGAGCGCCTGCATGGCTGCACCGGCAACTGCCAGGCTTGCACCCACGAAGAATGCCGCAAGGACCCGGGGGAGCCGGATGCCGCCGACGATGTCTGCAGCTCCCGGTGCCGTGGAGACGAACCCGAATCCTGCCGGGCCGGTGAGCGTGCAGAGTACGATGGTCAGGATGGCGGCAATGGCAAGGCCGATGATGAGGGGGATGGTTTTTGTCAAAGCGTGGGATCACTCCGTCCGGGTTTGGTTAACAAATCACGGCCCTGTGACGTGCGGGTGCTCCGTATCGTCGGGACAAACGGAAGCAGCCGGTCGGGCATGCCAGTGACCGGCCGGTTGCCCGGCACGGCAGGGTACACCCGCGACAATTCTTCCGTGAACAACCGGTTACCATTCATACTCCTGTCAGGCTTCTTTGCCCACGAGGGTCCGTTCATGGGTGAGGGCAAACCAGACAAATGCGTCCCCGTCTTTGAGGGGATCAGTTGAGAGCGCCTTCTCATCAGGGGCGTCCGAGCGGAACATCCGCACGCTGCCACCCTCCTCTGCCGGGTATGAATACCGGACTTCCAGAGGATTCTCGTGACCATGAATTCCGGGCTTGCGGGAATAGTTATAGGCAAATGCAACGGCCCACTGCTTTTCCTGCATATCTACATAGACAGTTCCCACGAGCTGCTGGTTGTTATACCGGATCAGCACTTCGTCTTCGAACTTTTCAATGAGTTTCCGGGTATCTGCCTGCGGTTTGAATCCAAATATTTTTGCCATCTTCTCTGTCTCCTTTTCTGGTGTTTTTCATCGCTGGTTTTCAGGGCTGCATTTCTTCCCATCACAACCAGTAAAAATTCCCGGCATCAGGTGCAGTGAGCACCTGTGAGAGTATTCCGGGGGTATGCAGTCGCTGGATTGCTGTTCATTATGACAGGACAACCTCACCACTGCTGATTACCCGGCTGCTTGGTTTGTCGATAACCTTGTATTCGAGCCGGGTGTTCAGGTATGCGGCTTTTCCTCCCAGGGCACCTTCAGGTTTCCAGGAGATCTGGGCTTCATTGTCATACCCGTATGCCGGATCATCGTCAATGCGGCAGTTATCGGCATAGAGCATGAACTTGTCACCGGGAGAAATGAACCCGTCAGAGTCCCCGATCTCCTCAATGTATGCTTCAACGGTATCCGGGAGGCATGTGCCCTCGGTTGCCTGGATCTCATCGTAGGTATCGATGTCGTACTTGGCATCACCGCTCTGCATCTGGATGGAGATATCAGAGAGCGCGAAGGAATCTCCGCCGGTGTTTTCAAAGAGCAGGCCGTTCTTTGCAGTGAAACCTGCCGGGTACGTGGGTTCCCAGTCGGTCTTGTCCGTGTCCTGGATATTATCAACGACCGCTCTGGCTGTAAGCGATGTCTGGGGGGTTTTACTCTGGTCAGAACCCAGTCCTCCGGCAAACGCACTCACTACGGCGGCAATAATGATCGTGACTACGAGCATCAGCATCACGCCGACAACGGGCGATACTGCTGAATCCCTCCCGGTCCTCATGGCACAATCACCTCTTTGTCAAGGATATATTTCCCGCTGGGCGTATGCAGGATCTTGACGTCTACAACCGATCCTGATCCGAATCCGGATTCTGAATCAGTGATATCAAATCCCAGGATCGCACTGGTGCCTGCGTCCGAACCGGAACTGAGAACATCCCCGGTCTTCCAGGTATAATTCCCAAAATCCTTTGCAGGATTATTTCCGGAATATCCCAATGACATATCATTGAAGAGAGGTACCCGGGTCAAAGAGCCGGGCTTCGATGCATACAGGGCCGTGGCCTCACTAAGCGGGGTCTGCGTGTGCTTCAGGACAGTACCATTGGGATGCGTGTAATACGTGACAATACTGATGTCCCTCGTCGGGATGGAATCGCCGCTCATGTGCTCAAATACCATTTTTGATTCAACATGATCCGCCCCCATGCCACCATCATCCTCCATGAATACAACGCTGAGCGATGCCTGCGGTGCTTTCTCCGTACCGGAAGATAATCCTCCGGCAAACGCGGAGACAACCGCGGCAATAATAATAGTCACGACGAGCATCAGCATCACGCCGACAACGGGTGAGACTGCATGCTCGCTCGTTCTTTTCCTGTCAAATTTCATTCTTAATCTCCCAACACTGGCCATCATGCAATGAGTAAAGACACGGGTGTGTCAGTGACCGCATGGTCCAATCGCAGGTGGCACGATCAAGTAAAGTTGTGTTAAAACTATTTTAATTGATCATTTTAACTTGTTTTAAAACAAATAAACTTTTGTTATAACAGGTACATACGGTTGGGACAATGAAAAAAAACGGGAACGGGAATTGCTGATGAGCGGGGATTATCACAGGTTGTCAGGACCGGCACGCGGCCGTAGCCGGTGGTGTTGCATGTGGTTACTGCTGCTGCTTCTTGCTGCAGCAATGGAGCCGGGATGCCTGAAAGTCATGCAACAGTACAGCGATCAGGAAAATTCTGCCGGTTCGCCACCCGTAGTACACAATAATGCGGAAAAAACCGGGATTCCTTCGCCACGGAACTCCACATCTGCAGCCCCTGCCTTGCCGGCGGTACCAGCTGCTGCTCCCCCATCCCCGGATCTCGTCACCGACGCCCTGCCCCACATTACTCCGGATCCCTACCCGGCCCAGCATGCAGTGCAGATTACCACAACTCCCGGACCCTCGCTCCGTCTGCGATACCCGGATTACCAGCGGACCTATACATTACGCGGAAACACCACCGGCCTTGTCGTCAATGCAACGAGCCTGAAGAACGGCCCGCTCTGGATATACTTCGATGTCGAACCGCTGTACGATTGTCTTGAAGATGTGGAGTCCTGCCGGGGCGATAATGTAAAAACGATCAGCCGCCCGTACTTTACGCTCACCGTCCGCGACAACCAGACCCGGGAGATCGTTGCAGAGGACGGGTATGGGGGGGTGTACAGCTCGCAGAAGACAAACCGCACGATCAGGATCTACGAAGAAGGGCGCTATCACCTGACCCTGGCCGGTGACTCGGTGGATATCACGCTCTCCGTCAGCACTGGTGCCGTGAGAAACGCGACACCGCAACAGTCTGCATCAGCGGGCCCGGCGCATAAGACAACGCTGCCCCCGGAACTCCTCCGGCGAATGCAGGAGGGATGACGCATGACCCTCCGTGAACAGGTGCTTGTTGTGGCGGCAGCGTTCTCATCCGGGCTTTCCGGATTACTCCCCCCCCGGCAGAAGGGGGCTGTCCCTGGTAATATTGAACGAGCCGGCCCGGACGGGGACCGGGATGCCCAGGACGGTCCGTCCCGTTCCACAACCATGCCCGCCCGGCTCCGGAACCTGCCTGCTATGCTCGGCAATCGTACGGACATCGGAGATGTCCTGATCCTCGCGATATTCCTTGTTGCCTTCCTGGCCGGTTACGCCGCACTCTTAATCGATCTCCCGCTTGTGGTGCTCGCCCTTCTCGGCATTGTCTCGCTCGCATCCTTTGCGCTTGCCGCCAGTGCAGCCTGGTACCGGTTCAGTCAGACACCGGATTTTGGACTGGCAGGAAGGGACCTGCAAGGTGCACTGCCGGAGAACGGGCACACCGGGAACAGACCGGACCTGCCAGCGACCGGGGAACCCGGAGCACCCCCCCTGCCGGATCCCGGGACCGGGATGCTCGATAATTATTGGATCGAGTCCCCGTTCGTATCGGTGAAAATCATCCGCAACGGAAACCAGGGTTTCATCTACACCGTAGTTGAACCTGCGATCACGCCACGGGAACAGGCTGTGCTGCTGGAAACCTCCGGCCACCTGCGGAAGATCATCGTATACGATGACCCGGAGAAACCCCCGGTGAGCGGGCTGGACCAGGCTACCCTCAGCCGGATCATCCGCGAGTTCCACCCCCGGATTGAAGCAGACCGGCTTAGCGTCCTCTCCTATTACCTGCGGCGCGATCTTTCGGGGTTCGGCCCGCTTGAAGCGCTCATGCGGGACCCGGCACTGGAGGATATCAGCTGCAATGGCGGGGACCTGCCGGTCTTTGTCTTCCACCGCATCCATGGCAGCCTGCCGACAAACGTCCTGTTCCGTGAAGGGGAGCTGGACCAGTTCGTGCTCAAGCTCGCCCAGAAGGCCAACAAACAGATATCGCTCTCGAACCCGATGGTGGATGCTACCCTCCCGGGCGGATCCCGGGTGCAGATCACCTTCAGCAACATCGTCTCCCTGCGGGGCAGCTCGTTTACCATCCGGAAATTCCGGGCTGAACCGATGACCCCGCTCGACCTGATCCACTACGGAACCTACAACCCGGAGGTCCTCGCTTTTCTCTGGCTGGTCATCGAACACCGGCGAAGCCTGATCATCGCCGGCGGCACCGCGAGCGGCAAGACCTCGACCATGAACGCCGTCTCGCTCTTCATCCCGCTGAACGCGAAGATCGTCTCCCTTGAGGACACCCACGAGATCCAGCTCCCCCACAAGAACTGGCTTGCAACCATCACGCGGGAGCTCGCGGTGGCAGGCGTGCAGGGCGACATTGATCTCTTCTCGCTCCTGAAATCCTCCATGCGCCAGCGCCCGGAATATATCATCGTCGGGGAGGTGCGGGGGCGGGAAGCCCAGACGCTCTTCCAGGCCATGAACACCGGCCACGCCACGCTCTCCACTATTCACGCCGGCAATGTCAGGGAGGTGATCAACCGGCTCACCCACGAACCGATCAATGTTCCCCCGGTCATGTTCACCGCGCTTGACCTTGTCGTGAGCCAGTCGATCTTCACGTACGATAACCGGCGGATCCGGCGCTGCTCCGCGGTCAACGAGATCTCTGTGGACAATGACGGAACAATCGTTCCCCGGCTCCTCTATGCGTGGGACAGCCGGAACGACGCGATCCACCGGGTGTCACCGGAATCGCGGGTGCTTGAGGAGATAGCGGCCATGCGGGGATGGACACCGGAGCGGGTAGATGACGAGCTGAAGAAACGGGAGGAGTTCCTGGAACGTGCCCTTGATGTACCGCATTACGACATCTTCGATCTGGCAAATGCCATGCATGACCCGGGTGAATGAGATGGACCTTTACGCTTCCCTGGACCGTGCCGGTGCCCTGTTGGATCAGGCCGAAATGATCGTGCTGGGGACCCATCTCAGCCGGGACCTCTGTGCTGCACACCTTCCGGTCACCGCGGAACGCTACCTCCGCACGGCACGGGTGAATCTCGCTGCATCGGCAGCCATGTTTGCCGGGTTCTTCACTTTCGTATCCCTGACCGGAATTGACTTCGGCATATTCCGTTTCATCCCGGCGGAACTGTTCTGGACGCTCCTCTTCTGCGGCATGGTGCCCGGGCTGTACCTGTACCAGGTCCTGTATCCGGGTATTGTTGCCCGGGGGCGCAGGAGCCGGATCGATCTTGAACTGCCCTATGCAGTCTCGTACATGCAGGCGCTCTCCACCACCATGCCCCCGTTCGGGGTCATCCGGCGCATCTACGAGGAACGAACGATGTTCGGCGAGGTTTCCCGCGAGTTCGGCCAGGTTGTCCGGGACGTGGAACTCTTCGGCGACGACCTGATCACTGCCCTGCACAACCTCCGGAAGACCACGCCTTCGCCGCTCCTTGCAGACTTCTTCAACGACCTGTGCATCGTCTTCGAGAGCGGCGGGGATTTCACGCTCTACCTCTCGTCAAAAACCGACTTCTTCCACCAGCAGGCACGGCGGGAGCTCGACCTCGTGCTCAAGACCATGGAAATTATGGCTGAGGTGTATGTCTCGGCATTCGTTGCCGGGCCCATAGCCCTCATCATCATGATCGTTGCCCAGGGGATGACCAGCAAAGGGGCGATGGGATGGCTCCTCCCTTTCATGTACATTTGCATCCCGGCCGGTGCGGTCATCATGATCTGGATCCTGTCGCTCATGCTCCCCCCGGAGAACCTTGAGGTCAGCAGCAGCGAGGCTGTAGAGTACGGTCCCGGTAGCGGCGTGGCCATGGTGGGGACGGGAATGAATGGCGATGGGGAATTTTACCGGTATATCGAATCAAGGAAGCGGCGGTTCCGGCTCTATGACCAGCTGCGCCATCCCCTGCGCACGTATATCTCCAGTTACCTGTACGGGATTATTGCCGGAGCTGCCTGTGCATTGCTCGTTGTAGTCCTCTTTTCCGGTGGGGCGATGCGCAGCTTCTTCCCCCACAATTCCTTCGAGGCCGGTGCCTGCCTTGTCCTCATCGCCTTCCTGGCACCGGTCGCCCTCGCGTACGAAGGCCGGAGGTGGTATGTCAACAGCATCGAGCAGAATATTCCGGAGTTCCTGCGGGAACTTGCCGACATGAAAGAGATCGGGCTCACCCTGCCGGATGCCATAGGGCGGATCGCATCCGCGAAACTGGGGCTGCTCAGTTCCGAGCTCTCGCTCGTATCGCGGGATGTCAGTACCGGGTCCTACGTAAATACGGCGCTCGTGAGGATGGACCAGCGGATCGGCCTCGTCTCGGTCAAGCGGGCCATCTCGCTGCTGGTCAAGGCCGGCGAGATCACCTCCGATCTTCGCCAGATCTTCCTCATCGCCATCACGGACTTTGAGCATTACCTGAAGATGAAACAGGAACGGGCCAATACCGCGATCGTGTACGTCATGATCATCTACCTCTCCTTTGGCATCTACCTCTTCACCGCGTACCAGCTCAACGGCCCGTTCATGGCGGGTTTCAAGACGTACAATCTCGATTTCAACCTGGCGCAAAACATCACCGACATGTTCAACCTCGGGATCATCCTCGGGCTCTTCTCCGGCATCATGGCCGGGCAGTTCAGCTCGAACAGCATCCTTGCCGGGTTCAAGCACAGCATTGTCCTGCTCGCAGCAGCAGTGGCAGTCTTCGTATTCATTGTATGAGGGAGAGAACATGCACAACACCAGCGATAACGGCACTGCAGTTTCCGGAGTGGTTGGGGAGATGCTCATGATCGGGATCGTCCTGATCCTTGTTGCCGTCTTTTCGGCCTCGCTTGCGGATCAGATCCCCTCATCCCGCAGCCCGACCGTCACCATTGTTCTCAATAACGATACCGGCGGGAACATCACGCTCTGGCACAAGGGCGGGGACTGGGTGAAGACAGGATCGCTCAGGGTCATTGTCTCGAACACAACGTACAGTGCAGCGTATTCCCTCAGGAGCGAGGTCCCGCTTGTCCCCGTCCCGGACGCACAGGCATTCGACCTGGGGGACAACATTACCGTAACAAGGAACCTGCCGTTTGCCGGGGACGAGGACGTGAGCCTTGCAACCGACCGGGCGGTTATCTTCTCCGGCACCGTCGGGAGGAGAACCTGATGCGGGACGATGCGGTTGCCCCGGTCATTGCCGTGATGCTTATCCTTGCCGCAGCAGTCACCCTCCTCGTCATCTTCAACGGGATGGTGATCCCGTCCCTGAAAGAGTCATCAGAGACCGAGCACCTGTACCATGTTGAATCGGCGTTCCAGCACTTCTCATCGGCTATCGCACAGGCCGTGATGGCACGGCAGGACCGCATGATCCTGAGCGAACCGGTTCAGCTGGGTGGCGGGGATGTTGTCCTGAATACGCTCAGGTCGGGGGGATCCCTTGCGGTCATGGACGAGCAGGAGCCGGTCTGTTACCTCACATTCTATGATGGGAGCGGGATGGAAATCGGCAGGATGAACAGCACGCTGGTGAATATTTCCTATAATCCTGCGGGGAATTTCTGGCAGGAACAGGGGTACCGCTGGCAGTACGGGTACCTCAACGTGACCAAGTACGGGAAGCGGGAAACGCCGCTCAGTTATTTCCGTATGAATGATGTGAACAACGATTTTTCCGGCGCGGGTTCGCTTGCAGCATTTGCCGGCTCGTTTGGGAGCCTTGAGTATTCCGTCAACCGGACGTATTTCCAGAACGCGACACCGAACCCAGACAACCGGCTCACCTTCTCCCCGCGGGCGGGGAACTGTTCCGGCATTGTCCTGTGGGCGGTCAACCTCTCGGCATCTCCGGATCGCGCTTTTGTCAGCGGAAACGGGTTCGGGAAACTTGACCTGAAAACCCGTGTCACCCCGGTGCAGTATCCTGATGTATATGCAGTCACCTTTGCGTCTGATGGGAAATCCTTTGGAAATGCCACGTTCAGGAAATGGAATGAAAGTTTCACCACCCTGGCAGAAGATTGTGAAAACAATATCCGGTATCACCCGGAACATTCCGGTGATGATTTCAGTCTTTACACTATCCAACACCAGCAGGAGAATCCGGTGAACGTCACACTCAATGTGGTGAGTATTGAAATCGGGGCATACTGATCAATGAGTTGCAGAAAAACCGTAACAAGGCAGCAGGTGTTTGCAGGAATTAAAAAAACTCTGTAGAATTCATTTGAACAACTCAAAGCTCACGGGAGCATGCAAGATTGCCCCCGCCGCTGGAGCGCCCCGGTTGCGATAGTGTTGCATTACCATTACATAAAACAGCAGTGAATTCCTTTACTGGTAATACCGGAGCATCGTATGCCCCCCGACCTGAAGCGGGTGCTGATGGTTTTCAAACCCCGAAGCAGAAGAATAACGCTTCGGCGTTCTTCGACCGCAGGGCTGGTGCAAGGGGGGGATTATATCTGATAAGACAGATTTTCCTATGAACCTCACGCTGGAAGATATATGATGGGGGCTGATGCCCCCATACCCCCATTACGATAGGTGCCGCCGACCAAAAAGGGCGCCCCGCGGCGGCTTCAATGAATGTTTTCCCGGCCATTAAATTGCCCCGCCGTGCCCCGGAGGGGCCCTGAGGCGGGGAGCCCTCCCATCATCAACACGTTCCCCGTTTTTCATAGTTCCGGTGTGGACTCTCCTTCATGCCAGTTTCTCCAGAGCAGAAAAAAGGTAAAATGCTGCAACAGGTGCGGCATCAATTTACCTGAGGTCTGCCCGTTATTCAGATTCCAGATAATATTTACCATCCGCTCTCATTGCCACGCACAGGACGCACAGCAAAACCGGCCACGGATATTATGGAGCAATCAGATCATGGATCACGTACGCGAGTTTCACCGTATCCAGCCGTTTTACGAAGTCCGTGAACTCCTCGTCTACGATGACGATCGCACAGGTGATCCCGTGGAAGGCCGCTTCAATCACCCCTTCCCGGGCGCCAAAGAACATGTCCGGTTCCCTGCCGGTGGATTTCAGCGCGATATAGGCCTCGAGCCCGACTGCTGCCACAACACCGGCCGTGAGAACGATCTCCTCCAGCCGTTCCTTTTGCACTTTGCGGGAACCCCCGTGCTGGATCCGGGGAATCTTGCAGACATGGATAACACCGTCATGGTGATCGATCATCCCGGTCAGGTGAGCAATACCAACATCTGCGTCCTTCATGGCATCCGCAACAACCGACCCGGTCGCTGCCTGTGGTTTCTTCGCGGCATACAGGAACCCGTCCTGCATGTACACGCCGACATCGTCCCCGGCCCGGAGATCTTCGGCAGCGATCGCAGTCCAGGTCGAGACCTGCTGGATGAGGTCGAGCCGGATGTGCCGGGCATAGGTCTCCAGGGATTCGGCGTTCGCCAGCAGCCAGTCGATACCGGACCGGGTCACTTCGTAGTTCCCCCGCCGGCTTGCCGAGACCATCCCCTCTTCAGTGAGCTCGCGGATGTATTCCGAGATCGCCTGGGGAGTAACGCCGAGTTTGTCGGCAATCTCCTGCTGGCGCACGGCCGGCTGGTGTTCGGCAATCTCGGCGAGGATCTGGAGGCGCGAGACATCCCGCTTGTTCCGCAGGATCGATATGAGGGGATCCTTAACAACCGGTCTCAAATCAGATCATCGCCAGGCCCTTGTACGATATGCATGATAATACAGGATCAAGTTTACTTGCTTTAACCAAATATAACTTGCGTTGGTTTTTCAACAGGTTTTTACCGTGTTCACCCCCGGCATTCTTTTGACCGGTATTTGCGTATAACCTGCTACCCGCGTTCCGGCAAAACCTCTGCTGTAAGAGTGCAGCAGCCCGCCAATTCCGGGCATGACGAAGGCTGATTCCAGCCAATCGGGAACCGAAACGGGAGTTCCGCCAACAATGGTGTCATTTTTTCATGAAACAGTGTCATTTGAGCTGGAGAAACAAGCAATCGGAGCCTGAAATGACCCCAGATTAATGCATCCCCCCGGGAGCCCCCTGGCAGGACCGGTACTGAACCTGCCGGTATTTCTCCGACGGAGGATTATCGATCCTGTTCAGGGGGCCATCAGGCTCATTTTCCGGGCAACTTTTTTCTGGATACCTACCTCTACCTGCTTCGGCAGAACCTCCGCTGCAAGAGGGCAGCAGCCCGCCAATTCCGGGCAAGGGGATGGCGGATTTCCGTCAATCGGGAACCAAAATGGGTGTTTCCCCAAATAATGATGTCATTTTTTCGTGAAACAGTGTCATTTGAGCCGGAAAAAGAGGTAATCGGAGACTGAAATAGCCACGGTTGATTGCACCCCTCGAGGACCCCTTCT
Source organism: Methanoregula sp. (assembly GCA_041652515.1). Lineage (GTDB taxonomy): Archaea > Halobacteriota > Methanomicrobia > Methanomicrobiales > Methanospirillaceae > Methanoregula. The sequence goes on from JBAZHD010000038.1 coordinate 17,843, forward strand.
CGTAATCATACCAGCAATCTGCTGAGCTGTCACGGAATCCACGACCCGTTCTCATCCCTCGTAACAATTTCATTTCTTTCCTTCTCCACCTCCTGTAGTGATAATGGTCCAAAATCGAAGAGTGTTGTTTGGGGGCACTCCAAATTTTATTATCTCATCTCTTCCGTTCACCTGTGCATCCGTAGAGAACTTCTTGGGATATTATGATGTTAAAAAATTTGGTATTATACCAAACTTTTGGAAATATTTATTGGCGATTACTGCGAAGGTGGTGTGGAGTTGATTTAGTCCGTGGCCCATATTCATCTCGAAGACGGATCATTTTCTTTATTCTGGATTATGGCATGGTGGATCGTTGCTCTCTGTATCATAGGGATCGCACTGTTTTTCCTGCGGTCGAAATACAAACCCGATCCTCAGAAGATTACGATTGCCGCGTTCGTCACTGCAGCTGCGTTCGCGATCTTCCAGGTGCAGATCCCCATCGCAGGTGGCATCCATCTGAACCTTACCCCCCTCATCGGTATCCTGACCGGGCCTGTCATTGGGACACTCGTTGTCTTCATCGTCAATATTTTTTCTTCCGCAATTGGTCATGGGGGCTGGGGGCTCATCGGAGCGAACGTGCTCGTGAACCTTGCCGAAGTACTCGTTGCATGGTTCGTATTCCGGGGAATGAAAAAGATTACGACAGATCTCTTCTCCCAGGCGGGGGTTGCGACATTTGCCGGTCTTTTTGCAGGAAATCTCGTGATGATGGCCATTATCCTGGTCTCGGGGATACAGGGCGTCCACCAGACCCCAGACCAAATCCTCGCCGGGCTCTCTCTCCTCGCAGCCATGAATATGGGCATCGCTGCCATCGAAGCGATCCTCACCGGTTTTATTGTTGCCTATATCGGAAAAGTCAAGCCCGGGATCCTCGGAGGTGACCGCAAATGAGTTCAACCGGAGTGATGAACGGTCGCATCATCTTCGGCGCGATCCTCCTTGTCGTAGTCATCGTATCGCTTGCCGCTTACCAGATGACGGGCAACATGAGTATCGAGGACCGTTATAATACGGCAGTCGGCCTGCCCACAGAAGAGGAAGAAGAGGGAGGGACCTTCCTTGGTTTTTCAGTAGAAGGAAATCCCGCTCTGTACCTGATCGTTCTTGGAGTTTTTTGTGCAGGATGTTATGGTGCATACCGGCATTTCAGGGTCTGAAAAATCGTGATACACGGTGCAGGATAGATTCGCTTCACTTACTCTGCTCATACTCCGGGCAGGTATGAATTCATGTTCATGAACAATCCAGGCCGGAGGATCATACCGGATGGAATAACTAAACCTGTCCGTGTCTTCTTAACCGGCACAGGGGTATCCCACTGGCCACCTCCCAGATGGTATAAAAATATCAGCGAGCTGGGGAAGTCCCGATCCGGAAAACAGCCCTCCTTTTCCACCATATGCTCCAGCCTGTGGTTCCGGCCGATCCTCCTTTGTAAGAGTGCAGCAGCCCGCCAAATCCGGGCAGGGAGAAGGCAGATTCCCGTTAATCGGGGGTCGAAACTGACGTTTCCATCAACAATGGTGTCATTTTTTCATGATACAGTGTCATTTGAGCCGGAAAAACGGGTAAACGGGGGTTGAAATGACCCCTGATGAATGCATCCCCCCGGGAGCCCTCTGGCAGGACCGGTACCGAACATGCCGGTATATCTCCGACGGAGGATTACCGATCCTGCTCAGGAGGCCGTCAGGCTCATTTTCCGGGCACCTTTCTCTCAGACGACCACCCGCCTGTGCCCCGGCAGAACCTCCACTGTAAGAGTGCAGCAGCCCGCCAATTCCAGGCAGGAAAACGGCTTATTCCCGTCAATCAGAGAGTGAAACGGGCGTTTCCCTCAACAATGGTGTCATTTTTTCATGATACAGTGTCATTTGAGCCGGAAAAACAGGTAATCGGAGATTGAAATGACCCCAGATGAGTGCATCCCCCCAGGACCCCCCTGACGGGACCGGTACTGAACATGCTGGTATATCTCCGACGGAGGATTGCCGATCCTGTTCAGGAGGCCGCCCGGCTTATTCCCCGGCCCCCTTATCCCGGACAACCACCTGCCTGTGCCCCGGCAAAACCTCCGTTGTAAGAGTGCCGCAGCCCGCCAAATCCAGGCAAGGAAGCGGCCTATTCGAGCCAATCGGAGCCCGAAACGTGCGTTTCCCAAAATAATAGTGTCATTTTTTCATAAAACAGTGTCATTTGAGCCGGAAAAACGGGCAATCGGGGGCTGAAATGGCCCCCGTTGATTCTAACCCCCTGTCCCACCCCCCACATCTTCAGCGGGAACGGGAGGGAAGGATCCCAGTTCCCCGGGCAGGGAGCCCGAAGCCGGTCCCGGGCTCACGGCATCCGGGATTTTTCCCGGTTCCACAGCGCCAGATATACCAGCCCCGTCCGCACCGGATTTTTTCATCGCATTCCGCTTCGCCAGCCACCGTACGATCGGGCTGCTGGGATCTGTGTTGCCGGACCCGGGCGGCACGCCAACAACCGGAACCGGTACTAGAGACCCGTTACCGCCCGGGGCCGGCGGACTCGCAACAACCGGTTTTCCATCCACGAACGACACACCGTCCCGGTCAATCTCTTCAAGACTGCCATCCGCCCCGACCCGGAAGAACCGCAGGGCCCCGTACCGCGAGTACAGCCAGAGCTCGCGGGAGACCGGTCCCCCGGTGGGGATCGTACAGAGCCCTGCGATCGCGTCGGCATATTCAGCGCTGATCTCAGCAAGGGTCGCATGGAAGAGCTTCCGGGCCAGCCGGAGACTGACCATGACAAGCAGCCCGTTCCCGTAGAACAGGAACTCGCTGACGTATGCCGGTGACGACCGGAATTGCATCACCCGGCCGCGCCTGAGCGCAACCGGGATCGCTACTTCGAAACCTTTCACCGGTTCCGTTCTCCGTTTCATACTGGGCACCCCTTGTGGCCGACCCGCGTCCGCTTCCCAGTCCCGGTTCGCGTATCCGGAGAGATCTCTGTAATCTTTACCGGCGCGAGCTCCTTCGGGATCGGCCGGGTCCGGACGGTCACGTTGAAGTGATGCCAGTGCGTCCGCTTCACGCTGATACGGTACAGGGCATCGCCCCATTCCCGGACCGTCCGGACAAGGGCTTGCGGGAGGAGCCAGAGCGGGATTTCATTCACGGTCCGCGACCTGCGCCTGGTCACGCCGGCCTCCGCTTTGCCTCCAGGATCACCAGCCTGCGGTTGAGCCGTTCGATCTTGTGCATGAGACGGTATGAAAGACTCTTCTCCATATCTTTCAGAACGAAGACAAGGTGCCGCCATTTCTTGGGGAGAACAAGCCAGTCTCTCATCCTTTCACCTCCGCATTGCCGGGAGATTTTTGCTGCTCTGCCCGCTGTCGTCCGAGCGCATCGATCTGCTGCTGGAGATCCGCTGCATGCAGGAGCATCTCATCGTGGATCCTCTCCTGCCGCTCAACAAGCGAGCAGACAAATGTCCTGAACGAATCCTCGAACGGCCGGTAGGCTATTTCACCGTCCGGGACCCGGATGTTCTTCAGGGTCCGTTGCCGGGCTTTTTTGAACTCCTCCGGTTCCGCTGGTGGTGCAATCCCGAGCAGTTCCGTTTTCCGGAACACACCCTTTGCCGGCCGGCGCGTTGCCTGGTGGCCGGACACGTGTTTTTTTGCCTGTTCAGGTTTGTCATTCGCCGGCCCGGTTACACCCGCCTTGGGGACTCCTGCGTTCAGGGTATTCAACCTGGTCGGGGCGACTTCATGCGCCGGCCCGGCTGCACTCACCTTGGGGGCGGCCTTGTCTTCCTGCGGTACCTCGCGGGAAGGCCCTGCACCAGCGGGGCTTTCCTGCTGCGGGATCTCACCGGATCCCGTGTCATTTGTTTGCTTTCCTTCGTTTGTCATTTGAGATCGAATTCTGCATGTGTTCGTCAGCAATACAGCACGATGGCGGATGAGTTGCTCTGCTCTGAATCCTGGATGTCAGAACCGACGAACGGGGGCACCAGGGCCCAGGGCCGGACCTGTCAGGTACCGGAGCCTTGGGCAATCGCACCCGTTCGCGGGCTTGAATTATTGGGTAAACAGAAGAGCGCGGGTACTATCCGCCGCAGTCCCGGGATGTACCGGGAAAACCCCACAAAATCCAGCCGGACCTCTGGTCCGGGTTTCACGGGTTACCGCAAAATCCACAGAATTCCGCTTCGGCTCATCGGCCGGGAGACGGTATCCCATGATGGTATATACCACGAGACGTTCGATCAGGATCACTGCGGCCATATGCTGCGCATCGCGGAGCGTGTGGCCGAGCGCCATGATCTTCATCGTCAGTGATATCCAGAGGTCTGCAGGCATTGTGATTATTTTATAAAAGCATGATTCAGTTATAGGGTTTCTGGTTGAAAAGTGGCAGGGGCCGGCGGGTTTCACGCCGGTGATGATCGCAGGTGTAATGAGGCGTATGTATCTGGTACCAGCAGGAGGCCGGTCTTTTCATTGGATATGATTTGAAATATAAAAGGGGACTGCAGTGAAAAAACATGGGGCAGGGATTATGACAAGCAGGCCGCGATTGTATAATCCTGCACTTCGTGGGATAAAAACCGGAAAACATCCGGAAAAACCGGGAATCGGCCGGCATTTCCGCGTAGAAATACCGGCCCCGGTTCATAGAACGAGGGACGTGTAGTGCCAGAGTGGTACCTGTTCAGAACTCTTCTGCTATACCGTACCCCCAGTTGTAGAGCGTGGCGATCGGATCGCTTTTCGGGAAGAGATTGCAGGTCAGTCCCTTGCTCCGCAGGAATCGTTCTGCAGTGGCCGGGGAGACCGGAATGATCTTTTCATTCAGGGTTTTACTTACCGTCCAGAGATGGAGATAGTAGGTGATTTTCTTGTCGTGATCGGTGTGGAGATAGAGATCTTTTCCCTGCTTCAGGATATCAGGAGAATACTTCTTCGGTCTTGGGGCTGCATAGAGGCATTCATCAGACTGGGTGTCCGCCCTGATCTTCCTGCTGCCGTCGTACAGTTGTGTTTTCATACAATCAACTCCGGCCAGTCCCGGGACCAGTTTCCCCACCGGCCCGGGCTGGCGATAACATGGTGGCTTTGACCTTGTCGAAGGGTCGGGTGTTGCCGGCATGCCGGCTTGCCCTGCTTCCAGTATGGGAGGTCGTTGTTCTTATACTTTTTTAAATTTGTAGCAACTAATATGTAATTTTACTAAAAATTATAGCATTAATGTGGGGCTATGTGTTATTGCGCCAGAGACTTTCCGGGAAAGGTGACACATACGGCTCCTGTACGATCGCTTCCTCGCAGATCCCGCCCGCGGTTCAGGAATATCGTCTCAACCCATCTCCCCGAGTGACTTCGGATCCGTTTCGATTTTTTTATGTATTGTGATATTGTTTTTAAAAAAATTCATTATTGAAATCATACTTAGTATGAAATAAGATCAGAATCTTTTTACAATAGACCTGCCAATAAAATTGTCATGGTGATGAATGACACCGAGATCAAAGATGCGGTCCGGAAAAGCTGGGACTCTTCATCTGTTACGTATGACACGAGTCCCGGTCACAGGATCGGCACTCAGGAAGAAAAAGAGGCATGGAAACATGAACTGAAGCGGAACCTCCCGCAATCGCCCCAGAACGTACTCGATGTCGGGTGCGGGACCGGTGCCATGGGTCTCCTCTTTGCCGAAATGGGACACCGGGTGACCGGTGTCGACCTGTCGGAAGCGATGATGGCCAAGGCACGCCAGAAAGCTGCTGCACAAAAGCTCCCGATGGATTTAAAAACGGGAGATGCCGAACACCTCCCTTTCGAAGAAGGATCATTTGACGTAGTGGTCAATCGTCACCTCCTCTGGACACTCCCCCACCCGGAGATTGCCCTGAAAGAATGGCACCGTGTCTTAAAAAACGGTGGAACCGTACTCATCATCGACGGGGTCTGGAAAGATAAGAGTATTTCCAGCCGGGCAAAACGGCTGCTGAGTGACGGGCTTGCCAAAATCTTCGACCGTACCAATCACAGCCATTATGATAAAAACCTCCGGAGCCACCTCCCGTACGATGGCGGAATGCCCAAGGAGATCATGATGTCTTGTCTGGAGGACGCCGGGTTTGGCGGAGCCAGTTTCCGGGACCTGATGTACATCCGCGAGATGCAGAAACCACAGCAGCCCTGGTACCGGAGGTTCGCACCCGGCAAGACGTACTATATCCTCGCTGCAAAAAAACAGGCCTGATCATTTTACCAAAAATCCAGGACAGGGAAAATTTCGCCGTGATTGTTATGAAGACAAGGACACTTACTGTATGCTTACTCGTATTCCTGCTTGTTGCGGGAATTTTTATTGCCGGATGTACGACCACCAGTGCGCAGGCTGGTACGGGCTCCAGTGCCCCTGCAGTTACCCAGGCAGGATCGTCGCAGGGAGCCGTTGCTCAATCATCTTCAAGTCCCAAAATCCTGAGGATGGCTGACCTGTCGGCGATTACCAGCATCGACCCGGCCTCATCCGGCGTTTTTGTAACAGAAAAGGCCATGATAACCGAACCGCTCGTCGGTGCCACCCAGGACTTCGTCCTGACTCCCAAGCTTGCATCCTCATGGAAACAGACCAGCCCGACAACATGGGAATTCAAGCTCCGTGATGACGTCAAGTTCCATAACGGCAAGCCGATGACCGCGAGTGAAGTAAAGTTTTCCCTTGACCGTACTTCGAAGGAAAACTCCCAGTCACGACAGATGGCGGATTATAAGAGCAGCCGGGTAATCGATGATCATACGATTGAAGTCACGACAAACAGGAATAATCCAATCCTGCCAGCAGTTCTCCATTATTCAAACTTTGGCATCATTCACCCGGATTCCCTGAATGCACAAGGTAACTTCTCAATACCAGTCGGCACCGGACCAATGATGTACGATTCATTCGACCAGCAGACCCGTGTATTTACAGTCAAAAAGAATCCGGATTACTGGGCAGGAACCGTAAAACTCGATGGCGTTGTCTTCTCCTCGGTACCCGATCACAGCAGCCGGACCCTGGCCATTGAGAAAGGTGATATCGATTTCACCGTTGATTTACCCTATAATGAAGCCGAACGCATCGATGCACTGCCGGGAATCAATGTTGAAAAATACCTGACCCCGAGAGTCTATATCCTGTATGTCAACTTCGACCGTGCGCCTCTCCAGGACCTCCGTTTACGAAAGGCACTCTCCCTTGCCATTAACCGGACAGATATTGTCAACCATGTCCTGTACGGGGTAGGACAGCCCGCCAGGGGTTTCTTCCTGCCTTCCATGTCATTCGGGAACAAGAACCTTGACGAACTCCAGTACGATCCCGTAAAAGCGAAGGCACTCCTTGCGGAAATGGGATACAAGGATACGAATGGCGATGGTATCGTTGAGAAAGACGGGCAGCCGCTTACCATTGACCTGATAACTGCAACGAACCGCCCGGCGCTTGCTCCTATGCTCGAAACCATTGGATCGGATCTCAAGGCCATCGGTATCCAGCCGAAGGTTGAGGTCATGGCCAGTGCAGCGCAGACCGACAGAGTAACAGCCAGAACCTATGACCTGCAACTGGTTGCATCGAATATCGCCATGGTCCCCGATCCGGGATATATCCTGCCCAACTGGTTCAAATCCAATGGACCAACTAACAGCGGCAAATGGAAGAATGCCACCATGGACGCCGAGATCGATGATGCATTCCATACGGCCGATGACAAAGAGCGCCTCGGCAAGTGGAACAAGATCGAAGCCGATGCATATGATCTGTTACCGGTTATTCCCGTAGCAGATTACGGTGTATTGATCGTGAAAAAGGACACCGTCCAGGGCTACAAGTTCGATCCGACCGCCCATGACTATGCGCTGGGTTATGAGATTACCATAACGGAATAAGGAGGGAATGAACCTTCGGGTTCCTCTTTCTTCTTCAGGAGACATCATGCATTACTACCTTATCAAGAGGTTCGGGTTTCTTGTCCTGACCCTCATTGCGGCATCTGCACTGGCATACCTGATGCTGCACGCGGTACCCGGAGAGACGGCTGAGAATGTTGCCCGTCATACCATTGTCGGGATTGAGGATGCCGTGTCCGAACAGACAAAAGCTGAGATCTCCGCCAAGTACAACCTCAACGATCCGATCTGGGTTCAATATTTCAACTGGTTATCCGGATTTTTACTCCATGGGAATCTGGGGTCGTCCTACGTTTACAAGGATACGTCCGTTATAACGCTGATCTCTCTTGCGCTGGGTCCTACCATCATTCTGGCGACAGCGAGTATGTTCATCGTCATGGTCGTGGGAATTCCCCTTGGTATGTATTGTGCAGTGCATGAGAACCGCCCAAGCGATCTCATTATCCGGGGCGCGACCATATTCAGTATCAGTTTCCCTGCATTCTGGCTCGCACTCATGCTGATCCTTGTCTTCTCCCTGACACTGGACTGGCTTCCGGTTGCTGGTTACGGGACACCGGCCAATCTTGTGCTGCCGGCAGTCGCCCTTGCTCTCCATCCGACCGCGGTTGTCATCCGCATCGTCAGGACCAGTATGCTCGAGACGCTCGGTCAGCAGTATATCACGTTCGCAATTGCAAAAGGGCTCTCATGGCATCACATCCTCTGGAATCATGCCATCAGGAATGCCCTCATCCCGGTCCTTACCCTCCTCGGTGTATATTTTGGTCATCTGCTGGCAGGTACGGTGATTATCGAGAATATCTTTGCATGGCCGGGAATCGGTAACCTCCTGATCAACAGTGTCGATGCACGCGATATTCCTGTAGTAACATCATGCATTGTCGTGATTGTTGCGATGTTTTTGTTGGTGAATTTCCTGGTTGATATCTCGTATCATTTCATTGACCCGAGGATCCGTTATGAGTGAAGAAGTAATTACTATCCCAAGAATCCGGAGGACGCTATCCGTTAAGTCCATGGATAGTTCAAAAAACCGGTTGTATCGGGAAATTGCGAAACGCCCCGGCTTTCAGGTATGCCTGGTGCTTGTGGGGATTCTTGTCATTGTTGCTCTCTTTGCGCCGTTTATCACTCCCTATGATCCCGAGGCGATTTCCGTCAGGGATAAGAACCTGGGGATCTCATTGGCGCACTTGTTTGGAACCGACTTTTTGGGAAGGGACCTTTTCAGTCTCACGGTCTGGGGCGCCCGGACCTCGCTCTTTATTGCATCTGTGTCGGTGGCTGTTGCCCTTTCCTTCGGGTGCATCGTAGGCTGTGTCGCGGGGTATTACGGGGGGCTCGTTGATGAGATCCTCTCCCGCTGTATCGATCTCCTCCTCGCATTTCCGGGCATAATTTTTGCACTGGCCCTGCTGGCATTTATGGGTGCCGGAATACTGAATCTCATCATCGCTATCACGCTATCCCAATGGGCAATTTATGCACGTCTGATGCGCGGACAGGTAATCTCGATAAAAAATCTTGAGTATGTTCAGAGCGCCCGGACCGCTGGCTTGTCAGACCGCCGTATTATGATCCGCCACCTTTTCCCGAATGCAATAATGCCGGTATTGATCCTTGCGACGCTCGATATTGGTCATGTTATCCTCTCTGTTGC
>JBAZHD010000039.1:0-27454 GCA_041652515.1 Methanoregula sp.
GACGGGATCTATGTCCCGAAATCACTGCAGCCTTGCCTGCCCACGTTCTTACATCAGGGCCCGGACTATTCAATTTTCATCTTGTGTGCTTGTGGCTTACGGCATCATGTCCGTTTCCCAGGAAAATTGGCCTCTTCCGGAATTGCTGATGGGGGTTGAGACCCCCATACCCCCGAAAATGATAAACGCCGCCGCCCCCGGCAGGAAGCCCCCGCGGCGGATCAAAACGGTTGAAATAATGATTTTTGCCGATTTTCATGGCTCGGGTGTGAACCGTATCGGTTCATGCTTGTTTCTACAGAATGGAAATTTTGAGGACATTTTCATATTATAGTCAAAGACCTCACTTTTGATACTGCATTAATTATTTTGGCCGCCATATCCGCCTTTTTTCCAGATTCGGCCATTTTTTGCCCATTTAACTATTACGAATTGTATCAAACCAAAGGTTCTTGACTATAAATTGGCCTCGCCAAGAATTACTGTTGGGGGGTGAGATACTCCTACCCCCAAAAATGATAAACGCACCCGCCCCCGGCAGGAAGCCCCCGCGGCGGATCAAGACGGTTGAAATGATTATTTGCCGGTTTTCATGGTTTGGGTGTGAACCGGATCGGTTCATGCTTGGTTCTCCAAGAGCAAAAAAGGATACTGGATGCAGCCGTAATCCGGGATCGTTCCAGGAATTTTCGCTTGCAAAAATCAGGTGTCGTGTCTGTGACGTACCATTCACAACTATGTCTTCACGGCCCGGCCTTCCATTACCGCTTCTTCCGGTACCTCAAACGTGCGCGATGTGCCGATGATATGGTAAGGTCCGGTTGCCCGGACATCGTAGGTGTTCCCCTGCGTGGAATACGGAACAATAAATTCTCCCCGGGAACTCTGCTGCCTGTATACGAACGTGCGGCCGGTATTGGTTACCAGCGGAATCTCGATGATCCCTTCGCCAGCGATATGAGCACCCTTGACATACTCGAAGATCTTGACCATCTTTATGCCCGGCAGGATAAACGGTTCCGACTCCGGGAAGGGTATGACGGATGCATCCTCCGGTGACTCATGCACCAGCCGGTAATGCGTCAGGGCCGGGACGGTCTTGATCGGTTCGTCGGGCATATCCGAATAAAAATTCGCGTACATGGTTGGCAGCAATTCAGGTCCTTCTTCCATAATCGGTGTATCCGTAGCATTGAATCTGGTCACATCGATAGTCTGCCGATTGCTGATAACCCGGGAGAATCCTGTAGCATCTGCGGTCTCCAGGGCTGTTGGTTTACGGATCGTGTACTGCACGTATTTGGCTGAATCAGGCATTGTCAGGGACCCGTCAAAGGTATAGAGCCTGACGACCAGGGTCTGATAATAGCCGTCATCGAAGAGGTGGGTCTTTTCCAGGTGGGATGTGTCCTTGGGATCGGTGACCAGGAACCATTTGATATAGCGGGAGATATCAACGGATCCGCTCATCCACGGGACAAGATTGGTGAAACGGTCAACCGCCATGGAGGAGTCGGTGATCACGTACCGCCCCCGGTATTTTTTCAGGATACTACTCGCCTGCGTTTCATTATCACTTAAGAAGAATGCTGCTGTCCCACTGGTCCCGCCAAGGTTGTCCTGGAACGGGTTCGTCACCGGCATCCGGTGAGAGAAGAACGTGATCCAGTGGCCTGCATCCCAGACTGCGAGGATGCCGTATGAATCTGAAGGAGCGGTGTATCCGGTTTTTACATACTGATCGAAATAGCCGATACCCGGATCGGGAGTTCCTGTCCTGAGCCATTCGAGAGATTCCAGCCAATCGGAAGGAATCACCCGGTCATTGGCGTTTATCGCATAAGCGTAATCCTGGGAGAGCGAGAGCCCGATATGCGTGACCGTGACGATACATACGGTGGCAAGGCAGATCATTTTCAATAAATCTGTCATGCCAGCGGAATGTATGGGAGCCGGGGCGGTTTTCTTCTTCTTTGCCGGTTTTTCAGGGACAGATAGTCGTTCCCCGGATGGATCTCCCTCACCAGTTGCTGATTGGCGGTTGAGGCCGGAAGGCATCCGGCGCAGAACCGCAGCAAGGTTCCAGCGGAACGGCTCGGTGATACAGAGAGCAGAGAGCAGCGCGATATTGACCGCGAAATAATACTGGAACCGCTGGAACTGGATCGTGAGGAGGAGCATGACCAGGGACCAGACCGCAATAAAGATCAGTTCCCGGTCCTGTTTTTTTACCAGATTGTATCCGAGAACAAGAAAACCCCCGGCGACAAGGAAGATGCCGACGTTGATGGCATCGAAAGCACCTGAAAACGACCATGGAAGGGTTTCCTGTACTCCAACCGAGAACGCGGAATACCCAAAGACGAGGTTTATTGCCTGCGAAGAAACCATTCCGAGGGCCGGAACAGCCAGGGTGAGAATCGCACCTCCGAAAATGAGTCCGGCCAGGACGAGAAAGTATGGCGTACGTCTCCCGCGGAGCACTTTTGAAAGTGCGTACAATGCCACGGACTCTGCTGCGACTGCCCCGTGGACGAGGACAAGACCCGGGGAGTAACTCATGAAACTCAGTCCCTCCCGTACGAACCCGAAGAGAACGAGGAGGGCTATTGCCGCACCAAGCATTGCCAGGTTCAGGGTACAGAGATATTCCGGATCCCTGCTGTGAAGAAAATCTGCAACATTCTGGATGAAGGTATAGATCGCGATAACAAGCAGCACGAGCAGTACTGTCGTTGAGGTGATGAGGGCTACAAAATAGAAAATACCGGCAAGGAGTGCGAGACCGCAGAAGAATGTGGCAGTGTTCAGGCTGGTCCTGGTTATCGGGTGCTCTTTTGCGTATGAGACGGCGGAGAGATATACAAGGATGACAAGCGTGCTGAAGAGGACTTCTGCCATATGGTGGTCGACCATCCCGTATGAGGAGAAAGTAAAATACAAAAAGGAAGTTACAGAGATGAGACCCGCTGCTGTAATACCGGTCTTCCAGTCCCCGATTTTTAATCCGAGATAATACATCACCGGGACCATAAGCGCGGCCATCAGCGGCGGGACAAAACCGGCTGCTGCGACGATCCCGGCCTGGCTTTGGGCGCCGGTAATGATGCAGAAGACTGCAGCGATGAAAGGAAGACCCGGCCCCCAGTCGATCATCTTTCCCGTGGGATATGCCGTCATCGGGTCAAACCAGTTATACTGCGGGAAATTGTGAACCATTACTTCAATCTGCCGCAGGTTATACCACGTGTCGGTATCATATACCGGGAAAAAAGAGAGGTCCCGGGTGACGAATGCAGGGAGGATCCGGAGAACGAATGCAATCGCCATGAAGAAAAAAAGGAACAGGACGATGAGGTGGGGCTGGTATTTCTTCAGGGCCGTGATATCCATTGCTGCTTAGTACTAATGAACCGGGGGTGCATAAAGGTACCACACGGGACGATGGGGATGGGTATCCGCCTTTAAATGGGTATCAGAAGGGTGTCAGCGATCCTTTGGCGCAGAAATCTTTCAGGAACTGGCGGGAGGGGTACTCATGGATGCTCGTGACAACGATCCAACCCCTGCCAACAGACTTCTCGATAACCACTGCTGCGGATTCTCCGGTGGTGCCGACTCCTTCTCCCTCATGTTCCGGAAATACACCATCGCATTCGATGGCAGCAGGATCATAATCATCGATTATTGACCGGGTGCTGGATCCGGCTGCAAATGCAATGCTCCGCGGGTAGCAGTCATGCCGGTATACAACACTGAACGGCAGCCAGTCATAGGCATCCGGCTTGTCGGCTGCAGCACCGAATACCAGGAGGGAGCCGCCGTTCTCGACAAACCTCTCAATACGCGGTGACGAGGCGCGGAGGGCGGGAAGGAGGTTCGAATAGGCCGGGTTTGCAAATCCCGTGGGAACGATCAGGCAGTTGAGCATGGGCCGGTAGAACGGTGCGGCGAGCATGTGGGGGGTGACGGGTTCGCAGCTGATCCCGCACTCTTCGATAAACCGGTTGAAATGCTGCGGCGTTGCCCAGACAAACCCGGCTCGGCAGCTCATCCCTTGATCACTCCGATGGGGACGAGCCGTGCAACGAGCCGGGAGATCCCGACTTCATGAACAACGTTCACGACCTCCTCGCTGGGTTTGTACACCTCCGGTGCCTCATCGGCAATGGCATTCTCGTTGGGTGCACGGACGATGATGCCCTCTTTAAGCAGATCGGCTGCGATCTCCTTCCCGCTCAGTTTCTTCTTTGCCTGCGACCGGCTCATGACCCGCCCGGCGCCGTGACAGGTGCTGCCAAATGTCTTTTCCATCGCGGTGCGGGTACCGCGCAGGACATAGGAAGAAGTTCCCATGCTGCCGGGAATAATCACCGGCTGTCCGATTCGTGCGAGTTCTGGGGGGAGGTCCGGGGCATCGGGCCCGAATGCACGGGTGGCGCCTTTGCGATGAACACACACTTCGCTGCGTTTTCCCTCGTAGTGATGCTCTTCAATCTTGGCAACATTGTGGGCTACATCATACACGAGCGGCATATCATTGTAATCGACGGAGAACATTTTCGCAAGCACATTCCTTGCCGTGTGGGTGATTATCTGCCGGTTGGCCCACGCATAATTTGCCGATGCGGCCATGGCGCCGAAATAGGCCTTCCCTTCCGGGGAGAGAATCGGTGCGCAGGCCAGCTGCCGGTCAGGAAGCGTGATGTGATATTTTTTTGTTGCCAGTTCAAGGATCTTCAGGTGGTCGGTGCAGACCTGGTGACCGAGACCGCGGGAACCGCAGTGGATCATGCAGCAGACCTGCCCGGCAGCGAGCCCGAAGGCGCGGGCAGCTTCCTGATCGTAGATCTCACGGACAACCTGGAGTTCGAGGAAATGGTTGCCAGAGCCCAGGGTCCCTCCCTGCGGAACTCCCCGTTGTTTTGCCTTGGCCGAGACATGGCTGCTGTCAGCCTGTTTCATGCATCCCTTGTCTTCGCAACGGACGAGATCCCCCGCCAGGCCATACCCGGACTCGACAGCCCAGCGCGCCCCCTTTGTCATCATATCGTCAAGAGCCTTTGAAGAGACTTTCAGCGGACTTTTCGCTCCGACCCCGGTAGGAACTGCATCGAAGAGTTTATCGACCAGATCGCGTCGGCCGGAGATGTCCCTGAATTCAAGCGGCGTTGTAAACAGTCTCACGCCGCAGTTGATATCAAAGCCGACCCCGCCCGGGGAGATCACGCCTTCGTCAAGCGAGAATGCCGCCACACCGCCGATGGGGAACCCGTAGCCCCAGTGGATATCCGGCATGGCAAGGGAGTGCCCGATGATCCCGGGCAGGGTTGCGACATTTGCAAGCTGCTGGACAGCGCCCGGTTCAAGGATCCTTCCAAGGGATTCTGAAAGGTAGAACCTGCCCGGCACCCGCATCCCGGGAACATACCCGACCGGTACCTCCCATTCGTTTGTTCCAACCCGTTTTACCCCGTCAATCATCTGGTTCATTCCTCAGGATCTGTTGTGAAACCGGGGCTCGTGTGTACGATGCCCCGGCAGTTTTTTCAACCGTTCGTTCAATTGACCTTATACATCAAATACGATATCCAGCATATATCCGTTCGCATCGTGTGTGATAGCAAGCCCGGAATACGAGATTCCCTTGACTTCAGTCCCCAGAGCATGACGGCTCCGGTCAAACGGTTCTCCATCCAGCACTGCAAAAAGATGGCACTTATCAATGCGGATATCCGAACCGGAAAAGACCAGCCCGTCCACTTCGGCGATGAAGAGCACTTCAGAAAGAAAGTCTCTCAGGAGCGATTCACGGTCTTCTGCATCGATAGTGATCTCCCGTTTCATGCCGCCCTTCCGGTCCGGGCCATAAAGAACCTGCATCAGGGCGGTAAAAGCTTCAGAAAAAAGTATCTCAGGAGTTGGTGCTGTTGCCCGGATTTTTACATCCGCAGTATGGGAAACCTCAACAAAGCTCATCCGCGTTCATGCCCGTCAAATTCATTGTCATCAAAGAACGGGATCATGTCCATGTTGATACTGTTGAGGAACCGTGCCTGGTGGACTGATACATAGATGGTATGGTTACCGGCCTTGAGCAGGAGGTCGGTTTTTTTCGGGGGTTTGATCCGTGTAGGTAAGAGAATCGGCCCGCCGCAGGATGTGCAGATGCGAAAATCACAGTCCCTTTTGTTAATGTATTCAATCACTTCAGGAACAACCGTGACTTCCCCTAAGCTGGCGCTGTCATGAGAATGGGTGAACATGTTGCTCTTCTTATTGGAAGCGGGCAGTAAAAATCGTTATGGATCGGGTGGGGGAAGTTATGCCCCTACAATCCCGACCACAATGTCAACATACTTTTCCTTGAGTTCGTACCTGTTCACGCCATCGGTATTCCGGTTTGCCCGGAGAATGCCGATGCGGGAAGCAATGATACCAACCATCGATGCTACCGCATGGAATGTGACGGTGAACCGTTTTTGCAGTTCAGCAACAATTTCAGCAATAGTGATCGATTGTGTCTTTACAAAGAGCATGAGTACTTCGCGCCGGATGCCTGTCTTGTCCCGTGAGAGATATGACCGCAGGCGGTTCTCAATGACTCTCTTGATCTCTGTTGGAGATCTCATACGTTATGTGTCAAAGTTCTCTGTATATATATTTTTTCATTTTGCGCGTTTTTAAATCCCCAATCAGTGATTGCGCCATTTTAAGAAGGAACAAAAATTTTCTGCGAAATTACCAGAATAACCCCATTGCGCGGATTTATTGAGGGTATTTTTGGAATATCCTTGTCATCAGATCACGTGTCGTTCCGCGTGGTCATCAGATCGCGAGGAGAAGAAGAACAGATCAGAGACCTTCGCAAAGAGCAGCCCTTCGCGAGACCTCTCTGGTAACTATTTAATCCTCGGTGAACAGATGAATATGACATGGGATTGATCAACTTTAATATCGAGAAATATTCGCCACAACAGTTAGTGGCAATCCCTCTCGTACTTTTTGCAATTTCCCTTGTCGTGCTTACATCTTCGATGTTAGCAACAGGGATGCCTGTAACGCCGGGTATTGATTTTTCCGGGGGGACTGCGGTCACGATTGACACTTCTGAAAGTACGGCACAATTACAATCGACCTTTGCCGGCTACCCTCTGTCTGAAATCAGTGACATGAACAACGGGAAGTTTTTGAAGTTCGGGACCATGGATGATTCACAATACCAGTCCCTGACGCAGCTGATCAGCGAGAAATATCCCAATGCGAAGATCGATCAGATCGGAGAATCGTTTGGGAAATCACTGCAATCCCAGGCCGCCATTGCCCTGCTTTTTTCCTTCATCGGCATGGCTATCGTAATTTTTTTCACATTCAGGACATTCGTTCCCTCCGTTGCAGTTGTCATGTCGGCTTTAGCTGACATGGTGATGACAGCCGCAGTCATGAATATTGTCGGCATTAACCTGTCGCTTGGTACAACAGCTGCGCTTCTCATGCTGATCGGTTATTCCGTGGACAGCGATATCCTGCTTACGAACCGGGTACTGAAACGGCAGGGTAAACTCAATGACAAGCTCATGGGAGCATTCCACACCGGCATGATCATGACGTCCACGACCCTTGCCGCAGTCACGGCATTATTCGTGGTCTCCTGGTTCGGGTCAGTCCAGATCCTCATGGAAATTTCTGCAGTGCTCCTGATCGGGCTTGTGGCCGATATCCTGAACACCTGGCTCACCAATGTCGGCATCCTGAAATGGTACGTGCTGAAAGGAGGTGGCAAATGAACTCAAAAGCGTTAAAGACACTCGTAAGCGACTGGAGAGTTGCGCTCATGATCGTCCTCATCGTCCTGTCGGTCATTGCCATTTTCCCCCACGTTGACGAGAATGGAAACATTGCCACCAATCTCCAGTATGGTCTTGACCTCCAGCAGGGTGCATGGATCCAGCTGGAATTAAAAGGGGTGGTCATCGGATTCACCACGGACGAGCCGGTTGATACCTTCCTTGCAAACCTCTCAAAACAGGCTGATGCTGAAGTGATCCAGATCGATGAAACTCACCTGGAAATCCGAAAATCCTATACCCGGGAAGAGCTTGAACCCATCTTTGATGCCGCGGGCGGGAAGATCACCAGTTACAGCCCGGGCGTTTCAAAGTCAACTGCGGATACCGTGAAACGCGTCCTTGAAAACAAGATTAATGCCATAGGCACCAAGGATGCAAAGGTCAATACCCTCACCGGTCTCAACAATGTCGCGCGTTACATCCGCGTGGAAATGGCCGGTGTCAACATGAAAGAGGCACAGGACATAGTCGGGAGGCAGGGGAAGTTCGAGATCCGCGTCCAGACAACCGGGAACGCTACCGAACATGTGCTTTCCGGTGATATGATAACGAGTGTCCAGCTGCCTTCACAGGAACCGCCGGCCAGCGACAACTGGGGTGTCAGTTTTACCATAAGTGAAGACGGGGCAACCGCGTTCCAGGATGCAGCGATCAAGTACGGTGCTACCACGGATCCCGGCGACCACTACCTCCTCATGCTCCTTGATAATGAAACCGTCTATTCAGCTCCCCTGTCTGACGATCTTGCCGGGCAACTGCAGACTCAGAAAATCCGGCAGCTGTATGCTTCGACCGGTGCAGGAAAAGCTGGATCCAACCAGGCCACAGAACTGGAGATTCACCTCCGCGCAGGAGCACTGCCGGTTGACGTAGGCATCGCGGGATCGGGCGGTACATCTGCTCCTCTTGGCGAGCGGTACAAGATGATGGCAGTCATTGCCGGCGTCCTTGCCCTGATTACGGTCGGTTTTGTCATCTATTACCGGTACCGTGAACCCGGGATTGTCCTTCCGATGATCCTGATTAATGCCTCGGAACTGGTCATCCTGCTCGGGTTCATTGCCGCAATCAGGTTCCAGATGGACCTGCCGACGATTGCCGGTCTGGTCGCAGTCGTGGGGACCGGGATCGACCAGCTGGTTATCATCACTGATGAGATCCTGCACGAAGGGAAGGTGCCGTCATCCAACCTCTATCTCAAACGGCTTGCACGGGCACTCGGGATTATTGTTGCAGCAGCAGCAACCGTTGTCATTGCCATGCTTCCGCTCGCGCTCATGGACCTCTCGACGCTCAAGGGATTTGCCATCATCACAATCCTGGGTGTCCTTGTCGGGGTCATCGTTACCCGGCCGGCATACGGGAAAGTGATCATGCAGATCCTGTCCAGGTAACAATACCATAGATTTATCTTTTTTTTCATCGACACATCCTACAGGTATATCGTTATGAGCAAGCCGATCTTGTTTGATTTTTTTGCTACCTGGTGCGGGCCCTGCCGGATGCAGACGCCTATCATTGAGGAACTGGCAAAAAAAATGGGGGACGCCGTTGAAATCCGGAAAGTCGATGTCGATGAGCACATGGACCTTGCAGAAAAATACGGGATCCGTGTTGTTCCCACGCTCATCATAGAAAAGGATGGTAAGGTTCTCCAGTCCCTGGAGGGTGTCACGGATGCAGCCACCCTTGAAAAACTCTTACGGCCGGTGGTGTGATCCCTGAAGATTGGTATTGTTGGAGGAACCGGAGATATCGGCGAGGGGATGGCCCTGCGCCTCTCCCCGGTTTTTGACGTTATTGTCGGATCACGCGAGAAAGACAAGGCTGAGGCAACCTGCAGGCTTGGTACCGAGACCCTGAAAAGCCGGGGAAAAACATGTTCGCTTACCGGTGTTTCCAACCAGGAAGCGGTTGACGGTGCGGATGTTGTGATTCTGGCGATCCCGTTCAGGCACGTTGTCGGAACCCTCGAGGGTCTTCACGGTTTTGAAAATAAGATCGTCATCACCCCAATCAACCCCATGGAGAAACGCGACTATTTCGTGTTTGTACCGCCCCAGGAAGGGTCTGCAGCCATGATGTTAAAACGCCTGCTCCCGCCATCCGCCCGTATCTGCTCGGCGTTCAATACGATAGCGGCCAACAAGTGGAAGGCGCTTGACGAAGAGCTCAATTATTCCGTGGCGGTCTGCGGCGATGATGAGGCAGCAAAGCAGGAAGTAATGGCCCTCGTGAACCAGATCTCGAAGCTCAGGGCATTCAATGCCGGGCCGCTTGGAGTATCGGGCATGGTTGAATCCCTTACGCCCCTGGTGCTGAATATCGCACGCTACAACAAGATGCGGGATGTCGGTATCCAGTTCAGGTAAGGTACAAAAGATTGTAAGCATCCTGCGGGAGCGCTACGGTGAGATCAGCTGGGGGCCCGGGGATTGCGACGAGGTCATGATCGGCGCGATCCTTACCCGGCAGACCCGCCCGGGAAAATGTGACCCGTGCGCTTGCAGAACTCAGGTCACGAGAGCTCTGCCCCGATCGCTGCACTTCTTTCAGCTGAGATCCGGCAGACCCATGCACATATCGTGGAATATGCGAAAAGAGTTCTGCATAAAAAAGAGGTGTGACACATGTATTCTTTTGAATTCGAGCGGATAGGAAAGCGGCTCTTTGCCGAGCATCTCGTGGGGGGGAATTTCGGCAATATCAGCATGCGGGATGGGGACACCGGTTTTTATATCAAACGCACGGGGGCGTATCTGGATGTTGCAACAGAACCGGTCTTTGTCCCGTTTGTCGGGGAAGTTCCGAAGGCTGCCTCCAGCGAATACCGTGTTCACCGCGATGTATACAGAAAAACCCCCCATATGGCAATCGTCCACGCGCATCCCCCGGCTGCGGTGGCCCTTTCGCTGGTCCGGGATGAGATACGACCCGAGGACAGCGAAGGGATCATGTTCTGCCCGGTAATCCCGGTCGTTTCCGGCGAACCGGGATCGCAGGAGGTTGCCGATACGGTTTCTGACGCGCTGGTCAGTTCGAAGCTCGTGATTGCCCGCGGCCACGGCACTTTTGCTGCGGGCAGGACACTCGATGAAGCGTATCTCTTCACTTCTCTCGCAGAGCACGCGTGCAGGGTGCTTGCAATCAAACAGGCGTTTTTGCGGGAGTAAATTTTTTTAATTAATTTTGGTACTTGCGATTTGTCGTTGCGATATATGCTGCCGCTCCGATGAACGTTTTTTTGCTTTGTAGAAAAGCACATGAAAGGGAGTTCACACACAAACCATGAAAATCTTGTAAATACTGGATCTTGGGAGGACTCCCCGCCTCAGGGCCCCGGTACGGCACGGCGGGGCAAGATCGGTTTCCGGGAAAACAAGGAGTTGAAGCCGCTGCGAAAGCCCCCGCGGGGGCGGCGGCATATATCGTAATTGGGGGTATGGGGGTCTCAACCCCCATCAGTAATTCCTGAAAAGGCCAATTTTCATGGGATATCATTTACAGGAACCTGACGCTCCATGGGCTCTGCCCCCGCCGCTGGGGCACTCCCGGTTGCGATAAGCCCATATTACTGGTACACAATCGCGGAGAAATTTCCTGTACAGATAATACAGAAGCATCGCAATGCACCCCGGAGTCGAAGAGCGCTATGCGTTCAGGATAAGGAAGTTGTCCTTCTCCTGCCGCAAGTCTGAAGACTTCCAGCATTCTCCAACTTCAGGTCTGATGACCCACAGAACCCCAACGGGTGCAGGGCTCGCGGATGGGGGCGATCATACCTCATGAAACAGGTTTTCTCCTGAACAAAAAAAATTAAAAGCGGAAATGGTTTTATTATTTCTGCTGTTTCGGCGGCTGGAGAAGCTGGATCTCCCGGATGATCTCCCGGTGGAAGACGAGGAGCATATCGCTGATCATCCCGAACATGAAGATCTCGATACCGACAACGATGAGCAGCACGGTGAGGATTGTGAGCGGGATATGCTCGACACGAACGGGCTGGAGCCATTCCAGCAGGACATAAACGCCTACAAAAAAGCCGAGGAGAGTGGTCAGGACCCCCATCATGCCAAAATAGAACATCGGGTTATTGACCCGCGCCAGCCGGTAGATTGTGCTTACAATTTTCAGACCGTCATGGAATGGCGAGAGCTTGGTCGCGGTTCCCGGCCGGCTCGAATACCGTATCGGGACGACCATGATGCGCTGGCCGTTCCGGACCGCTTCAACAGAGATTTCAGTCTCGATCTCGAAACCTTTCTCTTTTAAGTGCATCTGGTGGATCGCGAGCTTGGTAAATGCACGGTATCCGGAGAGGATGTCATGGAGGTCACGGCTGTGGGCGACCTTGAACAGGAGATTGAGCATGTGGTTCCCGAAAAGGTTGAGTCGCGAGAAAGCGCCCTCTTCGGCATTGATGAGGCGATCACCAATGACCTGGTCGAATCCCAGGAACAGGGGGGTCAGCATTTTCTCTGCATCTCTTGCAGAATAGGTGCCGTCACCGTCAAGCATGATGATATACGGCTGTTCGATTACCTCAAACGCTTCGATAATTGCGTTCCCCTTTCCTTTACCCGATTGTGTCCGGACGGTGGCACCGGCCTCGCGGGCTATTTTTACCGTATTATCGGAACTTTTAGCATCGATAACCAGAATGTGGTCATAGCCGAGGTCCTTAAATTCGCGGACGACCATGCCAATGGTTGGCGCTTCGTTGAGTGTGGGAATTAAAACGCAGACCTCGTCTTTGTTGAATTTCATTGGTATAGTATTTTTAACCCGGTGTCATAAGTGCTTCTATGCATATCCCGAAAAAGGGACTGCGGGCACTGGGAATTGCGGAGAGTTATGCCGGGCGCGAGTTTTCCACGCTTGCCGGTGTGGTTATGCGAAAAGACCTTCGCATTGACGGGTTCTGTTCCGGCCGTGTCACTGTAGGGGGGATGGATGCAACCGATATCATTCTTGCAATGATCCACAACCTTGACCGGCAGGATATCAATATCGTCCTGCTCTCCGGATGCGTGATTGCGTGGTTCAATGTTCTCGATCCTGAACGCATTGCAGCGGAATCGGGGATCCCGGTTATCTGCGTCACCTACGAGGAATCGGATGGGCTTCTCGATGATCTCCGGCACCATTTTCCGGGCGATGAGGAACGCATGCAGGCTTATCTCCGGCTGGGCGAACGGGTTCCCGTTGATCTCGGTGACCAGCGGACAATCTACCTCCGGGCAGCCGGGATCGGTTATCCGGATGCCGCGCGGTTCTGTCGCGATTTCACTCTTGAGGGAAAAATTCCCGAGCCGCTGCGGGTAGCCCGGCTCTGTGCCCGGCAGTTCTGCCCGGTACAAGGGACTGCATAAATCCTGAAAGGATTTGCCCCAAGAAAAGAATTCATATTCCTGCAGGAAAAACAGGACTGATACGTTTTACTCGTAAAAGGAGCTGAGATGAACAATGCCAACTGACGCGAAAAATGCACGATGGGTCTGTCTTGAATGCCACTGGATATATGATCCGGCTAAGGGCGATCCCAAGAATGGCATTCCTGCGGGGACGCCATGGGAGAAGGTACCGGACACGTGGCGTTGTCCCGAATGCAAGATCCTCAAGGTAAAGAAGGGCGTTTTCAAGCGGCTTGATGATTGAGGAAGTACTTGTAGAACCACTTTGTGGTGTATTTTTTTTGGGGAGGGTAAGTGTCCCGGGAGATGATTTTTCCGGTCAAACCATCGTATACTTCGATCCGGATGGTATCTCCGGGCCCGAACATACCGTTGTTGAAATCTATATAAATATCCTGATCCGGATACCATTTTGATGTGCCTTTATCCATTCCTCCCTCCGTACCCAGTCCCCCGATATTTTGAAAACCATAATGAAATAAGTGACAAGAGGCATCGCCGTTTAGCGTTGGAAGGTTTATATTTGCCTCAATATCGTTGACATACAGCTTTACATACAGATACCGGTTTCGGTAACTTTCCTCTCCAATATTTGTCAGTACGACGTAACTTTTACGAATCATTTTTCCATACTCATTCGTATGGACAACATTGGTGATCTTGAAAATCACCGGTACCTCCGGATCGCCATGCGGCAGCTGGATGCCGAGACATACGAGGAGTACCAGCACCGCCGCTATGATGGTGATAACTACCAGCAGGATTATTCCATTTACCTGCGAAACAGCATCCTGATTATGCGGCAGCCGGGACAATATTCTTAGTTATTTAAAAACAGATATAACGTTTTCGAAAATTTTCTTATAAAAAATAAAAAATTTAAAAATTATTCCGGGGAACCTGGTTTATTTTCCTGAACCCCAATTCCAAATGTGACGGATAGTTCAGTTCTTCTATCGTGTTTGTGCAGATGGTTCATCTCGATGTTCCAGGTCAAATCCCGAATTATTATCTCATGCCTACGATGTAAGATTTATCGCACTCCGATTTGCAAATTCTTTAAACCTCAATTTTGGATATGATGATTGTGGTCACACGGAGGTTACGATTAGATAGCTAGCATCAGGATTGAAAAACCAAGGAATTTTTTTATCTGCCGAGCCGGACTCTTGATAGACCATACGATTTCCTGTTCGTGGCTATTTCTCTCATCATTTTTTTTCTTTGCCGGGTGCAGTAACAAAATTGACTTTTCAATCGCATCAGTTGGTTGATCGGTTTTTTCTGATTCCTGAAATATCAGGATCTTATCATAGAATTACCCTTTATGGTCTCACTGAGGGGGGACATGTTTCCCCGCCCTCCTTTGTGTATCTTCACCCCCCCACACGTCCCAAACCATATCCCCCTGCCCAACCCCCCGCTGGTACTGTCCTATACTCTCCCATAGGAAAAACCGCATTCTACGACGTAAAATAAGTAATAAATTATGCTAAGAATCCTCTTACTATCCTGCATTTCCGCTCTACTATCCTGTTAACCAGGGAAAAACGGAGAAACGGGGCCCGTAAATTGCCCGGATGGGATATGCTCATACGGACTGATCCAAGGAGTCACCTCCGACGGAGATCTCTGGGGATCTGAAATAAGCCCTGTTTATGATTCAAAATCCGTGCCACAACCAGAACCCCATCCCCCCTCCCAATCCGCGGCTGGTACTGTCCTATACTCTCTCATGGGAAAAATTGCATTCTACGACGTAAACTTTGCAATAAATCATACTAATAATCCCCTTACTATCCTGCATTTCCGCTCTACTATCCTGTAAACCCGGGAAAAAAGGGGAAACGGGGCTCGTAAAAGGCCCGGATTGGATACACTCATACGGGCTGTTCAAAGGGCATCTCTACCCGGTCTTTTCCGGCTCCGTCCGGTCAGGCTGCAGGATCCGGGATTACCTTTCTCCAACGTTCAAAATCCGTTAAAATAAATATCAACGGCACCAAGCAGTTGATACACAGAGTCCCGGGTTTTCCTGTCCATGACAATCTCATCAGATCCGATCGATCCAGCCCATTCATCTCAGACGGGTAGAGATTTTTACCTTGAAGGTCTTGCACTCGGGCGCGAGGGGAAGCATGATGAGGCATTGATCTTTTTCTCCCGGGCACTGGAACTTGACCCGAAGATGGCGCTGGCCTGGGCGGGCAGGGGATTTGCGCTCGGAAAACTCGGCCGGTTCGAAGAAGAGATCGAATGCTGCAAAAAGGCAATCGAAATGGACCCGTACTGTGTCGATGCATGGAACGATATGGGGTTCGCCTTCGGGATGCTCGACCGGTTTGAAGAGAAGGTTGAGTGCTGCGAGCGGGCACTCCAGATCGATCCGGAAAATGCCACCGCATGGAACAACAAGGGAGTGGCCCTTGGGATGCTTGGTAAGTTTGAGGCGGAGGTCCGGTGCTGCGAGCGGGCACTTGAACTCCGGCCAAGATATCTTTCCGCGTGGGTCAACAAGGGGTTTGCATACGGGAAACTCAAATGGTTCGAAGAAGAGATCATCTGTTACGACCGGGCTCTGAAGATCTACCCGTTTTACCTGTCAGCCCTGATAAAGAAAGGGGTTGCGCTGATCAACCTGAAACGCTACCGCGAATCCCTTGAAATCCTTGACCGGGCACTGACCCTCGAACCCGGGAATGCAAAAGCGCTCTACCGGAAAGGTCTTGCATTCAGCATGCTCGGGAAGCATGAAGAAGCGATCACCTGCCTTGAAAACGCCCTGAAATCCGATCCAACTATTGCCGATGCCTGGGTCGTGATGAGCAACTCATGCTTCATGGTGGGCAAGCTGGAGGAATCGGCGCGGGCTTTTGACCAGGCGTACTATATCGATGTCAAGGATGTCCGTACGGGTGTGGTCAAGGGGCTCTCGCTTTTGAAGAACGGTAAATTTGACGATGCCCTGAGAAGTTTCTCGGATGTTTTTGGGGTTTTACTCCGTTAATTTTCTGGCAATATGCAGCGGATAATCCTCGGTTTTTTATGTCCCTTACACGTACAGTGAAGCATGGATGTTGAGGAGTATGCCCGTAAAAAAATTGCGGGTGGCACAAACGAAACCGCAGTTGAGGAAAAACTGGTCAATATCATCCGATCCTATAAAACAGTAGACCCTACCTATGCATCCGCATTTGCCCGTGCGATCATCACCGAAGTAAAAAATACCAAAGGGTTGACCGGGGACTTTTTTGAGTTTGAACCCGCCGGCGTAAACATGGGGGAATTCGGTGTCGGCTCGCGGGGGAACGGCGACTTTTTTGCCCACCGCCAGATCGCCAGGATTATCGGCAAGAGTTCGGCAACTGTCGGGGTCGATCAGATGGATGACGGGGGTGCAGTCCGGGCCGGGGGAGAATTTATTGTCTGTACGGTAGACGGGATGCACTCGCGTCTCTCGGATTTCCCGTTCCTGGCGGGATTCCATGTCACCCGCGCCACGCTCCGTGATGCAATGGTCATGGGTGCCAGGCCGGTCATGCTCTTTTCAGATATCCACGTTGCCGATGATGGCGATGTGGCGAAAATATTTGATTACACTGCTGGTATTACAACGGTCGGGGAAGCAATGGATGTGCCCCTCGTTTCCGGCTCAACGCTCCGCATCGGGGGTGACATGGTGCTTGGCGACCGGCTCACCGGCTGTGTCGGCTGTGTCGGCGTTACCGAACACCTCACCGCACGCAAGTCAACCAGGGCCGGCGATGTGCTCCTCATGACCGAGGGGGCCGGGGGCGGCACCATCGCGACAGCAGGTATCTACTCCGGATTTCCGGAGGTCGTGGAGCAGACCATCAACCTCAACTTCCTTACAACCTGCGACACGCTTATGAAAAGTGATGCTTTCCTCAAAGTCCATGCAATGACTGACGTGACAAATGGCGGACTCCGTGGGGATATTTACGAAATGGCCGAGACGGCGCAGTGCCGGATAGTCATAGATGATACCAACGTGGCGAGCTTAGTCGAGCCGCACGTACTGGAGATGCTCGGGAAACTTAAGATCGATTACCTTGGCGTTTCGCTCGATGCGCTCCTGATCGTAGCCCCCCCGGATGCTGCCTTCGAGATCTGTACTATCGTGCGCGCTCTCGGGGTGAAGATCGAGCAGATCGGCCGGGTTGAAGCAGGAAAACCTGAAGCAGTGCTGATATCCGGGGGTAAAGAACAGGATTTCACCCCGCGTTTCCGCGAATCCGCTTATACTCCGGTCAAGAAAGTCGTGGATACCGGGATGCGGGATTTCGAGGAGATGAAGGAAGGCGTGCTGAAGGCATCCGAAGCTGCGATCATGAAGAAGGAACGGGTGCTGAAAAAGCTGAAGATGAAGAATACGTGAAATTTTTCGCTGGTCATCACAAATTGTAATTTCTAATCCGTATAAAAGCACATGAACGGGAGTTCACACCCGGACCCTGAAAATCGGCAAATAATTATTTCAACCGTCTTGATCCGCCGCGGGGGCGCCCCGTCGGGGGCGGCGGGGTTTATTAATTTAAGGGTATGGGGGTCTCAACCCCCATCAGTAATTCCAGAAGGCCAATTTTCATGGGAAACAGACATGATGCCTAAGGGCCGCAAGCACACAGGATGAAAACGGAGCTCCATTTTCATATTAAATTATTTACAAGGACCTGACGCTCCAGGGGCTTCGCCCCGCCGCTGAGGCGCCCCAGTTGCGATAATACCGTATTACCTGTACACAAAAAAGAGAGAGAATACCCGTACAAATTTCTCCGCGGCGTCATATGTGCCCCCACACCCGATGGGGGCTGGGCTGGTGCAATGGGGGCGATCAAAACTAGTGAAATAGGTGTTCCACAGAGTTTTTTTTAAGGATTCGTATCCCGAATACGAATTCTGTGTCCAGTACTAATCCTTCTTCGCGCTGACAAAGATGTTGTAGGCCAGCTGGGGGACGTTCTTTTCTACGAATGGCTCGACCTTTGTGGCAAGGGAAAAGATCGGGTCAATCATATCGATATGGGCAAACGAGCACCATTTCACATTGACTTCGCCAAATCCGATATTATCAAAGAGGCTGTACATCTCTTTCTCGTTGTAATAGTGTTCCCCGAAGTCCTTCATGACCACATGCTTGATCTTGATCTTCTCGCCAATCTTGTAGAGGGACGGGATTCCTCTCGTGATCAGTTTCTTACCAAGCGTACAGAGCGCAAGGGATCCACCCGGCTCGAGAACACGGTATACCTCGGAAAGCATGGCAACGGGGTCCCTGACATAACTGAATACAAGGACGCTGGATACCGCATTGAAGGAGCAGTCGTCAAATGGCAGTTTCTCACCGGTTCCCACGAGGAACTCGCAGTCCGGGCAGCGGTTACGGGCCTTTGCTACCATTCCTTCGCTGATGTCAAGACCTGTCCCGCAGCCTCCGTTTTTAATATATTTTTCAACAAACAGGCCGGTCCCGCACCCGATATCAAGCAGGTTCCCTCCCTTTGGAAGAGCTTTGAGAAGGTGGTTGCTCAGGTTCGTATGGTATTCTTTTCCCCGGTGATGATCGTAATGGGAATCGTACGTGTCGGCGACCGTGTCGTAATGCCTGCGGATTTTGTCTGTTTTTGTGCCGCTCATGAAAAAACATCCCGTATGCCGGTGGCAAATGCCCCCAGCTGAATATATTCGTTATTCGCGTGCATCAGCCGGTACTCTGCATCAGCGAGTGCTATTGCAAGTGCCGGGTGATTATACTCCCGCTGTACTATTATGCGGGCTTCATACAAAACTTCGCTCCCCGAAAGACCGCTGTCGATCATAAGGGCCTCCATGCGGCGGACAGCCCCCCTTACGTCACCATCCCGGAGTGCGCTGAGGGCCTGCGACATGATTGTTGCATTTTCTGACGATGTGTGGGTGAGGAGATCCTCGCACCGGCCAGACTGGAGCGCTGCCTGGAGGAGAAGGACCGCCCGCCTCAGGTCCCCGGCAGCAGCCTGGACAATGAGATCGAGATCGTCATCAGAACATGTCGGGGAATCTGCAGCTTCTTTTGCCCGGATATCCATGAGATGGTTCAGGATGATGTCCTGGCTTACCGGGGCAAAAAAAAGGGGGAGACAGCGGGAACTGATCGCGGGGATGATCGCGCTCGGGTTTGTGGTCGTGAAAATAAACCGGCAGGTATTACTTGAGCGCTCCATGATCCTGCGCAGTGCCTGCTGGGCGTCCCTTGTGAGCGCATGGGCATCTTCAAAGACCATCAGCTTGAATTCCGCGTCCAGCGGCCGCATGGAAGCATACCATTTGAGGATATGCTTGAAATTCACGATCAGGGACTGGTTTTTCTGGTAGATATGGGCATACCGGTCGTCCTGTTCAAGGAACGATTTCCCCTGCGAAAACAAGTCTGATACCGGAAAGATGGTGGTGTTGAGTTCCCAGTTATCGTGATACATGGCTCTCGCCAGGCAGGTAACTGCAGTGCTTTTACCGGTACCGTGCGGGCCGGTCAGGATAAGGTGGGGCAGTGTCCCCGATTCAGCAAACGATGAGAGGTGCTGGACGACCGGCTCCTGTCCCAGGATTTCTGTAAACGTACACGGCCGGTATTTTTCAGTCCAGAGCATGGGACAACCTCTTTGTCATCTCACGTATTGCTTCTGACAAAAGATAATTATTATCAGGAGCTGCCAGCAGTTTCGCGCGTTCTGTGTCAGGAAGGTTCCTGCACGCATCGGTAATATTCGGGAGCGCGCGGGTCAGTTCGTCAACAATAGTCAGCGTCGCGGTTCGTGACGTGCGGGAGAGGGGATTGAGGTCGATTGCGATCATGGTCTTACCCATCGTCACCAGTGCCTCGCACCGGTCGCCGTCTTCAAGCGGTACCAGGATGACATCGGCAGAGAACATTCCTTCCCGCCGGCACCACGCACGATCATGAGAAAGGGGGAGGAGCCGTTCAGCCGTGCCGGAGAACACGTCAGCTCCCGCATCCCGGAGCAGGTCTTCGATAATCTGCACGCGTTCTTCCGTCCGGTGGAAGAGGTTGACCTCAACGATAGCACCACATGCCTCCTGGAGCGCAGCAATCTCACGCGCAGCAAGTGCCGCAGCATTCCCGTTAACGGAAATGACCGGGTGCCGGGCAGAAAGCAGCAGCGCTGCTGCGGTTTTCTCTGCACGGAGGGCACTCGCGGTTGTCCGCTCCCCAAGGAAGTAATCGAAGGCCTCGCCCCGGCCATGGGCCGTGAGCCCTTCAAAGGAAACAATGCCCTTTTTTACACACTCTGCAAGGTGCTCGCGGGTGACCAGCGAATGGTACCGGGGATGATCTGGGGGGATCATGGCCGGTCACCGATAATCCGGGCCCCTCCACTCGCTACGGTAAACGAATACACGTCGCCGGAAGCAGAAAGGATCTCCCTTGCTTTTTTTCCGTATGCAAATACGCCGTTGCCCAGCATGGTCATGCTCGCAGGAACCTGATTATCAGTACAATGCCGGATAACCGAACCGGCTTCCGGGGTGAGGAGCCCGCTCGTTTCTGCAAACTGCCGGGAAATCCTGAAAAAATCCTCCGCGTTTTTCGGCTGACCCGGGGGAAATGCAGCTGCAACGCGTTCCATCTGTTCCGGCGATCCAAGAACTGATGGCGTTGAGATCGAGCCGAAGGATACAGCATACAGCGGTTCGGGCAGGTCAAAAGTTCTGACGATGGGGGCATCGATGCCCGGCCCGTTCCGCACAACTCGCCCCCCCTCCTGGCAGGCAGCAACATCGCCAAGACCCGTCCGGTGGATAACTTCGGCCTCATGTGCCAGCAGAGCGATATCGTGGGGGGTCCGCCCGAGGTTATGGCACTGGTTTACCGCAGTGAGGGTGGCGAGCAGTGCTGCTGCCGAGAGGCCGAACCCGGCACCGATAGGGAGGCGGCATACGGTTGTGACCGAGACGGTTACCCCGAGTTTTTTAAGAACATACTCGAGTGGCGGGGATGCAGGGAAACTGTGAACAATGGTACCGGAATCATCCCTGCGGTTCACACAGATCGATGTGGAATTCGCCGGTGTGACTGTTGCCGTGACGCCTTCGCTGATAACGATGCCGGCCCCGATACTTCCCGTAGCGGCGACCGACTCTCCTTCAATACGCCTGAAGTAACCTGAGATATGGCCCGGGCAGAATGCTGTTACGGTACTGGGTATCATGTGAACCGGAAGATGATGGTGTGTTATTCAAGTGTAGGCGTTTTCACGCATTAAGAAATTCCATAAAAAATGCACAGCCCTCTTTTCCTTACATCATGACGCCCGGCGATCTGTCCTGCTGAAGGTCACGGAGAATACGGCGTATATGTCCGATGTTGATTGTCCTCGTTGTCAGGATACAGAGATTGTTCTCGTGATAGGGGGCGATAATTACGTTACCTTCCGGGATCTGGAGTGTCATATGAACAAAGGATCCCCAGTCAAGGTGAGGCGTGATCTTGGTGGTAGTTGCGAGCATCGTCCTTGCAATCTTCAGGAGCGGTTCGATCTCGACATCCCCCATGAGCAGGATGTTCCGGTCATCATTGAACACGGAAATGGCAACAATACCATTGAGTTTCTTGATCTGGCCGATAATCTTTATATCCGGATCTTCAAGCACTGCAGGCTGCGGGATAAGGGGTCTGTCAGTAATAACCTGCTGGGGTTTTATGGGAACCGCCATTACATGTTTTACCGGAATTGCAGATCCCGGCATTACTGGAACAGCGGCTTCCCGTGTTACCGGAATTGCGGATCCCATCATTACCGGAACCGTGGCTTCCCGTGTTACCGGAACCGTGGCCAACGGTTTCTCACTCAACGGTTCAGGTTTTTCCGGTATGGTAAGCGGGGGCTGTTCATGTCGGGGTATTTCTGGTGGTTCCTCCGCGGGTTGTTCAAAAACCTCTTCATGGATCGGCACGACCGGAACAACCTGCGCCTGAACACTCTCTGTTTCCGGCACTTCCTCCTCAACATTACAGATCTTCAGTGCCTGGGCGAACTCTTCCGGAGTATATTTGCAAAGGTTGAATTCAATGGTCGGATGGGAGTTGAAATAATCGAGTGCACCATGCCCGTGAAGTTCAATACGGCCGTGTTTGAAATAATACACAAGCGGTTTTCCTTTCTTGATGAGGATAAACCCCTCGCCGTCCTGGATGACCACCCGTACAACGCCAACGAACCTGACCGTATGGGTGAATATCCATTGCGGCGGTGACTGCATCCAGCCGATACTCTTTCCTTCGGGTAACTGGTCAATCATAACAGAGACACGATCGCATCCTGGTTCTTCTTCATCTCATACGTGATCTGCCCGATATTTGCAGTGTTTTTGGCAATAATAACAAGGTAGAACTCTTCCATTACCGGACCAAGAATCAGGAACGATTCGGCAAACTCCACAAAGACCATGGAGAGGGCTGCATTCCCAAACTGGGCAGCAGTTTTCTTGGAATCGAGCATGATGGTGGCGATGACATCCTGAAGGTCTTCCGTGATCACTATTCCGGATTTCATCATCTGGATAATTTCCCCGTTCTCCTGGATAACCATGGCAGCCTGCACGTCATTCAGGATAAGGAATTTATTCAGGATTCCTTTCAGCATCCACAATCCTCTTTTGCTCGTTCTCTCATTTGTTATCCGGGTTCTTTTATCCGGTCACTGAACCGGTTTGCTGTCGCATGCCGGGAATCAGATCTCGTATTTTCTCGAATCCTGTCTGGTGATCAGTCGTTGTCTTCTTTTGAGAGGGTATCAAGAATTTTGTAAGTATTAACCATGCGGTTGAATGCGGTCTGGAGTTCCCCGATCTCGTCGTTGCTGAGGAGTTCGATCTCGGGGTTCTTGAGTTCCCCGGTGCTCATGCTGGTAGCGATCTTAGAGAGCCTGACGATCGGGTTGGTGATGCTGCTTGCAAGGAAGAAACTCCACATGACGACAACCGAGAGCGTGATGAGCGTGATGATAAAGATACTGTTGGTAAGCCCGATATTGCTGATAATGCTGTTCTGTTCCCCCATCATAACAATACCCAGCAGGATCATCGGGATGGTCGCGACAAACAGCATACTCACCATCAGCTTGTAGAATATTGGGATTGGAATGCTCAAACCACCGGCGGCAGGTTTGGGATCTTTATTCTTCATGGCGGTCATGTATCATTATTTACATAAACACCATATAAAAATATCCGAACGATTCCGGGGATCCAGTGTGCGTGGATACATGAATCAGAGCAAGAAACCTCAGGATCTGTGTCTGGATCCAAAACCGTGCTTCCTGTCGTCAGAGTTTTTTATACAAGTTCTAAAATTTTCGTCCAGAACCCGCGTGCAACCGTATCTTTCGATCCATCAACTGGCATCTGTCCTTTAGATGAGAGAAGTGTATAGTTCCCTTCCCTGCTGCCCATTGTTGCGGGGGAATTCATCAGGACCGCTGTGACGCCCTTTGCGAGCATCTGTTTCGATTGTTTCTCGGTCTCCGTACCCAGTTTGAATGCCACGGTGACCGGTGCATAGTCATGGATAACCTCATCGAGAAGTTTTGGCAGCGGTTCCAGTTCAAGACGGACTTTCTTCCCGCTGGGGATCTTTCCCCGGGAACGGACCGGGGCAAAGTCCGATATCGCTGCTGCGCTGATATAGATATCAGCGCCACCCTCTTTTGAAAAACAGCGGTGCACCGCTTCCCGCATATCAGCAGCTGAATCCGAGGGGACGTTTTTTACGCACGGGAATTCATCGCGGTGGATGACGGTGACGTCGGCGCCGAGCCGGAACGCTTCGAGGGCCAGCGCACGACCCATAATACCGGTTGACCGGGTTGTGAGCACGCGGACATCATCGACCGGCTCCCGGCAGGGGCCGCTTGTTATCAGCACCCGCTTCCCTTTCAGGGGCTGGCCGAGAATCATCCGCTCGCACCAGAGAACGATCGTTTCATTGTCCGCGATCTTCGCTTTCTCTTCTTCGATCCGCGGGTCAATGACGCCAACTCCCCATGCCCTGAGGCATTCCAGGTTCCCCCGGACTGCCGGGTGGCGGTACATGCTGTGGTGCATAGCCGGAACGATCAGGACCGGCATACCTCTCCCGAGTGCAGTCGTTGCAAATGTCGTAACGGGAGTATCGTCAATACCGCAGGCAATCTTGCTGAGGGTATTCGCGGTGCAGGGGGCGACCAGCAGAAGATCTGCAGATCCCCCGTCCCCGCAATATGTCACATGCTCGACCATGCCGGAGATACGGGTGATCGCAGGCCTCCCGCTGGCATATGTCAGGGAGTCCGGGGAGATGATCCCGGTTGCGGCCTCACTCATGACCGTCTGGACAACCGCACCACACCGCCTGAGTGAGTGAATCAGCCTGATGACCTCAACTGCTGCGATGCTTCCCGTGACCGCAACAACAACCTGTTTTCCGGCAAGGGTCTGAATCATGGTCATGCGAGATACACGTCCTGGACCATATGCCATGCATGTGGCCGGTATTTCTTTACCTTATGTACATGGATAGTGGCAGAAAAACCTGCGCCCTCAACCTGCGCGCGTACCTGTTCTTCGGCCGGTCCGATACTGTGGACGTGGATGACACTTCCGCAAGCAGCATGGCGCAATGCATCGGGGAGCATAGTGACCGCATCGAAATGGCCCATGATGATACGGTCATAGGTGCCGGAAAGGAGCTGGCGGCAGTCTCCCAGCGAGGGGGTGATCCTGCCGTCAAGGTTGTTGGCCGAAATGGACCTGACAAGGTATCCGAAAGCGATGGGATTAATTTCCATGGCATGGATAGCTGCGCCCGCTGCTGCGAGCGGAATGGAAAAATACCCGATGCCGGCAAACATGTCGGCGATCCTCTCGGGTCGGGGGCTTTTCCTGACCATGTCGGCTATCCGCGTTTTCTCTTCGCGGTTGCCCATCGAGAACATCACTTTTTCCGGATTGAGAATATAGGAAAACCCGGCCTCCTTGTGGCAGACTTCCCCGCCGGTTCCCCAGACAAGCTGCGTCTCCGGGGTTCTTGTTACGTCCTGCAGGGATTTGATCCACACGATGCCGCGCGGGTGACAAAATCCGGCTATTGCATCAATCTCGGCCCGGGTAGGTTCTTTCCCGTGCAGGACTGCAATGTCCCCGACCATATAATAGCCACGCCCGCGATACCGTTTTGTTTCAGGGATTTCACGGTCGCAGGGCTCGGAGGCAATGACCGGTACCCAGAGTGTATCGCCCTCGGCATAAGGGCCCCGTGTCCTGTCAACCCAGCCGGCAGCTTGTATCTCGCCAGCTTTTTCTTTACGGACTGCCCGTACCCGCATATCCTACCTGACAAAAACCATCTGGTCGCCGTCCCGCAGCAACTGGATCTGCTCCCCGGTCAGGACATCCAGCCATTTCAGGTGCGGATATTCGCGGGTCTGGCTGCTTTTCGGATCGAGTATCCCCATGTTTTTCCCGTCGGCAAAAACCACGAGAGCCTGCTCGGCATTCCTTGCATTGCCGATGATCTTCTCGATATCGTCTTCCCGGACAGATTTTGTATTCCCGTCCTTAAGGTCAAGTGCCTGGACATGATGGGATTCCACCCGCAGGACCTGGTAGTACCGGTTCCTGATTTTTACGACGTCATCCTTCTGGAACCGCGGGAGCCGGACGGAATAGGTTACTCTATAGAGCTGCCTGCCGTTCTTTTCCCCAACCAGTTTTGGATGTGTCGTATAGCGCCCACCCAGCCGGGCGACAATTCCCTGCGAGATGAGAAACCCGATGTGCTGTGACCCGATGATGATATCAAGACCATCGTGGATCTCGTTCATGTCCGAGATGAACGAGAGCCGTTCACCGCCAGCCTGGAGTTTGTCCTCGATCTCTTGGGCAATCGAGGCCGTATTCTGGATCTCAAACGTGCTGGGAATCCGCCCTTCAGCCCGAACCTGCACGATCCCTTCATAATAACTCCCGCTGATCCGGTTACACCGGTCGCACTGCTCCTTGTGCCAGAGAATCTCCACGGTACAGGTCGCTTCTACAGTTTTATTGTACAGGAGACCCCGGAGAATGAGCGTGGCGCGTGAGCGGTTCACCGTGAGGTCATGGATTGATACCTCTATTGCAGTTTTTTTCACATCCGGATGGAAATGCACTGCAGATTTTGCGACATCAGGGCCGAGGTCAGCACGTTCAAGAACGGAATCCGTCCATGTATTCACTACTTTTATCGCGCCGCAGCTGGGGCAGTTGGTGCTCTGTACGCGCTTATCACATGTGAACCAGGGGGTACTTCCGATCCTGCACTGGTTGCACAATCCGTCAGTCTCTGACGGTTTTCCGCATTTCGGGCAGAAATTGCCCCTGATATCTTTTTTCATAGCCGGTAGATCTGTGCGTGGGGCACGTTTCCAATCATCATGCAGCCGGATTTTGTAACCAGTCCCATTTCGATGGCGAGGTTGACGGAACGCTCACCGATGAGGTTGATATTGCCGGCGTGTTTTAATGCATTACGAACCTCGTCATCCGTTGCGGGGGTATTGCCGTAAAACGAATCTGAGATGATTATCGTGATTTTTTCATGATGTACCGTCGTGTTCAGCAGTTCCCGGTCACAGACCGCAACAATGTCTCCGGAATCCCGCGAGCGATGGACCTTGAAAAACATTGTGTATGCATTGGCGTGAGGGAATTAAAAAGGTGAGTTTGCAGGTATTGTTCATGGACAATAGATATGAAGAATCTGCTTTGAGAAAACCTGTTTTAAAAATAATGATCGCCTCCTTTGCGCCAATCCTGCTCCCTCCGTGGGGACTAAGGATGGTCAAGCCCGAAGCTGAAGAAGAACGTGAAACGTTCTTTGACGAGGGGGCGTATTGCGATGCGGTTGTCTTTGTATTATCTGTACAGGAAAAATCAGCACGATTGTTTTCCATTAATACGATATTATCGCAACCGGGGAATGCCCTGGCGGCGGGGGGATTACCGAGAGCGTTATGATTAATATCAAATGATTTAATATGAAAATGAGTAACTCACCGACTCCCTTCACGAAGATTCTGTTCAAGAACTGAGTCCGGGTGAATTACCTTAAAGCCATGTTCGACAATAAAATCAATAGCCGTTTGAATGTCC